>JAOPWU010000084.1 GCA_025965515.1 Mycobacterium sp.
GCTGGGGGTCGCCGCCGCCGCGGCGGGGTGCGGGCCGGAGCAGGCCGCGGTGCTGGCCGCGACGGCGACCCTCGCCGGTCCCGCCGCCGCGGCCGTACGACTGCTGGGGCTCGACCCCGTCCTCGTCGCGGCGGTGCAGGCGCGGCTGGCGCCGACCGCCGAGTGCATCGCCACGGCGGCCGCCGTGCTGCCGCGGCTGCCCGCCGACTCCGGCCCGGCGGCCGACCTCCTCGCGGAGGAGCACGCCGGCACCCCCGTGACCCTGTTCGCCAGCTGACCCACCCCACCCCCGAGGAGCCGTCGTGCACCGCGACCACCCGGACACCGACCCGCTCACCGGCCTCACCGACCTGTACGCCGCCGGCGGCGCGCCGAACGGCCGCACCTGCCTCCGGGTGGGCATCGGCGGCCCGGTCGGCAGCGGCAAGACCGCGCTGGTCGCCGCGCTGTGCCGCGCGCTGGCCGGCCGGCTGAACCTCGCGGTCGTGACCAACGACATCTACACGACGGAGGACGCGGACTTCCTGCGCCGCCACGCGGTGCTGCCCGACGAGCGCATCCGGGCGGTCACGACCGGCTGCTGCCCGCACACGGCCATCCGCGACGACCCCAGCGAGAACCTGGCGGCGGTGGAGCAGCTGGAGCAGGACTTCCCCGGGCTGGAGCTGGTGCTGGTCGAGAGCGGCGGCGACAACCTCACCGCCGTGTTCAGCCGCGGGCTGGTCGACCTGCAGCTCTTCGTCATCGACGTGGCGGGCGGCGACAAGGTGCCGCGCAAGGGCGGCCCCGGGGTGCGCACCGCAGACCTGCTGGTCATCAACAAGACCGACCTCGCGCCGTTCGTCGGGGCCGACCTGTCCGTGATGGACCGGGACGCCGCGGTGCAGCGGGACGGTGGACCGGTCGTCTTCTCCTCCCTGGTGGAGCAGCCGAACGCGCCGGAGGTCACAGCCTGGCTGCTGGCCGAGCGCGACCGCTGGCTGGCGGGGCGCGGCGCGCCCGCGCTCGCCGGCTGACGGTGCGCGCCCACGCGGAGATCGCGGCCGTCCTGCGGCGCGACGGGTCGACGGCCCTGGCGCGGCTGCGGGGTGCGGCCCCGCTGCTGCCCCGCCCGACGGGGGAGGGTCGCGTGCACCTCGTCGGGGGTGCCGCCGGTCCGCTGCCCGGCGACGAGTTGAGCCTCGAGGTCGTGGTGGGCCCGGGCGCGACGCTCGTCGTCGGCGCCACCGGCGCGACGGTGGCCCACCCGGGGCCGGACCCGGAAACCCCGGCGTCCACGCTCGCCGTCCGGATCGACGTCGCCGCCGGCGCGTCGCTGGTGTGGCTGGGGGAGCCGCTGATCGCCGCCGCGGGGTGCCGGCACACGACCGTCACCGAGGTCACGCTCGCCGCGGACGCCCGGCTGCTGCTGCGGGAGCTGCTGGTGCCCGGCCGGACGGCCGAGGCGCCCGGCGACGCGGCGTCGGAGCTCTGGGTCCACCGCGCCGGGCTGCCCGTGCTGGCCCAGCGGGTGGCCGTGGGTCCGGCGAGCCCCGGCTGGGCCGGTGCCGCGGTGCTGGCCGGCGCCCGCTGCGCAGGCAGCCTCGTCGTCGTGGGGCCCGAGGTGCCGGACCGCACGGTCGTGCTGTCGGAGCCGCCGCTCGACGGTCCGGGTGCGCGGTGCGCCCTGGTGCCCCTCGCGGCCGGCGGTGCGGCGCTCGCGACGGCGCTGGGGCCTGCGCCGCTGGTGGGGCGCCTGCTCGACCGCGCAGCCGCGCTGGCCACGGGGCGGGCTGGGACGGACCTGGGAACGGGCGACACGGCCGGATGACGCGCGGGGAGCCGTCTCTCCGGCAGGATGGGCGCATGACCGTGCGCGCCCTGGCCGACGAGCTGCACACCCGGCTGCTCGACGCCAGCCCCCTGTTCGGCAGCTCGCTCGGGCTCCGGCAGTACGACCCGCTCGTCCCCGACGCGTCGGCGGAGGGGGAGCGGCTGCTCGCCGCCGACGTGGTCGCGCTGCTGGCCCGGTTGCGCACCGTCGAGCCCGCGACCCTGTCGGCCGCGGACGCCGTGACGCTGGCCTGCGCCGTCGAGACCGCAGAGGCGACGCTGGCCGAGCTGGCGGCGGCGACGGTCGAGCACGTGGTCACGCCGCTCCCGTTCGCCGGCCCGGCCGTGCTGCTGGCCGTGCTGGCCCGGACCGTCCTGCCCGACGCGAAGGCGGCGGAGGACTTCCTCACCCGGCTGCGGGGCAGCGGCGACTACGTCCGGCAGCTCACCGACCGCCTGGTGGAGGGCGCCGAGCGCGGCCGCTTCCCGGTCGAGTCGCTGGCGCTCCAGGCGATCAGCTGGGTCGACGCGCTGCTCGAGGCCGAGCACATCAGTGCCCTCCACGCCCCGGCGCCGCCCGAGGAGCTCGCGGCGGACTGGGGTCGCCGCGTGGGGCAGCTGGAGCAGACCGTGCTGCGCCCCGCCCTCGTGCACTGGCGGGACACGGTCCGCGACCGGCTGGTGCCCGCGGCCCGCAGCGACGACCACGCCGGGCTCCTGCACCTGCCCGGCGGGGCGGCGGACTACGAGCGCCTCATCCGCGTGCACACGACCCTGCCGCTGACCGCGGAGGAGCTGCACCAGCGCGGACTGGCGGCCATCGAGCGGCTCACCGCCCAGCTGGTGGAGCTCGGCGCGGGCCTCGGGCTCGCCGACCTCCCGGCCGTCCTCGCGGCGGTGCGGGAGGCGGCCGCCGCGGTCAGCGTCGCCGATGCCTTCGCGGGCGCGGAGGCCGCGGTGCGCCGGGCCGAGGGCAGTCTCGCGGGGGTGTTCGCCGAGCCGTTGCCCCCGGAGTGCCGCGTCGCGCCGATGCCGGACGTCGTGGGGGAGGCGGGCACGCCCCCGCACTACACGCCGCCGACCCTGGACGGCACCCGCCCGGGCACGTACTGGTTCAACACGGTGCGGCCGACCGCCGGGACCGGGTGGGACACGGAGGCCGTCGCCTTCCACGAGGCGGTCCCCGGGCACCACCTGCAGCTCTGCCGGCAGCAGCAGGTGGCGGGCCTGCCGCCCATCCAGTCCCAGTGGGTCGTCACCGCGTACGCCGAGGGCTGGGGGCTCTACAGCGAGCGGCTGGCGGGCGAGATGGGCCTCTACAGCGACGACCGGCAGCGGATCGGCGCGATCACCGCGGAGATGTTCCGGGCGGCGCGGCTCGTCATCGACACGGGCCTGCACGCCTTCGGGTGGAGCCGCGCGCGGGCGGTGCAGTACTTCACCGACCACGTCGCGATGTCCGAGGCGTTCCTCGCTGCCGAGGTGGACCGGTACCTCGCGATGCCGGGGCAGGCGCTGGCATACCTGACGGGGCAGGCGGAGATGCTGCGGCTGCGCGACGAGGCCCGGGCGAAGGCGGGGGACCGGTTCGACCTCGCCGGCTTCCACGCGGCGGTGCTCGACAGCGGCAGCGTCCCCCTGCCCGTGCTGGCGGTCGCGGTCGACCGGTACGTCGCCGGCCTGACCGCGTGACCCGGCGGCGCAGGCTCTCCCCGCGGGGCGCGGCGGTGGCGCTGGCGGCGGGTCCGCTGGCGTTCGTCACGGCGTGGGCGGTGCTCGGCACGGGCCGGCCGGGGTACAGCCCCCGGCACACCACGATCAGCCACCTGGCGGAGAAGGGCGCGTCGTCCGCCCCGGGGATGACCCTCGGCTTCCTCGCGTTCGCCGTGCTGGTGCCGCTCGGTGCGCGGACCATCGAGCGGGTCACGGGCTCGGCCGGGGCCCGTCGCGCCGCCATCGGCGCCGGGGCCGGGTCGCTGGCCGTCGCGGCCTTCGCGCTGGGGTACTCCACCGCGGGGGACCGGCTGCACGTGGCCGCCGCGAGCGTCACCTACGGCTCGATGGTGCTGATCCCCCTGCTGGCCGCCCGCTCGCTCGCCCACGCGGGACGGCGGGGGCGGGTGCTCTCTCTGGTGGTCGGCGCCTGGTCCGCCCTGGCGCTCGCCGCGTCGGCCGGGGCCGTGGACGCCGGCGGCCTGCAGCGGCTGGGGCTGGGGCTGGTCGACCTGTGGCTGGTCGTCGTCGCGGCCATCGCGCTCGGGGACCCGGCCCTCGGGGGCGGCCGGCAGGACGGCTTCACGGACGACGCGCCGCTGCCCGCAGGCGTCATCGAGGGCCGACCGGGGCAGGGTTTGCCGCGGACGTGAATGCACGCGAACAGGAGAAGGCATGAGCAAGGACGCCGGCACGGCCGGGCCGCTGACGGAGCTGCCCGAGTGGCAGGCGCTGCAGAAGCACCACAAGAAGCTCGGGGACGCCCACCTGCGGGACCTGTTCGCCGACGACCCGGAGCGGGGCACCCGGTTCACCGCCGAGGCGGAGGATCTCTACCTCGACTACAGCAAGAACCGCGTCGACGCCACGACGCTGCAGCTGCTCGTCGAGCTGGCCGAGGCACGCGGGGTGCGCGAGCGCTACGCGGCCATGCTGGCCGGCGAGAAGATCAACACGACCGAGGGGCGCGCCGTCCTGCACACCGCGCTACGGGCGCCGCGCGACGCCGTGGTCGAGGTGGACGGGCGCAACGTCGTGCCCGAGGTCCACGCCGTGCTCGACCGCATGGCCGCCTTCAGCGAGCGGGTGCGCTCCGGTGAGTGGCGCGGGCACACGGGCGAGCGCATCACCACGGTGGTGAACATCGGCATCGGCGGCTCGGACCTCGGGCCCGCCATGGCCTACCTGGCGCTGCGGCACTTCAGCCGCCGCGACATGGCCTTCCGCTTCGTGAGCAACGTCGACGGCACGGACATCTACGAGGCCACGCGCGACCTGGACCCCGCCACGACGCTGTTCATCATCAGCTCGAAGACGTTCACCACGCTGGAGACGCTGACCAACGCCCGCACGGCCCGCAGCTGGCTGGTCGAGCGGCTCGGCGCCGACGAGGCCGTGGCGAAGCACTTCGTGGCCGTCAGCACCAACGCCGCGGGCGTCGCGGAGTTCGGCATCGACACCGACAACATGTTCGGGTTCTGGGACTGGGTGGGCGGGCGGTACTCGGTGCCGTCGGCGATCGGGCTGTCGCTGATGGTGGCCATCGGGCCCGACAACTTCCGGGAGTTCCTCGCGGGGATGCGGGCCATCGACGTGCACATGCGGGACACGCCGCTGGAGCGCAACGTGCCCGTGCTGCTGGGTCTGCTCGGCATCTGGTACCGCGACTTCTTCGGGGCGCAGAC
The DNA here is from genome assembly GCA_025965515.1 of Mycobacterium sp. GTDB lineage: Bacteria > Actinomycetota > Actinomycetes > RYN-182 > RYN-182 > RYN-182. Next base: position 5,211 of record JAOPWU010000084.1, read on the forward strand.
GCACGCGGTCCTGCCGTACAGCCAGTACCTGGAGCGGCTGTCCTCGTACCTGCAGCAGCTCGACATGGAGAGCAACGGCAAGTCCGTGCGGCTCGACGGGGCTCCCGTCGACGTCGACACCGGCCCGGTCGTCTGGGGCACGCCGGGCACCAACGGCCAGCACGCCTACTACCAGCTGATCCACCAGGGGACCTCGCTGATCCCGGCGGACTTCCTGGGGGTCGTGGTGCCCGCGCGGGAGCTGGGGGAGCACCACGACCTGCTGGTCGCGAACCTGTTCGCGCAGACCGAAGCCCTCGCGTTCGGCAAGACGCCCGCGCAGCTGCGCGAGGAGGGCGTCGACGAGGCGCTGGTCCCGCACCGCACCTTCGCCGGGAACCACCCGACGAACACGCTGCTCATCCCGGGGCTGACGCCCTACACGCTGGGCCAGATCATCGCCTGCTACGAGCACAAGGTCTTCACGCAGGGCACGATCTGGGGCATCAACAGCTTCGACCAGTGGGGCGTGGAACTCGGCAAGGTGCTGGCCATGCGCATCGCGCCCGAGCTGACCGCCCCCGCCACGGCGGACCTGGCGCACGACAGCTCGACCAACGCGCTGATCCGCCGCTACCGGGAGCTGCGGGGGCGCCCGGCCTGACCCCTGCCGATCCCCGGCCGGCCGGCGCCGGTCAGTCGGGCAGCACCGGGTCGGGCCAGCCGCCCCGCACCAGGGCGTCCGCCGCCTTCGGGCCCCAGGTGCCGGGCTGGTACGGCTCGGGGGTGTCGCTGCGGTCCAGCAGCGGCGCCACGATGCGCCACGCCTCGGCGACCCCGTCGGCGCGGGCGAAGTGGCCCCGCTCGCCGGCGGCCGCGAACGTGAAGATCCGCTCGTAGGCCTCCTGCGTCGTCCCGAGAGCGCGGGTGAAGTCCACGCCCACGTCGATCGGCCGGGTCGTCTGCCCCGGGCCGGGCTGCTTCGCGAGCAGCTCGAAGGTCATGGCGGGCTGCGGCTGCAGCCGGAACCGCAGCAACGTGCGCTGCGGCGGCTTGCCGAACAGCGGCACGGGAGGGTTCTTCAGGGTGACGACCACCTCGAGGACCGTCTCGGTCAGGGCCTTGCCCGCCCGCAGGTAGAACGGCACGCCCGACCAGCGCCAGTTGTCGATCGCCAGCCGCAGGCCGACGAACGTCTCCGTGCGGGAGTCGGGCGCCACCCCCTTCGTCCCGCGGTAGCCGTCGTACTGGCCGCGGACCATGGCGGCCGGGTCGGCGGTCCGCACGGCCCGCAGCAGCCGCACCCGCTCGTCCTGCAGGGCGGACGCGTCCCGGGTGGCCGGCGCGTCCATCGCCAGCATGGCCAGCACCTGCAGGAGGTGGTTCTGCACGACGTCGCGCAGCGTCCCGACCGCGTCGTAGAACGAACCCCGGTCGGCCACGTCGAAGCGCTCGGCCATCGTGACCGTCACGTCGTGGACGTAGGTCCGGTTCCAGACGGGCTCCAGCAGCGGGTTGGCGAACCGCAGCACGGCGAGGTCCTCGACCGGCTCCTTCGCGAGGTAGTGGTCGACCCGGAAGAGGTCCTCCTCGGCGAAGCTCTCGTGCAGCTCGGCGTCGAGCTCCCGGGCGGACGCGGGGTCGTGGCCGAACGGCTTCTCGACGACCAGCCGCGCGTCGCGCGCGAGGCCGACCGGCGGCAGGTGGTCCGCGATGGCGGCGAACAGCGCCGGGGGCACCGCGAGGTAGTGCAGCAGGTAGCCGCGGTCGTCGCCCAGGTCGTCGGCGAGCGCGCGGTAGGTGCCGTTGTCCAGCAGGTCGCCGGAGACCAGGTCGATGAGGTCGGTGAAGCGCCGAGCGACGGCCTCGTCCAGCTGCTGGGACGACTGGCCGAGGACGTCCCGGAGGTTGTCGGTGATGTGCGCCCGCAGGCCTGCGGTGTCCAGGTCGGTGGCCGCCACGCCCGTGATCGGGATGGTCCAGGTGCCGTCACCGACGAGCTTGTACAGCGCGGGGAGCACCAGCTTGCGGGCCAGGTCGCCCGTGATGCCGAAGAGCACGAGCCGGTCGGCGCGCCGGGCCCCGGGGGCGGCGGTCAGGGAGCCGCCGTTCGCGGCACGCTCGGTCGGCTCGCTGCTCATGGGGGACTGGTCCACCGGGGCCCTCGCTCTCGTGGTGCCGTCGCTGTCGGCCAGCGGTTCCTGCCCGCCTGTCCAGAGGATCACGCTGCGTCGCGGCTGGGAACGCAGGGTCCCGGTGGCTGGTTACGGTGACCCCGTGACGATCCAGGTGCGGCGGGCCAGGACCGCCGACGTGCGCGCCATCAAGGAGCTGGTGGACTCCCACGCGGGCCCCGGCCTGATGCTGGCCAAGGCGGCGGTCACCCTCTACGAGGACGTGCAGGAGTTCGTGGTCGCCGAGCAGGCCGGCCGGATCCTCGGCGCGGGGGCGCTGCACGTCCTGTGGGAGGACCTCGCCGAGGTGCGCACCATGGCGGTGGCCGACGACGTGCGCGGCGCCGGCATCGGCTCGCGGCTGCTGGAGGCGCTGCTCGACCGGGCGCGCGAGCTCGGCGTGCGGCGGGTGGTGTGCCTGACGTTCGCCACCGGGTTCTTCGCGGCCCACGGCTTCCGGCCGGCGGAGGACGTGCACATCGAGGTCGGCCTGTTCCGCGAGCTGGTGCAGTCGACCGACGAGGGCGTGGCCGAGTTCCTCGACCTGGACCGGGTGCGCCCCAACACGCTGGGCAACACCCGCATGCTGCTGACCCTGGACGCGGCCTAGCCCGCCAACAGCAGCGCGGCGAGCGTGCCGCCGAGCTCGTAGCACCGACCGAGGTCCTCCTCCGACGGCTCGTTGAGTACCGAGACCGGCTCGAACGCCTCCCGCCACGCCATCCCGGTCGTGACCTTGCGGACGCTGGCCACGGCGCCCGTCGTGTCGTTGTTGCCATGCACCCACAGGCCATACGGCCGGCGGGCGGTGACGTCGAGGCAGGCGTTGTACGACAGATCGAAGAAGTGCTTCAGCGCCCCCGACATGTACCCGATGTTGGCGGTCGTCCCGAGCAGGTAGGCGTCGGCGGCGAGGGCATCGTCCGGGCCGGCGGCGAGCGCCTCGCGGACCACGACGTCCACGCCGGTGATCGTGTCGTCCGTCGCGCCGCCGACCACGGCGTCCAGCATCGCCCGCGTCCGGCGGGTCGGGCTGTGGTGCACGACGAGCAGGCGCGGCATGGCGGCGACGTTAGCGGGCGGCTCTCAGTCCAGCGCCGCGAGCTGCGGCCAGGTGGTGGCGAAGCCGGTGTGCAGCGGCCAGCTCCGCACCTCCGGCAGCGGCACCCACGCGATGGCGTCGGTCTCCGCGGCGGGCTCCACCGCGGGCAGCTCGGCCGCGTCCCCGACGACCGTCGTGTAGGACCAGCCGCCGTGGTCGTCGACGAGCTCGTGGGTCAGCGTCAGCGTCGTGGGGTCCAGGCCGACCTCCTCGGTGGCCTCCCGCAGCGCGGCCTGCTCGGCGGTCTCGTGGCTGTCGCGGGCACCGCCCGGGAGCGCCCACGTCCCGCCCTCGTGCGACCAGGCGACGCGCTGCGCCAGCAGGATGCGGCGGACACCGCCCTCGTCGGTCCAGCGGACGAGGAGACCGGCCGCGCCGTGCCGGCCCCAGTGCCGGTGCCCCAGGGCGCAGCGGACCCAGCCGTCGCCGTCCCCGGACGGCACCCCTCGCAAGCCCCGCACGGCACCTCCCTGGCCCGACTCTAGTGAGCGGGGCAGCGACCGGCGGCCCGACCGCCGGGTAGCCTCTCGGCAGCCGGGTGCGCCCGGCTCCGGGGCGGTAGCTCAGCCGGTCAGAGCAAGGGACTCATAATCCCTGGGTCGTGGGTTCGAGCCCCACCCGCCCCACCGGTATATGTGCAGGCCGACGCCTACCTCCGGGTGCTGGCCGAGCACGGCGACCCCGGACGGGCCGCAGCTTCGCCGACGCCAGCATCGCCCGCCGCCCACGAGGTTCGTCCCTGAAATTGCTGGTCAGCGGCGGTTCCGCGCTATACCGCAAACAGCAACACCCCGAGGATCAGTAGGACCTGAGCTGCCGAGCCCGACCCTGCGCGGCAGGTGCGCCTATGCGGCGGTGCGCTCGTCGATCGGACGCCTCCTCAGTGCCGCCTGCTGGATGGCCGGAGGGTTGTAGGCCATGTCCAGGCGGCCTACGTCGGTCCCGGGCGGGACGA
>JAOPWU010000110.1 GCA_025965515.1 Mycobacterium sp.
CCGAAGAGCACGCCCTCCTGCCCGAGGATCCGGCTGGCCTTGCCGTGCACCGGCTCCGGGAGCTGGTGCAGCCGCCCGCCGGCCTGCTCGACGAGCCCCTGCAGCCCGAGGCACACGCCGAACATGGGGATGCCGGCCTCGTACAGCTCGCCGATCAGATCGGCCATGGCGAAGGTCGACGGCCGGCCCGGACCCGGGGAGAGCACGACGAGGTCCCAGCGGTCCTGCGCCAGCAGCGGCCCCTGGGAGCCGGCGCGCACCGTGACGACGTCGCAGCCCGCCTCGCGGAAGTAACTCGCGAGGTTCAGCGTGAAGGAGTCCTCGTGGTCGACGACGAGCACCCGCAGCCGCCCGGGCCGCGCGGGGGCGGGCACCGACGCGACAGCGGCCACCTGCTCCGGCACCGCCGTACCGCTGGCGACGGCGAGCAGCGCCCCGGCCTTGAGCCGCGTCTCCGCCTCCTCCTCGACGGGCACCGAGTCGTAGAGCAGCGTCGCGCCCGCCCGCACCAGCGCGACCTGGTCCTTGATCTGCGCGGTGCGCAGGGTCAGCCCCGTGTTGATGTCGCCGTTGAGCAGCAGCCCGCCGACCGCGCCGCCGTACCAGCCGCGGGCGCTGTCCTCGTGGTCCTCGATGAACTGGGTCGCCCACTTCTTCGGGGCGCCGGTGACCGTCACGGCCCACATGTGGGTGAGGAAGGCGTCGAGGGCGTCGCGGTCCTCGCGCAGCGTGCCGACCACGTGGTCGACGGTGTGGATCAGCCGGCTGTAGAGCTCGATCTGCCGCCGTCCGATGACCTTCACGCTGCCGGGGACGCAGACCCGCGCCTTGTCGTTGCGGTCGACGTCGGTGCACATCGTGAGCTCGGCCTCGTCCTTCGCCGAGTTCAGCAGTTCCAGGATCTGCTGCGCGTCGCCCAGGGCGTCCTTTCCACGCGGCCGCGTCCCGGAAATTGGGCACGTCTCGACGGTGCGGCCGGTGACCCGCACGTACATTTCCGGGGACGCGCCCACCAGATGCGAGGTCCCCAGATTGATCAGGAAACTGTACGGCGCGGGATTCGTTTCCTGCAGCCGCTCGAACATCTGCGCGGGCGAGCTGCAGCGCACCTGCAGCGGCTGGCTCGGCACCACCTCGTAGAGGTCGCCGCGGCGGAAGTACTCCTTCGCCACGTCCACCATGGCGGCGTAGTCGCCGGGCGGCAGGTCGGCCGGCACCTCCGCCGCGGGGCCGATCGGCGCGGGCACGACGGTCCGCTCCAGGTCGGCGGTCGAGGAGCCGTTCCACGCGAACTCGTACTCGAGCCAGAGGTAGCTCGCCGTGGCGCGGTCGTGCACCAGCAGCCGGTCGGGCAGGTGCAGCAGGAAGTCGCGGTGGTCGTCCGGCCGGGGCAGCTTCAGCTCGATGGGTTCGAACTGGAACAGCAGGTCGTAGGCGAACGCGCCGTAGAACCCCAGGTGGCTGTCGTCAGGCGTGCGCAGCGCCGCAAGGACGGCGCGCAGGCTGGTGAAGGCGCTCGGCCGGCGGCTGCGCTCCTCCTCGGCGAACACGCCCGCGGGGACGTCGGCCGGCTCCAGCCGCAGTTCCCGGGCCTCGCGACGCACCACGAGCTCCGGGGCGTCGGCCAGCAGCTCGACGAGCCCCGCCAGCAGCACCTCGCCCCGCGGGCCGGGGCTGGTGACGACGAGCTCGGGGCCGCGGGCCGCCACCGTCAGCAGCGGGTTCTCGTAACCGAGTTCCCAGCGGGTGTAGCGGCCCGGGTACTCGACGCCGGAGGTGAAGACACCGCCGAGGCGGCTGTCGAGCCGCGCGCTGAGATTCCGGAGATCATCCGGGTCGGCCTGCCGGACGCGCCGCTCGATCCGGAATCCGCCGTCCGTGACGAGGATGTCGGCGGACTCGGCCACGAGACTGCTCATTATGTCATCTTACGCCACGGGCGGTTCCCGTCGGCCCGCGGCTCAGGCGCGGCCATTTCCCGCGCGACCGGAATCATTTCCCGGTGCGCCGGACCCATCCGTTACCGCTGCCAGCCCTCGTCCACGCACATCACGTCGTCGATCAGGTCCTCCGGCAGTGCCGCCACGGGCAGCACCGTCGGGGCTCCGCCGTCGGTCCGCAGCCCGTCGATCAGGAGCGTCAGGTAGCGCCGCCACAGCTCGGGGCTGCGGGTGCCGGCTCGGTCGGCCACCGACTCGATCATCGACAGGATGATGGGGAGGTCGCTCAGCTCCAGGTCGGCGCGCACCTGACCGGCGTCCTGCGCCCGCTGCAGCAGCTGGGCCACGACGGGGGTGACCCGCTCCCGGATGCGCGCCCCGCCGGCGCAGGCGTGCTTGCTCGTGAGCAGCACCTCCCGCACGCCGCGGTCGGTGGCGAACACCTCCGCGAGGGAGACGAGGGTGTCGGTCAGCGTCGCCAGGGGGTCGCCGTCGCTGGTCGCGACCGCGTCGAAGACGGCGATGACCCGCTCGGCCTTCGCGTCGAACAGCGCCTCGATGAGCGCCTCGCGGGTGGGGAACCGGCGGTAGAGCGTGCCGACGCCGACGCCGGCCCGGCGGGCGATCTCGTCGAGGGAGGCGTCGAGGCCCCGCTCGGCGAACACCACGGCGGCCGCCTCGAGCACACGCTCCCGGTTACGGCGCGCGTCCGCGCGCAGCCCGGGGGTACACGGCACCGTGTCGACGGGGTGTGCGGCCTCCGCCCCGGAGATGGCCAGTGGCGTCATGACTGTCATGTTAACCACAAAGCGGAGGTACTGTCTCCGGTTCGGTGCTAACCTCACCGATAAGCGGAGAAGCCACCTCCGGTAGCGCCCCGCTTCCTTTGACCTCGCACCACACGACGGGAGTTCCCGTGACCACCACCACGCCCGACGCGGCCCTCGCGCCGCCGGCCGGCAGCGGCACCACGCCGCACGTCGACCCGCACCACGCCCGCCGTTGGCTCATCCTCGGCGTCCTGGGCCTGGCCCAACTCATGGTCGTGCTCGACGCGACCATCGTGAACATCGCGCTGCCCGCGGCGCAGAAGTCGCTCGGCTTCTCGAACAACGACCGCACCTGGGTCGTCACCGGCTACGCCCTCGCGTTCGGCAGCCTGCTGCTGCTCGGCGGCCGGCTCTCCGACCTGCTGGGGCGCAAGCGCCTCTTCCTCATCGCCCTGGGCGGCTTCGCCGTCGCCTCCGCGATCGGCGGCGCGGCGAACGGCTTCACCATGCTGGTCGCAGCCCGCGCGCTGCAGGGCATCTTCGGCGCGTTCCTCGCGCCGTCCGCCCTGGCGCTGCTCACCACGACGTTCGTCGACCCGAAGGAACGCAACAAGGCCTTCGGCATCTTCGGCGCGATCGCCGGTGCCGGCGGCGCCCTCGGCCTGCTGCTCGGCGGCATCCTGACGTCGTACCTGTCGTGGCGCTGGTGCCTCTACGTGAACCTCATCTTCGCGGCCGTCGCCATCGCCGGTGGCGCGCTGCTGCTCACGAACAGCCGCCCGGACAACCGCGCGAAGCTGGACCTGCGCGGCGCGGTCACCATCTCGGTGGGCCTGTTCGCCATCGTCTTCGGCCTCTCCCGCGCCGAGATCGCCGGCTGGGGCAGCGCCTCCACCATCACGCTGCTGGTCGTCGGCGTCCTGCTGGTCGTCGCCTTCGCGGCGCTCCAGCTGCGGACGGAGCACCCGCTGCTCCCGGTCCGGGTCCTCCTCGACCGGATGCGCGGCGGCAGCTACCTGTCGGTGTTCATCAGCGCGATGGGGATGTTCACGGTCTTCCTGTTCCTGACGTACTACCTGGAGGCGACCCGCGGCTACAGCGCGGTGCGCACCGGCGTCGCGTTCCTGCCGATGATCGCGGCCCTCGCGATCTCCGCGCAGGTCGCCAACATCGTGCTGATGCCCCGCGTCGGCCCGAAGGTCCTCGTGCCGATCGGCATGATCCTCGGCGCCATCGGGCTGGGGGTCATGGCGCAGATCACGCTGACCAGCCACTACTACTCCACGGTGCTGCCGGCGATCCTCATCATGGGTCTCGGCATGGGCATGATCTTCGCTCCGGCCATGCAGGGCGCCATCAGCAACGTGGCGCCGCACGACGCCGGCGTGGCCTCGGCGATGGTCAACACGATGCAGCAGGTCGGCGGCTCCATCGGCACGGCGCTGATCAACACCATCGCCACCTCCGCGGCGACCGCCTTCGCGGCCGCCCACTTCGGGGAGGGCCTGCCCCAGCAGCTGCTGCTGGCGAAGGCCTCGCTCCACAGCTACACCATCTCGTTCTGGTTCAGCGCGGGCATCTTCGTGGTCGGCGCGATCATCGCGGCGACGGTGCTGCCCCGCGGCACCCTCTCGGCCCCCGCCGAGGGCGCGCCGGTGCTGGCCCACTAGGTCCCCGGACCACCCCGCACCGCTCGACAGCGGCACGGCCCCGGCTCGCGAGAGCCGGGGCCTTGCCGTTTCCCGGCCCCCGCAGACGATCTGACGGCTACGCTCGGACGGGTGTCGACGCCGGACCTCCAGCGCCTCGAGCCCGCGCTGAAAATTCTCCACGACGAGTCGTGGGGCCGGCTACTGCCGGCGCTCGACGAGGCGCCGCTCAACATCCTGATCTTCACGGGGCCGGACCACCAGCTCGCGTTCCTCAACCGCCACGCCCGCCACGCCATGGGCCGCCGCCCACTCGGCGCGCCTGCCGCAGCGGCCTTCCCGGAGTACCCGGACTACGTGGCGGTGCTGGAGGCGGTCCTCGCCAGCGGACGCACCCGCACGCTGTCCCGGTCCCCCATCGTCGTCGGGCAGTCCGGCGGGGGCTCGATGTCGATCCTGGTCGACATGGTCTTCTCGCCGCTGCGGGACGCCGAGGGCAGCCCCACCGGCGTGTTCTGCCAGGCGGTCAACGTCACGAGCCGCTACGCCGACGACGAGCGGCTGCGCATCGCCGACGCCCTCAACCGCGTCGGGCTGGAGCTCTCCCGCAGCCTCGAGGTCCCGCAGGTCACCGCGGCGGTGACCCGACTGGCCGCCGAGGTCTTCTCCGGCTGGGGCATCCTCGACCTCTGGCAGGTCGACGGGTCGCTGCTGCGTGCGGCGGTCACCCACCACGACCCCGCGATGCAGCAGCTGATCCAGCAGCTGACGATCCTGCCCCGCGTCTCGGGCCGGGTCGACGGTCACACCGAGTCCTACGCCACGCGCTCCGCCCGGACCGGCCAGACGTTCGTGGGGCGCTTCGACGCCGACAAGATGGCCGCGGCGGCGGGCTCGCCCGAACACGCCGACGTGCTCCTGCGGCTGCGCCCCCTCTGGTACATGATCGTGCCCGTCCAGATCGGGCCGCGGCGGCTCGGCTCCCTCACGGTGGTCAGGCCGGAGGGCGCGGCGCCGTTCGAGCCGGCCGACCGCGCGGTGCTGGAGCAGTTCGCCGAGCGGGCCGCCATCGCGCTCGCCCACGCCCGGGACTACGACGAGCAGCGGCAGTCGGCGCTCACCCTGCAGCGGACCCTGCTGCCCGCGCAGCCGACGCTGACGGGGGACATGCAGCTCGCCGTCCGTTACCAGGCCGGCGGCGCCGGCAGTGAGGTCGGCGGCGACTGGTACGACACCGTGCCGCTGGAGCGCGGCTCCATCGGCATCGCGGTCGGCGACGTGCAGGGGCACGACCTCACCGCCGCGGCGCTCATGGGGCAGGTGCGCGCAGTGGTGCACGCGCACGCCCACTCGGGACTGCCGCCCGCCCGCATCGCCGAGGAGGCCAACGCCTTCGTCACCGACGCCACGACCGAGCGCCTCGTGACCCTGTCCTACCTGCAGGTCTACCCGGCGGAGGGGCTCGCTGTCTGGGTCCGCGCGGGGCACCTGCCGGCCGTGGTCGTGGCCCCGGACGGGAGCGTCAGCGTGCTGCTCGGCCGGGGCGGGCTGCCGCTCGGGGTCGACCCGGAGGCCACCTGGAACGAGGAGACCGTCCACCTGCCGCCGGGAGCACTGCTCGCGGTCTTCACCGACGGGCTCGTCGAGTCCCCGACGCGCAGCTTCGACGACGGCGTGGACCTGCTGGCGGAGCTGCTGGCCGCGTACAAGGACGAGGACGTCGACTCGCTGGCCGACCGGCTGCTGGGGCAACTCGCGCCCGGCGAGGTCCGCCGCGATGACGTCGCGCTCGTGCTCGTGCGGCTGCCCGCCACCGCCCGCGACCGCCACCGCCGCGTGGTCCGGCGGCTGCCCGCCGCGCCGTCGTCCGCACCGCTGTCCCGGCGGTACGTCACCGACGTGCTGCAGCACTGGCAGGTCGGCGAGGACGCGCTGGAGACCGCGGCGCTGCTGGTGACCGAGCTGGTCTCCAACGCCACCCGGCACTCGGACGCGGCCATCGAGCTGCGGCTGGAGCTGCTGGAGGGGCGGCTGCGGGTCAGCGTCTTCGACGACTCGCACCGGCTGCCGCAGGTGGCCGACGCGAGCCTCGACGAGACGTCGGGCCGCGGGCTGCAGCTGGTCGACATGCTCGCCAGCGCCTGGGGTGTCGAGACCGAGGACCGGGGCAAGGCCGTCTGGTTCGAGCTGGCGGTCGCTCCGGCGGTGGCGCCGGCGCAGCTGTCGGCCGCCTGACACCCGGTCCGGGGCGAACGCAGCAGCCCCGCCGGTCCCTGACGGGCCCGGCGGGGCTGGTGCGGTGAGTGCGGAGGCTCCGGGATTCGAACCCGGGATGGGGTTGAAGCCCCAAACCGCATTAGCAGTGCGGCGCCATAGACCGGACTAGGCGAAGCCTCCAGTGCGTCCCCCCGAAGGGGGCGCGGGTGAGTCTAGAGCAGGCGGCCCGGCGGCCTTCAGGAAACCCCCGCGATCGCCCGTGATACGCCGGTCAGCGCGTCCCGCAGGCCGTCCTGCCAGGCGCGCAGCGGCGGCAGCCCGGACTCCACCCACACCCGCGGCGAGAGCACCGAGAACGCCGGCCGCTCGGCGGGGCGGCGGAACTGGTCGCTGGTCGTCGGCAGCACGCGGGCGGGGTCGTCGCCGAGCAGCCGGAAGGTCTCCTGCGCCAGCCCGAACCACGTGGTCACGCCCGCGTTCGTCGCGTGCAGTCGGCGGGCGGTCACCTGCGGGTGCTGCACCAGGTGCAGCAGCGCGGCCGCCAGATCGCCGGCGAAGGTCGGCGAGCCCACCTGGTCGTCGACGACCGAGACCGTCTCCCGCTCGGCCGCCAGGCGCTTCATCGTGGCGGGGAAGCCGCGCTCGCCGTCGTACACCCAGGCGGTACGCACGATGTGCGACCGCTCGCAGCGCGCCAGGACCTCGCGCTCGCCGGCCAGCTTGGTCCGGCCGTAGGCGGTGCGGGGATCGGGCTCCTCGTCGGGCTCGTACGGCGCGGCGCGCCGGGAGCCGTCGGCGTTCAGGCCGGAGAAGACGTAGTCCGTGCTGACGGCGATGAGCCGGGCGCCGCCCACCCGGCAGGCGTCGGCGACGTTGGCGCTCGCGACCGCGTTGACGCGGTGGGCCGCCTCTTCCTGGCTCTCCGCGCCGTCGACGTCGGTCCAGGCCGCGGCGTGCAGCACCACGTCGACCCCGCCCAGCAGCCGCGGCGGCACCGCCGGGTCGGTGAGGTCCCCGTCGGGCAGGTCCAGCGGACGGACTTCGTCGAAGACGCCCAGCGCCCGCGCGTGCGCGACCAGGTGGCCGCCGAGCAGACCCGCGGCCCCGGTGATGGCCAGCTTCATGCGGGTCACCGTAACCCCGACCCATACGGGTGAGCCTTGCAACGGTTCCGCCGGGTCGCGCACACGCGGCGCGGGCGAGGCCTAGGGTTCGGCTACGTGGAACGACGCGCAAAAATCGTATGCACGCTGGGGCCGGCGACGGCCAAGCCGGGTGTCCTTCGAGCCTTGGTCGAGGCGGGCATGGACGTAGCCCGCCTCAACTTCAGTCACGGCTCCCACGAGGACCACCGGATCGCATACGAGGCGGTCCGCGCCGCGAGCGACGAGACCGGGCACGCCGTCGCCGTCCTCGCCGACCTGCAGGGACCGAAGATCCGCCTCGGCCGGTTCGCCGACGGCCCCGTGCTCTGGGCCACCGGCGAAGAGGTCGTGATCACCACCGAGCCGTGCGAGGGCACGCACGACCGGGTGTCCACCACCTACAGCGGGCTCGCGGACGACGTCGTCACCGGCGACCGGCTGCTGGTCGACGACGGCCGCGTGGCGCTGGAGGTGCTGGAGGTCGACGGCCCCGACGTGCACCTGCGCGTCACCGAGGGCGGCATCGTCAGCAACAACAAGGGCCTCAACCTGCCCGGCGTCGCGGTCAGCGAGCCGGCGCTGTCCGGCAAGGACTACGCCGACCTGCGGTTCGCCCTCCAGCTCGGCGTGGACTTCATCGCGCTGTCGTTCGTCCGCAGCCCGCGGGACATCAAGCCGGTGCTGAGCGTCATGGACGAGGTCGGGTACCGCATCCCGGTCCTCGCGAAGATCGAGAAGCCCGAGGCCGTCGCGGACCTGCAGGCCATCGTCACGAGCTTCGACGGCCTGATGATCGCCCGCGGCGACCTGGGCGTGGAGATGCCGCTCGAGGACGTGCCGCTGGTGCAGAAGCGGGCCATCGTCACGGCCCGCCGCATGGCGAAGCCGGTCATCGTCGCGACGCAGATGCTCGAATCGATGATCCAGGCGTCGCGCCCCACGCGGGCGGAGGCCAGCGACGTCGCGAACGCGGTGCTGGACGGCGCCGACGCGCTGATGCTGTCCGGCGAGACCAGCGTCGGCGAGCACCCCGTCGAGGCGGTCGCCACGATGGCCCGGATCATCAGGGCCAGCGAGCGGGACCTGCCGTTCATGCCCACCGGCGGCCCGCTGGCGGAGTACGAGCCGGTGACCCGCAGCGGCATCATCGCCCGCGCCGCCAGCCAGATCGCCCACGGCCTGGAGGCCCGCGCGATCGTCGCCTTCACGCAGACCGGCGACACCGTGCGCCGCGTCGCCCGGCTGCACAGCGAGGTGCCGCTCCTGGCGTTCACCCCCGAGCCGGCGGTCCGCTCGCAGCTGGCGCTGTCCTGGGGCGTCGAGACGTTCCTCGCCCCCGTCGTGACCCACACCGACGCGATGCTGGAGCAGATGGACCGGCAGCTGCTGACGCTCAACCGGTTCGGGCCCGGCGACGTCATCGTCATGGTGGCCGGGACGCCGTTGTCCACGCCGGGCGCGACGAACACGATCCGCGTCCACCGCCTCGGGGGCGTGTAGCGCGGACCTGGGTAGCCGCGGACTGGTGCAACCGAGATCTTGTGGCCCGAGTCGCGTTAAGTGGTGACTCTTGCCGAGAGGACCCGCTGTGCACCTACGCCCCGCCCTGGTCGTCGCCGCTGCCGCGGTGACCGTGCTGCCCGTCGCCGGCTACGCCGCACAGGGCGGGGGCGGCAGCCCCGGGTGGGCGCCACGACCGGCCACCTACGGGACGGTCACACAGCACGACGTCCTCGTCCCGATGAGCGACGGCGTGCAACTCCACGCGGACGTCACCCGGCCGGCGATCAACGGGGTGGCCGCACCGGGGCAGTTCCCCGTCGTCCTCGACCAGACGCCGTACAACAAGGCCGTCAGCGCCATGAGCCCGTACCTCGCGCAGCGCGGCTACATCCAGGTCACCGTCGACGTCCGCGGGACCGGCAGCTCCCCCGGCACCTGGGACGCGTTCGGCGCCCGGGAGCAGCAGGACTACCTGGAGACCGCGCGGTGGGTGCACACCCTGCCGGGCGGCACCGGCAGCTACGCCCTGGCGGGCACCAGCTACGACGCGATCGACCAGTTCCTCACCGCGGAGCAGCAGCCGCCCGGCCTGGCGGCGATGTTCCCGGTCGTGCCGTCGGCGGATCCGTACCGCGACGTCGTGGTGCACGGCGGGATGCTCGACACCGGCTTCATGCCCCTGTGGTTCGGGCTGGTCGCGGGGACAGGGCTTGTCCCGGGCGGCGCGACGACGCCGGCGCAGGGGCTGTCGACCCTGCTGCAGCACGTGGGCGGGGCGGTGACGTTCCAGGGCGCCAAGCTGGCGCAGGCCGCGCTCGGCGGCGACCCGGTCTACGACAGCGGCTTCTACCGGCTGCGGGCGCCCATCGAGCACGTCGACCGGGTGACCGTCCCGACGTTCGTCGTCGGCGGCGAGTACGACCTGTTCCAGCGCGGCGAGCCGATGCTCTACAACGCGCTGGCCGCGCGGGGCGTCCCGGCGAAGCTCCTCATCGGGCCGTGGACGCACCTGCAGGCCGACGGCGGGACCTTCGAGCTGGGCGGCGCGAAGAACCTCGACCAGCTGCGGCTGCGTTGGTTCGACCACTACCTGCGGGGCGTCGCAGACCCGACGCTGGACACCGACGTGCCGCCCGTGACGGTCAACCGGCTGGGCAAGGGCGGCAACAGCTTCGAGTCGTCGACGAGCTACCCCACGCCGCAGACCCGCTACGCGCCGCTGCCCCTCGGCGGGAGCCCGACGGTCGGCCACTCGGGGACGCTCGGCGGCACCGCGGCGCCCGGCAGCGCGACCATCGCGTGGAACCCGCTGTCGGGGCTGTGCAGCGAGTCGACGGAGCAGTGGACCGCCGGCCTGGCCGTCTCCCCGTGCAGCACGCACGAGCAGCTGAACGACCTGACCGGCGCCACCTGGGACCTACCGGTCAGCGGGTCGACGCCGCTGCGGTTCAACGGGCCCAGCGCCGCCCACCTGTACGTGTCGACGACCCGCCGCGACGCCGACCTGACCGTGCGGCTGGAGGACGTGGGCCCGGACGGCCGCGTCACGCCGCTCACCGCCGGGTGGCAGTCGCTGGCGATGCGGGCGCTGGACCCGTCCCGGACCGTCGTGCGGGACGGGCTGGTGGTGCAGCCGTACCACCCGGACACCGTGGCCAGCACCCTGCCGGTGACGCCCGGGACCAGCTACGAGGTGCAGGTGGAGCTGTTCCCGACCGCCGCGCAGGTCCAGCCGGGGCATGCGCTGCGGCTGGCGATCCAGCAGCTCGACGCCCCGACGCTGGTGCCGCCGGCGCCCGCGCTGCTGGCGTCGATCGGCAGCACGGTCACGGTCTACAGCGACGCGGCGCACCCGAGCTCGCTGACGCTGGGGGTCGAGCGGTAGCTCGGCGCCGGGGCGGGCGTTCGCGGGCCTTCCGGGGAAAATCTGATTCTCTGATTTTCGGCCGAGAGGCCTGGGAACGGCCCAGAGCGGCGAAACCTCGACGACAGGGCCGCAGCGGCGACCGGCCCCACCCGGATCCGCGTCACCTCAGAGCGCCCGCCCGCACACACCAAAGGGCGCCGCCCCGCAGGGCACGGCGCCGCGGCGCGTCGGCTAGCGCGTCACTCCTCGACCGGGTCCTCGCCCAGCGTGCCACCGGTCATGTCGCTGATGACCTTGCGCAGCCGGCGCAGCTCCGACACGACGCTGTCGCGCTGCTGCGTGACCTGCCGCAGCTCGCGGTCGGCCTCGGCCTGCAGCCGACGCCGCTCCGCCTCGGAGCGCTCCTCCAGCTCCGCGACCTCCGCGCGGGCGGTGGCGATCAGGTCCGCGGACTCCTCCTCGGCCATCTCGAGCATCCGCTGGATGCGCTCGCCGAGGCCGGTGTAGCTGCCGGAGGACTCCCGCGCCTTCTCGAGCTGCGCCTCGAGGCGCTGCGCCCGCTCGTGCGCGACCTCCGCCCGCTGCTGCGCGGCGGCCACCCGGGCGTCCGCCGTGCGCGCCCGGTGCTCGGCGTCGCTGACGAACGCGGCGATGGAGTCGAGGTAGTCCTCCACCTGGTTGCGGTCGTAGCCGCGGAGGACAACGGTGAACTCCGGCTGCCCCTCCTCGACAGACGGCCCGCCACCGCTGCCGCCGTGGTTCATCAGGCCGAGCACGCCCTCGCCCTCGGAGCCGCTGCGGCGCTCGGGCCCCAGAGCCTGTGGGCTGATATGGGTGGTCTCGCTCATGTCGTCTCCTCGTCGCGGCAGCCGCCGCCGTTCCGCCCGGGAGGGCTCGTCTCCGCAAGGTTCGTACCGACCGTACCGATCCGGGGGCCGAAGGCGAAGGAGTCGTGCGCTTCGCGCCCCACTTGGCTAGGCTGCCCACAGCTAGGGGCCTCCAGCAGCGTGGGGTATGCGGGACGCGATTTTTCCCCTGGAGTCGACCATGGACGAGACGACTCTGCTGCAGAGCCTCCTCAAGGGGCTTCCTGACGGCGACGTTGTCCGGGTGACCGAAGCCATCAACGGCAGCGACCACAGCGGCGACCCGGTGCACCTGCGCCGGCGCGGCAAGTCCCGCGCCGGAGCCGCCCGGGGCGGCACGCGCCGGGCCGGCAAGCCGGCGGGCGCGGACTAGCCGGGCCGCCGCGGGGCCGGCCCGCCGCGGTGCGACCGGCCCCTGACCTGCCCCATCACGCCTGGCCTGCGGCCTCCGCGGACCGATCCGCCTTGCCCTGCACGACCTTGCCCGGCGCGGCCTTGCCCGGGGCGCGGCCGGTGGTGCGCGGCTTCCCCTTGCGCGGGGCCGGCGCGCGGGTGTGCCCCGAGTCCGGGGTCGCCGTCAGGTCTATCACCGGCTCGGCCCCGGTCAGGTCGACCGTCGTCGGCGGCAGCAGCGCCAGCAGCTCGTCCAGCGCGTCGCGCAGGAACCCGGCGATCGGCCAGGCGTCCGGCATCTGCTCCCGGTCGGCGACGATGCCGAAGTCGAGGCTGCCCTGGTAGCTGAGAACCGTGATGTTGAGGCCGGCGCTGTCGGCGATCGCGCTGATCGGGTAGATCGCCTCGAGCTTCGCCCCCGCGCAGTAGAGCGGCAGCGGCGAGCCGGGAACGTTCGAGATGATCACGTTGAGCAGCGGCTCCACCGGCAGCCGCGCCAGCAGCGTGAGGGTCACCCGACTGGCGCGGGCCATCACCTGCGGCGGGATGAACGCGGTGCTGTCCTGCAGCACGGTGGCGGGCACGCCCTTGTGCCGCGTCTTCATGGACGCCAGGACGGCGTGCGCGGCGGAGAGCCGGCGCGCCGGGTTCGGCTCCGACGTCGGGATCGGCGCCATCATCGCGGACACCTTGTTGCCGAACGTGCCGAACTGCTCCGGCGTCCGCACCGACAGCGGCACCATCGCGACGAGGTCGTTCTCCGGCAGCTCGTCGTACTCCAGCAGCCAGCGGCGGACCGCCCCGGCGCAGAGGGTCACGACGACGTCGTTGACGGTGACGCCGAAGTGGTCCTTGACCCGCTTGACCTCACTCAGCGGCAGGGACACCAGCGAGACCCGACGGTGCCCGGAGATCGGCCCGTTGAACACCGTCCGCGGGGCGCGGGTGGTCGGCTTCTCCAGCACGCCGCCGTCGCCACCGCCGTCCCCGAGCCCCGGCACCAGGCGGGTGAGCGCCTCGACCGTGCCGGTCCACGGGATGGTGCGCAGGAACGGGTTGGCGTCGAGGTGCTGCAGCGTGCGCGGCAGCGCCTGCAGTGCGCGCAACGGCTGCCGCGGCAGGCCGGACAGGCCACGGGCCAGCATCTGCCAGGGCGATGGCGCCTCCGGGCCGGCGTCCCCCGACGGCGGGGGGATCTCGCGGCCGGTCGGCGTGAGGTCCAGCAGCACCGACAGGATCTCGGCGCCCGACATGCCGTCGACGGCGGCGTGGTGGATCTTCGTGAAGATGCCGACCCTGCCGTCCGCGAGGCCGTGGATCAGGTAGAGCTCCCAGAGCGGGTGCGACCGGTCGAGCGGCCGGCCGTGGATGCGGGCGACCTGCTCGGCGAGCTGCTGCGAGTCGCCGGGCGCCGGCAGCGCGATGTCCCGCAGGTGGTAGCTCAGGTCGAAGTCGGCGTCCTCCGCCCAGTACGGCAGGTCGAGGCCGAAGGGCACCTCGGCCAGCCGCCAGCGCAGCGGCGGCAGCAGGTGGATGCGCTCCTCGAACAGGTGGGTGAGGTCGTCGAGGGTGAGGTCACCGCCGGCACGTTCGGACGGGTCGTAGATGCCGAGCGATCCGACGTGCCCGAAGTTGCGGCCGTCCTCGAGCGCGAGGAACTGGACGTCCAGGGTGGTCAGCTGCCGCATGAGGACCTCGTTCTCGGGCGCCGGCCGCCCGGGGGGCGGGGACGCTGCAGGGTGAGCGGGTGCGTACTCCAACGCGGCCGGGACTGCTTTCGCGTTGTGTGTTTGGTCACTTTCTCTCAACTGGGAGCGAAGACCAAACCCGCCGGATCCGCCAGCCCCGTCCGGCGCGGGGAGCGGATCGCGCCTGAGTCGACTGCCAACGGGTCCCCCCGGAGGTGGCACCGCGCAACCGAGGGCAAACCGGAGAAGCCCCCCAACCTGAGAGCGCCTGCGGTTCGGCTGAGACGCCCGTGTCCTAGATCCCCTGCTGACGTTAGGTTTCCGCCGACAGACACCCAGACGGGGGAGGAACATGATCCACGGTACGCACGACGAGGTGGCGCAGCCGGGCCTGAGGCCAGCTGCACACCGTAAGGGCCGCCGAGCCCTGGCAGCACTTGTGTCGGCGGGGCTCGTCGCAGCGCCCGCCCTGCTCTCGATCTCGCCGGCATCGGCTAGCACCGGGGCGGTCCGGCCGCTCGCGGCGGGCAGCACCGGGACCTACCACGGCTCCTCGAACGGCACAGCGGTCTACGCGCAGCTGGCGTCCTACAAGCCGCTGAACAAGGCGCTCGCGGAGGGTGCGATCGAGCAGTCCGCTGCGGCGGTCGGCCCCGACACCACGCTGCCCACCAAGGACCAGCTGGGCGAGACGATCTTCCGCGGCACCACCACCGGGCACACGGCCTACGGCCACGGCGCGGCTGTGCAGCTGGCGCTCGGCCAGGCGCCGGGGGCGTCCGATCAGGCCATCAACACCGGCAGCGTCGAGGCGTCCTCCCCCGCGCCTTCCAGCGCGACCGGGCAGGCCGGCACCGTCCCGCTCGCCCCGCTGGCGAACCTGAACATCCTGCCGAGCTCGGCCGCTGCGAACACGACGGCGGACAACGCCTGCGTGATCGGCAAGCCGATCTCGACCGGTCAGTCGCACGTCGTCGATGGTGACATCGGCACGGCGAACATCGGCGGCAAGCAGGTCAGCCTGGTCCACCTGGACAAGACGAACGCGGTCGTCGGCACGACGTCGACCGAGCAGCTGGTCCAGCCGACCCTCGCGGACGGCACCAAGGCCGGCGGCGTCGGGCTCGTCTCGCAGACGGTGCAGACCTTCGCGCCGATCACGCTGTTCAAGAACACCCCGGCGGAGATCACCATCGCGGTGCTCGCCCCGCTGAAGCTGGCGGCGCAGGCCGGCGGCACGGCCGGCACCTCGGTCGTCAGCTACGCCCCCGTGGGCATCGGCCCGACGGACCCGCTGGTCAGCATCACGGCCATGGGCAAGACCCAGACGCTCACCACCCAGCAGGTGCTCGGCCCCAACGGCCTGCAGCTGCACCTGGGTGCGGCCGACGTGGTCATCGGCGCCCCGGCGCACTCCCTGACGGGCTACGAGAACACCACGCCCAGCGAGTCCGCGGACGGCACGGCGACCTCGGCCGCCAGTGACCTGATCCGGATCAGCATCCCGGGCACCATCGCGGTCGCGCAGAACCCGTTCTCCGGCCCGCTCGCCCCGCTGAACAACGTGCTGAACCCGGTCATCGCGGGCCTCCAGCCGGTGCTCACGCAGATCCAGAACGGCCTCGCGTCGGCGGGCCTCAACGTGGCGGACCTCCGGGTCGGCCACATGGAGGTCCAGTCGAACGTCCCGGTCGGTGGCATCCAGTGCGGTCCGAACACCCCCGGTGAGAACCCGAACCCCTTCACCGAGGCCTACAAGGACGTCTCCGCGCGCACCGTCGCCCCGGGTCAGACCTTCACCTACACCGTGCGGTTCCCGAACCGCAGCACGCTCCCGGTGACGAACGCCACGGTGGTCGACACCTTCACCGGCGGTCCCCCGCCGCTGGAGTTCGTCTCCTCGGTGCCCGCTCCTTCGTCGGCGGCCGGCAACACGCTCACCTACAACGTGGGGACCGTGCAGCCGAACCAGTTCGTGGACATCGTGATGACCTTCAGGGCCCCTGCGGGCGCTGCGGGCATCACGTACCACAACAGCGCGGTCATCAACGGCACCTTCGCCGGGACCCCGCTGCCGCCCACGACGGTCACGGTGAACGGCCCGACGGTCAGCGCCCCGAGCCCCGGCACGGGCTGCGTCCTCAACCAGTCGACGAAGTTCGCCAGCAACAAGCAGGTCTTCACCGGTGAGAACTTCGCCTACTACGTGAACGTCCTGAACAGCGGCGACGCGAGCTGCACCGGCGTCACGGTCAACGACAAGCTCGGTGCCGGTGTCAGCTTCGTCAGCGCGAACCTCGGCGGCACGAACAACGCCGGCACGGTGACCTGGAGCCTCGGGTCGCTCTCGCCCGGCCAGAGCGTGGTCCTCTCGATCGTCGTCAAGGTGACCGCCACCAGCGGCACCCTGCCGAACGCCGCGGTGATCACCTCGACCAACGGTGGCAGCGGTAACCCGAGCACTCCGGGCCCGACGGTCACCGGGATCACCGAGGGCAACCCGGGCACGCCTGCCGGGTGCGCCACCGGCCTGGTCTGCGCCAGCGGTAGCGGCGGCGGCCTCGCCCACACCGGTGCCAGCACCGGCCTCGTGGGTCTGGCACTCGTCCTGCTGCTCAGCGGGATCGGCGTCGCGACGCTGATCCGCCGCCGCTCGGCGGAGTAGCAAGCCCCGTCCGGACCGCCGGTGAGAATCCGGCGGTCCGGACGTGACACCCCCTCGACGGGCCGGTCCTCCTATGGAGGGCCGGCCCGTCGGCCGTTTCCGGGGGGACCGGGCAGGATGGGCGTCATGACCGAGCCCACCACGACGGAGAAGGCCGCCGCCGAGCACCCCGAGGGCCGGCCGCCGGGGATGCCGCCCGCGCCGCAGGACATGCGGGAGCTGCTGGCGCTGGAGCGCATCGAGGTCGACCTGTTCCGCGGCATCGGTCACGAGGGCGCGCCGCAGCGGGTGTTCGGCGGGCACGTCGCCGCGCAGGCGGTCATGGCCGCCGGGAAGACCGTGGAGAGCGCCCACCGGATCCACTCCTGCCACGCCTACTTCCTGCGGCCGGGCGACCCGTCGATCCCGCTCGTCTACACGGTGGACCGGACGCGGGACGGCCGGACGTTCTCCACCCGGCGGGTGGTCGCCCTGCAGCACGGCAAGGCGGTGTTCCACCTCGCGGCCTCGTTCCAGGAGGACGAGGACGGGCCGGTGCACCAGGTGCCGACGCTGGACGTCCCCGACCCGGACCAGCTGCCGAGCGCCGAGGACTGGCTGGAGCGGACCCGCGGGACGGACGCCGGGCGCAGCTTCGCGCGTTGGTACGAGCACCACTGGAAGCGCTACCCGGTGGACATCCGGTTCGTCGGGGAGCCGCCGGCGGTCGCGGGTTACCACCCGGACTCGGTGCCCCACCAGCAGCTCTGGTTCCGGGCGCAGACGCCGCTGGGGGACGAGCCGCTGCTGCAGGCCGCCGCGTTCACGTTCACGTCGGACCTGTTCCTGCTCGGCACGATCCTGCTGGGCAACCGTGGCGAGTTCTCCCGCCGGCAGTTGTTCGTGACGAGCCTCGACCACGCGATCTGGTTCCACGAACCGTTCCGCGCCGACGAGTGGTTCTTCTACGACCAGCGCAGCCCGCGGGCGGGCCGGGGCCGCGGGTTCACCCGCGGCGAGGTGTTCAACCGGTCAGGGACCCTCGTCGCGTCCGTGGCGCAGGAAGGGCTGCTGCGGGTCCTGCCGGAGACCCGCTGACGGGGGGCTCCGCCGGGGCGGCCGCGGCGGCATGCGCGGCGGTGGCCGCCCGAGGGGTGGGGATCGCCGCGGCGGGGTGCGGGGCCAGCGGTGCGTCGTCGGTCGTCTGCCGCTCCAGGCGCAGCAGCGCGTCAAGGGGTCCGTGCCAGGACCGCATGGGGACCTCCTCCGTACTCGGGCTTCCGGTTCCCCTTCTTCATCGGCAGACCCCGGCTTCTCCCCAGGATGCAGTCGGCCCCATCCCGTTGCTCCGGACGGAGCAGCCGAGTGGGGCCGACGGAAGGCGCGGACGCGGGCCCGCGCGGGGTTAGAGCCGGAAGCTGCTGGCCAGGCGCTGGAGCTCGGCCGACAGGCCCGCGAGGTCCTTCGCGGAGGCGTGCGTCTGCTCGGCGACGGCCACGGAACCGGCGGCGGCCTCGGCCACCTCGGACATGCTGGAGGCGATCCGGTCGGAGACGCCCGAGACGCGCAGCAGGCCGCCGTTCATCTCGGCGGTGGTGGCGGTCTGCTCCTCCACCGCCGCGGCGATGACGCTCTGGATGTCGCTGATCCGCGCCACGGTGCGGTCGATCTCGCCGATCGCCGTGACGGCGGTGGCGGTGTCGCCCTGGATCGCCTCGACCCGGCGGGCGATGTCCTCGGTCGCCTTCGCGGTCTCCTGCGCCAGGTCCTTCACCTCGCCGGCGACGACCGCGAAACCCTTGCCGGCCTCCCCGGCCCGCGCCGCCTCGATGGTGGCGTTGAGCGCCAACAGGTTGGTCTGCTCGGCGATCGACGTGATCGCCTTGACCACCTGACCGATGAGCTCCGAGCTGGCGTCGAGCCGGTTGATGGCCTCGCTGGTGGTGGCGGCCTTCTGGACCGCGGTGGCGGCGACGCCGGACGCGTCGACGGCGCTGCGGCTGATCTCCTCGATCGCCGAGCCCATCTCCTGGCCCCCGAGGGTCACCGACTGCACGGTGGCGGAGACCTCCTGCGCGGCCTCGGCCACGGTGACGGCCCGCTGCGAGGCGGTCTGTGCGGAGGCGACGAGCGACGTGCCGGCGGCGTTCAGCTGCTCGGACGACGCGGCGAGCTGCTGGGCGCTGGCGGCGACGGAGCCGATGTCCCCGCGCAGCTTCTCGGCGGCGGTGTCGAAGGCCTTGGCCGCGCGGCCGAGCTCGTCGCGGCCGGTCATGCCGGTCGTGCGGGTGAGGTCGCGGCTCGCGAAGGCCTCCGCCACCTCGGACAGGGCGCCGAGGCCCCGGCGGAGGCGGTTGGCGGTGCGGGTGCCGATACAGACGGCCAGCAGGCCGAACACGGCGAGCAGCCCGACGACCCACGCGACGGCCTTGTTCTTCGCGTCGTGGGCGGCCTGGGTGAGGTCCGCGACCTGGGCGTCCGACACCTTGCTGAGGGCGGCGGCGTCGGCGGTGAGCTTCCCGGAGAGGTCCGTGAAGGTCGCGAGGGTCTTGGCGTGCTCCTCGACCGAGGCGTCGTTCGGGGTCGGGGTCGCCAGGAACGTCTGGAACTTCTGCCAGTCGGTGGTGGCCTGCGCGGCGACCTGCTGCGGGTCGCCGGCAGGGAGCTTCGTCCGCAACGTCTCGAGCGCCGCCGTGGCGTCCTGGGCGCGGGTCTGCATGTCCTGCTTGCTGTGCTGGACGTAGGCCGGGCTGACCTGCATCGCCAGCACGTCGGTGGTGGTCCACGAGATCGAGTTCTGCAGCGTTGTGTTGGCGTGCATGACGGCCACGCCGTCGTTCTTCATCTGGTCCGCGTGGGTGGCCCCGCTCGACAGGAAGCCGACCGACACGCCCGCGATGACGGCCGCCGCAGCGAGGGCCGCCGTCACGGGAGCCAGCACCTGCAGGCGCACCGACCTGTCGTCGAGCGCGGCGAACGGACGGGTCAGTACGGACATGCGTCTTCCTTGGGGTGCAGCGACCGGTGCGGCCGGGGGTCCTCCTGGGGGGCCGGCACCATGTCCCGGCTCTGTCCCCATCGGCAGCCCCGGCGTGCGGGTGAGGCACCCGGGCGGTGGATCGATGACTACATCGGCCGCGGCGGCGGCCGCTCCCGTCAGACCCCCTGGACCAGCAGCGTCAGCGACCGGTCCCGGAGGCTGATGACGTCGCCGCCGCGGCGGACGGTCTCGTCGCCGAGCGTCTCGTCGTCGGTGGTGAGCCGGACGCGGTAGCCGCCGCGGAACGTCTTCGGGACGATGAAGTCCACGGGCTCGACGTGGCTGTTGATCAGCACCAGGAAGCGGCCGCCCGCGGCGCCCGCCTCCTCGGGCGCCACGTCGGCGTCCGGGTCGGGGATCTGCTCGCCGTCCAGCAGCACCGCGAGCGTCTTGCTGATCGGGTTGCTCCAGTCGTCCTCGGTCATCTGCTCGCCGTCGGGGCGGAACAGCAGCAGCTGCGGCCGGCCGCCCTCCGGCCCGCGCAGGTAGTGCCGCGGCCGCAACGCGCCGTGCTCGCGGCGCAGGGCGATCGCCGTCCGCGTGAACGCCAGCAGGTCGGCGTCGGCGTTCTCCCAGTCGTACCAGCCGATCTCGTTGTCCTGGCAGTAGCCGTTGTTGTTGCCGCCCTGCGTGCGGCCGAGCTCGTCGCCGCCCAGGAGCATCGGCGTGCCGGCGGAGAGCAGCAGCGTGGCGAGCATGTTGCGCCGCTGCCGGGCGCGCAGCGCCAGGATCTCCGGGTCGTCGGTGTCGCCCTCGACGCCGCAGTTCCAGGAGCTGTTGTTGCTCTCGCCGTCGTTGTTGCCCTCGCCGTTGGCGTCGTTGTGCTTGGCGTTGTAAGCGGTGAGGTCCGCGAGCGTGAAGCCGTCGTGCGCGGTCACGAAGTTGACGCTGGCCGTGGGCGCGCGGCCGTCGCCGGCGTAGATGTCGGGGCTGCCCGTGAGCCGCAGCCCGAACTCGCCGAGGCTGCCCTCCTCGCCGCGCCAGAAGTCGCGGACGGTGTCGCGGAACTTGCCGTTCCACTCCGACCACCGCGCCGGGAAGCCGCCGACCTGGTAACCGGCGGTGTCCCACGGCTCCGCGATCATCTTCGTGCCGGCCAGCACCGGATCCTGGTGCACCAGGTCGAGGAACGCGCTGTGGCGGTCCATGTCGCCGCTCTGCCGGGTCAGCGTCGTCGCGAGGTCGAAGCGGAAGCCGTCCACGTGCATCTCCGTCACCCAGTACCGCAGCGAGTCCATGACCAGCTGGAGCGGCGCCGGGTGCGCGACGTTGAGGCTGTTGCCGGTGCCGGTGGTGTCGTAGTAGCTGCGCTGCTGGGAATCGACCAGCCGGTAGTAGGCCGCGTTGTCGATGCCGCGCAGCGAGAA
>JAOPWU010000123.1 GCA_025965515.1 Mycobacterium sp.
ACACGCCGGTGAGCGGGGGGAGGGGGTTGCGGAGCCGCCAGTAGACAACGGTGCGTGAGCTCGCGGCCAGCGAGCAGGGCACCGGACCGAAGACGGCTCGCACCTCCTCCCCTCGACCACCTCTTCCGCAGGCCGGGCGCGGCGTTCCCCACAGCGCTGAGGCTCGTCCGGGCGCGGCGCAGCGATCCCCGGGCCGCGTTCGACAGGCTCACCCAGCCCCCGGTGCCGCATACTGGCCAGGTGTCCGTCGCGGTGAGCATCGACCGCGACGCAGCCCCCGAGAACACACCCGCGCGCCCCCGCCGGCGACGCGCCGCGACCCGGGTGGCCGCCGCGGCCGCCGGTGGGCTGCTGCTGGACGCCGCCTCGGCACCGGTCGGCTGGTGGCCCGCAGCCGTGCTGGGCGTCGCCGTCGCCACGCTGGCCGTCCGCGGCTGCCGCTGGCGGGCCGCCTACGGACTCGGCCTGGTCACGGCCGCCGCCTACCTGGTCCCGCTGCTCGCCTGGGTGCGGGTCATCGGGGACGACGCCTGGCTGGCCCTCGCGGCGACGCAGGTGCCGCTGGTCGCGATCGCCGCGCCCGCGTCGGCCGTAGCCCAGCGGTTCCGCCGCTGGCCGGCGACCGCTGCGGGCTGCGGCTGCGCGTGGGTGCTGTCGGAGGCGATCCGTGGCCGCGAGCCCTTCGGTGGCTTCCCGTGGGGGCGGCTGGCGTTCAGCCAGGCGTCCTCACCGCTGCGCGATGCCGTGGTCGTCGCAGGCGTCCCGGCCGTGACCTTCCTCGTCGCCGTCGTGGGCGGCCTGCTCGCCTGCGGGGCGGTCGCGGTGGCGCGGGCCTGGGGCCGCCGGGGGGAGGCCGGGCCGCGTACGGCGCTCGCGGGCGCAGTGGTGCCCTTCGTGGCGGCCGCGATCGTCGTCGGCGGCGTGCCGCTGCTGCCGACCCCCGGCCCCAGCGGTCGCGACGTGACCGTGGCGGCCGTCCAGGGCAACGTCCCCCGCCTCGGGCTGGACGCGTTCAGCCAGCGGGAGGCGGTGCTGCGCAACCACGTCCGGGAGACGCAGCAGCTGGCCGCCGCCATCGCCGCCGGGCGCCGGCCGCAGCCGGACATCGTCGTGTGGCCCGAGAACGCCAGCGACCTCGACCCCTTCGCCAACCCGGAGGCCGGCACCGAGCTGTCGGCGGCCGCCG
Organism: Mycobacterium sp.; assembly: GCA_025965515.1. Taxonomy (GTDB): domain Bacteria; phylum Actinomycetota; class Actinomycetes; order RYN-182; family RYN-182; genus RYN-182. The sequence goes on from JAOPWU010000123.1 coordinate 1,187, forward strand.
CAACCATCGGGCGCGACATCCTGGTGGGCGCGGTGGTCACCGGGCCCCGGCCGGGGACGCTGCGCAACCAGGGCCTGCTCTGGGGGCCCGACGGCTACCGGGGCCAGAGCTACACGAAGCAGCACCTGGTGCCGTTCGGCGAGTACCTGCCGTTCCGACCGCTGCTCACCCGGCTCGTGGGGCGGTTCCGCACCTACCTGCCGGACGACTTCGTCCCCGGCACCACGTCCCGGTCGATCGATATGGGGCCGGTCCGGGTCGCGGACGTCATCTGCTACGAGGTCGCCTACGACGGGGTCGTCCGGGACAGCGTGCGCCAGGGCGGCCAGGTGATCGTGGTGCAGACCAACAACGCCACCTACGGCCGGACCATGAGCGAGCAGCAGCTGCAGATGGGGCGGCTGCGCGCGATCGAGCACGGCATGCCCGTGATCGTCGTGGCCACCTCGGGCATCAGCGCGATCATCGGCCCCGACGGCACCGTCCACCAGCAGACGCAGGTCTTCACCGCGGCGAGCCTGGTCGCCACCGTCCGGGCGGCCGCCCCGGGCCACCGCACCCTGGCGGACCGGGTAGGGGCGTGGCCCGAACTGGTGGCCGTGGTGATGGGCGCCGCGCTCACGCTGCTGCCGGCGGGACGCCGCTTCGCGCGCCTCGCGGGGCGGGCGCAGCGGCGTACGGCAAGATGAGGTCTTCCGGCTGACGGTCGCCGGCCCGGCGGACGCCCGCCACGGGGGAGCGGTGGCAATTCGGGCCACCGCCCACGGCAGCAGGATGGAGCTCGGGTGCGCGTCTGCGTCTGCATCCCCACGTACAACGAGCGGCTCACCCTCCCGGACACGTTGGCCCGGCTGCGCGCTGCCGTGCCCGAGGCGGATGTCCTCATCGTGGACGACGGCAGCCCCGACGGCACGGGGGAGTGGGCCGCGACGGCGGCGGCCGCCGACCCGCAGGTCAACCTCCTGCAGCGCACCTCGAAGGCCGGGCTGGGAGCCGCCTACGTCGCCGGCTTCCGGTGGGCGCTCGACCGCGGTTACGAAGCCGTGGTCGAGATGGACGCGGACGGTTCGCACCAGCCCGAGGAGCTGCCGCGGCTGCTCGCCGCCCTCCACGGGCCGGACGCGGCCGACCTCGCGCTCGGTACCCGGTACGTGCCGGGCGGCCACGTCCGGAACTGGCCCCGCCGGCGGCTGCTGCTGTCGCGCGCGGGCAACAGCTACGTCCGGCTGGCGCTGGGGCTGCCGCTGCACGACGCGACGGGCGGCTACCGCGCCTACCGCGCCGAGGTGCTGACAGCGCTCGCCCTCGGCGGCGTGGTTTCCCAGGGCTACTGCTTCCAGGTGGACCTCGCCTGGCGCGCCTGGCGGTCCGGCTTCCGGCTGGCCGAGGTGCCCATCACGTTCGTCGAACGCGAGCTGGGCGAGTCGAAGATGTCGCAGGCCATCGTCGTCGAGGCCCTCTGGCGGGTCACCTGGTGGGCGCTGCGCTCCGGGCGCAGGCGCCGCGCGACGGGCCGCGTGTCCACCCTGGCGCTCGACCCAGGCTGAGCACGGCAGATTCCCAGCGGACCCGGTCGGGACCTCCAGGCAGCAGATGGGGGACCATCGACCCATGGTGCGCAAAGTCCTGGCCGCGGCGGCCGTCTACGTGGTCGTCGAGGGGTACGTGGCGGTACTCGTGGCCCACCAGCTCGGCGCCGCCGTCACCGTGCTGCTGCTGGCCGCGATCGGCGTCGTCGGCAGCCGGCTCCTGCGGCGGACCGGGCTGCGCACACGCGCCGCGTTGCGGGGCGGGGGCGACCCCTCCGAGGTGATGGGGCGGGGTGCCATCACCGTGCTGGCGGCGGGGCTGGTGACGCTACCCGGCTTCGTCACGGCGGCGCTGGGCGCCGTGCTGCTGATCCCGCCCGTCACGGCCGCGGTCGCCCGGCGCACCCGGCTGTCCGGGCGGCTCGCCGAGGGATCCTGGGTCAGCGGCGGCCCGGCCTGGCGGATGGGTCGCCCGTCCGGCGCGGGCACCGTCATCGAGGGCACCGTCATCGAGGGCGAGGTGCTGAGCGAACGCGACGCGGACGACGGGCCCCGGCCGCCCCGCCAGGTGCCGCCGGCGGATCGCTGAATCGGGCTCCCCGGACAGCAGCAGAGCGGCGATCCGCACCCTCGTCGAGGGTGGGACCGCCGCTCCTGGAACTCCTGGAACCCGGCGCCGCCGGGACCGGTCAGGCGCTCTTGCGGGTCTCGCCGCGCAGGAACGCCAGCCGCTCGGCCAGGACCTCTTCGAGATCGGCCTCCGTGCGCCGCTCCATGAGCATGTCCCAGTGCGTCCGGGCCGGCTTCACCTTCTTCGGCTCCGGCAGCTCCGTGTCGGTACGCAGTGAGGGGGCGCCGCAGCGCGGGCACTCCCAGAGCGCCGGCACCTCGGCCTCAGCGGCGAAGGGAACCTGGAAGACATGGCCCCGCGGGCAGTCGTACGATGCCTTCTGACGGGGAGCGAGTTCCGTCGCCAGTTCGCTCTCGTAGGACACGGCGCCGAGCCGACTGCCTCGCAGCACGCGATCACCCATCATGAACCTCCTTGAACCGGTGGTCAGGGCTAGCAGCTGCTCGCCAAGGTACCGTCACCGGGATGTCGTGTGTCGCAACGCGTCCGCGGGCCGATTCGTTCCCGCGCGTCCGCACTGCGACGCCGCACTTCTTCGTGCGAGTGAGGTATCGGTGACCGTCCACCCTCGACTGCAGCGTCGGGCTTCACGGGCATGGTTCCCCGAATCTGCCCGGATTGACCCTGGTCCAGGCATCTCTCACGGCTCGACAGCCGTGCGCCTGCTGGGCGCCGCGCGCCTGGGGCTCGGCCTGGGCCTCGTGGCCGGTGCGCAGCCGCTGCTGCAACTGCTGGGCACCGACCGGCGTTCCGCCGCGGCCGTGGCCTGGGGCGTCCGCATGGCGGGCGCCCGCGACGCCGCCCTCGGGGCCGGGGTGCTGACGGCCGGCCGCGGGGACGTGACGCGCTGGCTCGTCGCCGGGCTCTTCTGCGATGCGGCGGACGCGGCGTTCCTGGCGCAGGCTGCCCGTCGGGGCGCCGCGCCCCTTCCGGCGCTGGCCGGCGCCGGCGCGGCCCTCGGCGGTGCCGCGGCCGGCGTCCTGACCCTGCGGGCGATCCGGGGCTGATCCGGGCGGCGTCGGCGCCCCGGTCGCAGCGGGTGCACGAAAGGCCAGGGGAGGCCTAGGGTCGAGCCATGGACCTGGCGATCCACTTCCCGAACTTCACGCTGCCGGGCGGGCCGGCGGCCCTGGCCCCGACGCTGGCCGCGACAGCCCGCGCGGCGGAGCAGGGCGGCTGCAGCACGTTCACGTTGATGGACCACTACTTCCAGATGGAGAGCCTCGCGACCTCCTTCGACCCGATGCTCGAGGGCTACACCTCGCTCGGGTTCCTGGCGGGCCAGACCGAGCGCATGGACCTCGGCCTGCTGGTCACGGGGGTCACCTACCGGTACCCGGGCCTGCTGGCGAAGATCGTGGCCACGCTCGACGTGCTCTCCGGGGGCCGGGCGATGCTCGGGATCGGCGCCGCCTGGTACGAGCGGGAGCACCGGGCCCTGGGCGTGCCGTTCCCGCCGGTGGCGGAGCGGTTCGAGCGCCTGGAGGAGGCGCTGCAGATCTGCCGCCAGATGTGGAGCGACAACGACGGCCCGTACGAGGGGAAGCACTACCGCCTCGCCGAGACTATCTGCAACCCCCGGCCGATCCGGCAGCCGCGGCCGCCGATCCTGATCGGGGGCATGGGGGAGCAGAAGACGCTCCGCTTCGTCGCCCGCTACGCCGACGCGTGCAACCTGTTCGCCATGGACCCGGGCGTCGTCGAGCACAAGCTGCGGGTGCTCGACGGGCACTGCGAGGCCGAGGGCCGCGACCCCGCCACCGTGCGGCGCACGATCATCTGGGCCGGCGGTGACGCGCTGGCCGACGTGTCGGGCTTCCTGTCCACAATGGAGTCCTACGCGGCGCTGGGCATCTCGCGGGTGTGGGTGAGCCCGCCGGGCGACGACCCGGAGCGGTGGGTGGGGGAGCTGGCCGCGAAGGCCGTCCCCGCGCTGCGCGACCTGTAGCCCGGGTGCGAACCGTCAGAAGGTCCGCGGGGTGTTGACCCAGAAGACCACGGCGGGCGCCGACCCGACGTTGCTGAACTGGTGCGAGCGCGGGCTCTCGAAGGACATGGAGTCCCCGGGCTCGAGGTCGTAGTCGGTGTCCCCGTCGAGCCGCAGCCGCAGCGCCCCCTCCAGGACGTAGAGCACCTCCTCGCCGGCGTGGGAGAGCGCACCATCGCTGCCGGCGCCCGGCTGAATGGTGAAGACGAGCGGTTCTGGGCCGCTGCGGGCGGTGGACAGGTCCTCGATGGTCACGCCGTGGCTGCTGTCCAGGATGGGGCGCTGGTCGTGGCGGATGAGCGGTGTGTCCGGCGCGCGTCCGCCGACCCCGCCGCGATGTGGTCCTCGCGTTCTTCGCCGACGAGGAGTCCGGCGGTCGGCTCGGCGCGCAGTACGTGACGCAGACGCAGCCGGAGTTGTTCGCCGGCTGCAGGCAGGCGATCGGGGAGGTCGGCGGGTTCAGCCACACCTTCCCCTCGGGCGAACACGCGTTCCTGGTCGCGACGGGGGAGAAGGGGGTGCTCTGGGTGGAGCTGGCGGCCACCGGCAGCGCCGGCCACGGCAGCATGGTGCACCCGGACAACGCGATCGCCGCCCTCTCCCGGGCCGTCCTGCGGCTGGCCGACGAGCCGTTCGAACGGCGGCTGACCCCGGCCATGGCGGCCTTCACCGCCGGGGCCACCGAACTGCTCGGCACGGCGCCGGACGAGGTCGAGGGGATGCTCGACGGCCTGGGCCCGCTGGCGGGGGTCATCCGCGCCGCCCTGCAGCACACCGTCAACCCGACGACGCTCGCTGCCGGCTACAAGGTGAACGTCGTGCCGGGGACGGCGACCGCGACGCTGGACGGGCGGTTCCTGCCGGGGTCCGAGGCCACCTTCCACGCCCTGCTGCGGGGCGTCGCAGGCGACCGGCTGCGGTTCCGGGAGATCTTCTCCGGGCCTGCGCTCCAGGTGCCCACGACCGGCCCGCTGATGTCGGCGATCTGCGCGGCCGTGCAGGCCGAGGACCCGGGTGCCCACGTCCTGCCGTACCTGAGCACGCCGTTCACCGACGCCAAGTGGCTGTCCCGGCTGGGGATCGACTGCTACGGCTTCGTGCCGATGCTGCTGCCCGCCGACCTCGATTTCACGGCGCTGTTCCACGGCGTGGACGAACGGGTGCCGACCGCGTCGCTGGAGTTCTGCGTGCGGACGCTTGAGCAGCTGCTGCTGGCCTACTCAGCCGGCTGCGGGGTCATCCGGGCAGGACCGCGTTCACGTAGAAGGCCTCGGCGCTGCCCAGGCTGCACGGCTGCGCTGCGTCGACGGCGTAGCTGCCGCCGCCGAGGACGAGCCGCTGGCCTGGCGCCGCGACGACGTGACCCCCGGCATCGACGACGTTCCCGGCCGCGTCCGCCGTGTAGCCGGTCGGCCAGACGGCAGCCATCGGGCCACCGGTGTCCGAAGCGAGCGCGAGACAGGACGCGGTGCCTCCGACGTTGACCACCCGCAGGCGGACGCCGTCGAGCTTCGCCAACGCACCGTGCGCAGGCGCTGTCGGGACGATGAGTGCCGGCACGTTGCCGAGCGTCGCCGTGGCGGACACCCTGCCGCCGTGGCCGGCCGTCCCGCACCCGGTGACCCCCAGAGCGGTGGCGGCCGCGAGCACGGCCACGCTGCGACGGACGTGATCCATGCGACTGCCCCCCTGCGCCGACGGGGGACAGCGCGGGATGATCATGGCACCCAGCACCACGCGCCGATAGCGGCCGTTAGTGTGTTTGTCATAATGTCGATTATCGGCGTTCGCCGGGACCGCGTCGAGAACAGCTAAAAGACTCGCCTCACGGCCTCCGCGAGTGCCTCGGTCAGGCGCCGACGTACGCCGCGAGGTGCTCCCCGGTGAAGGTCGAGCGATCGGCGACGAGGTCGGCGGGCGTGCCCTCGAAGACGATGCGGCCGCCGTCGTGGCCCGCCCCGGGGCCGAGGTCGATGATCCAGTCGGCGTGCGCCACCACCGCCTGGTGGTGCTCGATGACGATGACCGATTTGCCGGAGTCGACGAGCCGGTCGAGCAGGCCGAGCAGCTGCTCGACGTCGGCGAGGTGGAGGCCGGCGGTCGGCTCGTCGAGGACGTAGACGCCGCCCGTCTCGGCCATGTGGGTGGCCAGTTTGAGCCGCTGCCGCTCGCC
>JAOPWU010000128.1 GCA_025965515.1 Mycobacterium sp.
CCGCGCAGCTGGACGCGGAGCGCCGGCTGGCCGCCGAGCGGGACGGGCGGCTCAGCGCCGCCGCGCAGGCGGAGCTCGCGGCCCGGTCCGCCGCGGTGCGGGACCTGGTGTCCCCGGTGGCGACCACGCTCGCCGGCCTCGACGACCAGCTCCGCAGCCTGGAGCTGGCCCGCGTCCGGGCGCAGGCGGAGCTGGGGGAGCAGGTGGCGTCGCTCGCGCAGGGGCAGACGCAGCTGCGCCGGACGACCGGCGCGCTGGTGACGGCGCTGCGGGCGCCGCGGGTGCGTGGCCGCTGGGGCGAAGTGCAGCTGCGCCGGGTCTGCGAGCTGGCGGGCATGGTCGAGCACTGCGACTTCACCGAGCAGCCGACCGTCTTCGTCGACACGCTGGACGGGCCGGCCGGGCGGCTGCGGCCCGACCTGGTGGTGCACCTGCCGGGCGGTGGAGCGGTCGTCGTGGACGCCAAGGCCCCGCTGGAGGCCTACCTCGAGGCCGTCGAGCTGTCGGGCGCGGGCGACGATGACGCCGACGACGACCAGATCGGCCTGCCCAGCTCGACGCAGGAGTTCGCCACCGGGGGCGTGGCCGGTTCCGGCCGGGCACGGGTCGCCGAGCGGCTCGCGGCGCACGCCCGGCAGGTGCGGGCGCACGTGGACGAGCTGGCCTCCCGCAACTACGCCCGGGCCGTGCCCGGCGCGGTGGAGCTGGTCGTGCTGTTCGTCCCGGGGGAGGCGGTGCTGTCGGCGGCGCTGGAGGTCGACCCCGGGTTGTTGGAGCACGCCGCGCGGCGTCGGGTGGTGCTCGCCTCTCCGATGACGCTCCTGGCGGTCCTGACGTCCATCGCCCAGGGCTGGCGGCAGGCCTCCGTCACGCAGAACGCGCAGGCCGTCATCGACCTGGGTCACGAGCTGCACGCCCGGCTGGCCGGGCTCGTCGACAAGGTCGGCAAGCTCGGCCGCAGCCTCGACGGCGCCGTCCGCAGCTACAACGAGACGGTGGCGTCCCTGGAGTCCCGGGTGCTGGTGAGTGCCCGCCGGCTGGGCGAGCTGGGGGTCGCCCGCGAGGAGCTCCCCGCCGTCGAGCCCCTCGAGCGGCTGGCGCGGGAACCGCGCGAGGAGCCCTACAGGTAGGGCCCGGACGCGCCGCGGCCACCGGGGCCCTCGCCGGTCGGCAGCGCCCGGCGGTGCATCTCCTCCAGCTGGTTGCGGGCCACCATCTGCTGCGCCACCAGCGTGGTCTGGATGCCGTGGAACAGCCCCTCCAGCCAGCCGACCAGCTGCGCCTGGGCGATGCGCAGCTCGGGGTCCGAGGGTGACTCCGAGGTCAGCGGCAGCGTGATCCGCTCCAACTCGTCGCGCAGCTCGTCCGACAGGCCGGACGCCAGCTCCGTGATGGACCGCTCGTGGATCTGCCGCAGCCGCGAGCGGCTGGCGTCGTCCAGCGGTGCCGCCTTCACCTCGTCGAGCAGCTGCTTGATCATCGTGCCGATGCGCATGACCTTGTCGGGCGCGGACACGAAGGCCTCGATCCCGCTGGGGCGGCCGTCCCCCGCCGCGCTGCCCTCGGGGCCGCCGTCAGGGCTGCCGTCGGGGCTGCCGTCGGGTCCGATGACCAGGACCTGGCGCGGGTCGGACTGCTGCTCGGTCATGAGTTCCTCTCGGCGGTCGCGTAACGGTGGGCGCGGGCCCGGGCGGCCCGGCGCTCAGACGGCAAGGATGACCTTGCCGATGTGACTGCTCTCGGCCACCAGCTCGTGGGCGCGGGCGGCCTCCCGCAGCGGCATCACCCGGTCGACGACCGGGCGGACGGAGCCCTCGGCCAGCAGGGGCCACACCTCCGACACAACGCCCGACACGACGGCGGCCTTCCCCTCGACGGGGCGGTTGCGCAGGGACGTGGCGTGGACGGCGCCCCGCTTCGCGAGCAGCACGCCGAGGTTCAGCTCTGCTTTCGCGCCGCCCTGCATGCCGATGCACACCAGCCGGCCGTCGGGGTTGAGGACGTCCACGTTCCGGGCGAGGTACGCGGCGCCCATGTTGTCCAGGACGACGTCGGCCCCGCCGTACGCCCGCCGGACCTCTGCGACGAAGTCCTGCTCCCGGTACAGCACCGCGAGGTCCGCCCCCAGCTCCCGCGCCCGCTCCGCCTTGAACGGCGAGCCGACGGTGACGGCGACCGTCGCCCGCCACGCGACGCCGAGCTGGATGCCCATGGTGCCGATGCCGCTGGTGCCGCCGTGGATGAGCAGCACCTCGCCGGACCCGAGCCGGGCGCGCTCCCGCACGTTCGACCACACGGTGCACGTCACCTCGGGAAGCCCGCCGGCGGTGACCAGGTCGACCCCCTTCGGTGCCGGCATCACCTGCGCCGCGGGGACGGTCACCAGCTCGGCGTACCCGCCACCGGCGAGCAGGGCGCAGACCTCGTCACCGACCGCCCAGCCGCTCACGTCCTCGCCCAGCGCGGCGATGCGGCCGCTGCACTCGAGGCCGAGGATGTCCGACGCGCCGGGCGGCGGCGGGTAGAAACCCTGCCGCTGCAGCAGGTCGGCCCGGTTCACGGCGGTCGCGGTGACGGCGATGAGCACCTCGCCGGGCTTCGGCTCCGGGTCGGGCACCTCGGACCAGCGCAGGACCTCGGGGCCGCCGAAGCCGTCGAGCGTGATGGCATGCATGCCAGCGACGCTACCCAGCGGTGGCGGCGGGACCCGCAGCGGTCGCGGCGACCAGCTCCCGGACGGCCTCGGCGATGGCGGCCGGGAGCTCCCAGGGCAGCAGGTGCCCGCCGACGACGGGCTGCAGCTGCGCACCGGGGATCGCGACGGTGGCCTCCCCCGCGCTGCTGAACGGCACCTGCGCGTCGCGGGTGCCGTGCAGCAGCCGGACGGGCACCCGTACCTCCCCGAGCCGTGCCGTGAGCGCGCGGATGTCGCGGACCAGGAACTCCTGCTCCGTCGCGAACGAGTCCCAGGCGGCGGACGACCGCCACAGCGACGCCTCCGCCGCGAGCCAGCGGCGCGCCTGCGGGTCGAGGCGGGACCCCGAGCTGGTCTCCATCAGCCGGATGGCGCGGTGGCCCACCCGGCGGAACGTGGCCGTGGTGAGCCGCAGCAGCCCGGGTAGCTGCAGCAGCCGGTCCGTCGTCACCAGCGTGGTCTCGTGCGCCACCGCGCCGACCAGGAGTAGGCCCCGCACGAGCTGCGGCGCCAGCAGGGCCGTCTCGAGCGCCACGCCGCCGGCCCACGAGTGCGCGACGAGGACGGCGGGCTCGGCCGTCGTCCGCTGCAGCAGGGCGACCAGGCGCTGCGCGTTGCCGGCCCAGTCGACCGCCGACTCGGTCGACGCGCCGTACCCGGGCCGGTCGACGGCCATCCGCCGCAGGGGCTCGGCGGTGGCCCCGTCGGCTGCGGGCAGCAGCGGCAGGACGCGGGTCCAGTCGGACGCCGACCCGGGCTGGCCGTGCAGGAGCACCACGGGCGCGCCGCCGGGCCCGTCGTCGCGGCGTAGGTGCACGCCGCCCATCGTGGCCCATACCGGGTCGACGGGCGCGCGACTCAGCCGGCGAGGTCGGCCCAGCCGGTCTGCAGCGCCCAGAGCTCCTCCGTGGCGCGGGCCAGCGGCCCGGTGTCGGCGAGCCCCGGGGAGTGGCTCAGCGTGCACAGCCCGGCGACGCCCACGCTGACCTCGTCGAGGCGGCGGACGGCGTCCGTCCACGCCGCTTCGACGGTGGCGCGGGTCCCGGCCAGCTGCTGCTGCGCGGCCGGGTCGGTGAGGGAGCCGGCCAGCGCCGCCAGCGTCGCCCGGCGGGCGTGCAGCGCCGCCAGCGCGGGTGCGGAGGCGCGCACCGCGGCCACGGCCCGGCGACCGACCTCGGCGGCGGGCCCGTCGGGGATGCCGGCGACGAGCTGGTCGAGCTGCGCGGCCCGGGCGGCGACCAGCCCCAGGTCGCGGCGCAGGTGCGGTGCGAGCGGCGGCCGGGGCATCCGACGCCGGGCCGCCGCAGCCGCCGAGGCGCCAGCCAGGGCAGACGCGGCGACCAGGACGGCGAACAGCCCGACCATCGTGCAGAGCAGGGTGAGCAGACCGCCGACCAGCTGGTCGGCCCCGAACGCGAGGACGGCGACGCCCGCGGCGCCACTGCCCACGACCAGGGCCCGGCGCTGCACGTGCGCGGCGAGCTGCTGCCGGCGCAGCGCCCGGGCCTGCCGCTGCGGGTAGGTGGTGGCGGCGACGCGGTACGCGACGTCCGCGAACAGGTCGCGGGCGGACGCGGTGGTCATACGCACCAGTGTGCGTCCCCGGGCCGGGCCCGTCGACCGGTCACCGGAGTGGTGCGGGGACCTGGGCCGGGTCCACGAGGATCCGGAAGAGCGCCCGCGGGTCCTGCAGCGTGGCGGGCGGCCGGGCGGCGGCCCGCGGCACCACGTGGGCGAAGCGCGCCGGGCGCCGGTGCGGCAGTGGCTCCCGCGGGTCGAAGGCGTAGTCGCCGACCACCTCGCCCAGCAGCAGCCCGGCGCCCCGCTCCACGGGCACGCCGATCAGGTCCCCGGGG
>JAOPWU010000155.1 GCA_025965515.1 Mycobacterium sp.
CCCGCCGCGGGCGAGCGCCGTCAGGTCGTGGTGGGCCACCGAGGCCGCGAACCACCGCAGGCCCAGCTGCCGCCGGAACAGCCAGAGCTCGTCCAGCCCCGACGTCGAGGACGGGACCCGCGTCCGCAGCCCGATGCGCACCTCGCGCGCGACGGCCGCCGGCGCGGGGATGCCGACCGTCCGCTGGAACGCGCCGACCTGGTCGAGCCCCGCCCGGTCGAGGCACGGCCAGGAGCCCCACGCCCGGCTGTTCAGCTCCAGGAACCACACCCGGCCGTCGGCGTCCTCGATGCAGTCGACGTTGAACGGCCCGGACAGGCCCAACCGGCGCACGAGCGCGCGGCTGGGCTCCTCGAGCCCCGGCTGCGTCACCGTGAGCACGTCAGCGGGCGTGCCGAAGGGATCGCCCTCCGCGGGCATCGCCCGGTAGCAGCCCCACTCGACCAGCTCGCCGCGGTCCGCCACGCCACCGAGCTTCACCACCGGGCCGACGACCCGCTCCTGCACCAGCACGGGGGCGGCCGCGGCGGCCAGCGCGCCGCGCAGTTCGGCGGCGTCGTGCACCAGGCACATGCCGTCCCCGCCGAAGCCCGTGCGGTTCTTCACGACCAGCGGCCAGGGCAGGTCCTGGCTCTCGGCGTCCGCCAGCTCCTCGGGGAGCCAGCTGCGCGGCACCAGCCAACCGGTGTCCGCAGCGAGCGCGTTCATGGCCGGCTTGTCGAGCAGGACGGCGGCGTCGGCCGCGGCGCGGACCCGGGGCACCAGGTGGGGCGCCGGCCCGGGCAGGACGGGGCGCACGGTCTCGACGGCCTGGATGTCCACGAGGTTCGGGAGCAGCCCGGCCGGGACGGTGGGCGTGGTGCCCTCGTCGTGGGTGTGCACGGCGTGGAAGACCGCGCGGTCGGCCAGCAGCAGCCGCCGTGGGGACGTCCCTGCCGGCGTCAGGAGCTCGACCCGGAAGCCCCGCCGGCGCAGCGCCGCGGCCCAGGTGAGGAACGCCCCGAGCAGCGTGCCGGCGTCGCAGAACAGCACGACGGGCGTGCCGGGGGGCGGGGTGGCCCCCGGCTGTGTGGTCGCGGGCTGTGTGGTCGCCGGCTGTGTGGTCGCCGGGCAGGGCGGCGCCGCGATGGTCACCTCGTCGACGGCACTCACCCCCTCACCGCCTGGCGTTCCCTCGTGGCCACCGCAGGTGGCGCGGGAACGAGGTATGACGGGCGGTGGCCCACCCGCGTCCGATCATCCGTCCGGCGCTCGCCCGGACCGCGCCGCGGCACCGGCCGGCCGGCCACGCGCAGGGGTGTCACACCCGCCGGAAGTTCTCCGGCACCTCGAACGAATCGACGATCCGTCCCGGCGACCCGACGACGATCGAGCCGGGCGGGACCGACTTGTTCAGCACGGTGCCGCTGCCGACGACGCTGCCCCGGCCGATCCGCACACCCGGACCGATGAGGACCTCGCGGGCGATCCAGACGTCGTCCTCGATGACGATCGGGGCGACCTTGGCGGAGTTTCCCGGCTTGGCGGCGTGGAACGTCGTGTCGTAGATGGCCGTGCCCTCGCCGATCATCACGCGGTTGCCGATCGTGATCGACCGTGCCGCGTGGATGCGCACGCCGTTGTGGAACCAGACGTGGTCGCCCAGCGTCAGGGTCGCCCCCCGGTCGCACGAGAGGCCGCAGCGGGCCATCGCGCCGCCGATGCGGACGTCGGTGCCGATGCGCAGGGTGCCCTCGATCTGGAGCCAGGGGCGGGAGCCGCCGACCAGGGCGGTGCGGGCCTGGGCCACGCCGACGTGCGGCCCCAGCAGCAGCACGGCCCTGGCCTTCGCCAGGCGGTGCCGACGGAAGTCCGACACGCGTCGCCAGAAGCTGCGCGGCGCGAGCGGCAGCATCGTGCCGGCGATGAACGGCAGCTGGGGGGCGCCCGGCAGGATTCCCGCGGGGTGCCCGCCCTGCGGCCAGGCCTGCTCCGGGAAGACCTGCAGCGGGATGTCGTCGAGCGACGCCGTGCCGGTCTCCGCGGCCGTCCCGGGGGGAACCTGGGTCACGGTCGTGCTCCCTCCGCCGCGGTGCCGGACCGGACGTCCCGGCCTGCATGCACTGCAGTCTGTCGTGGGGTCAACGGTGCAGCCCACCTTCCGGTGACGGTCTCACCCGATCGCGACCGCGACCATCCCCTACCTGGCCGTACCTGTGACCGTGAAGGTCGTCGCGTCGCCGCCGGGCCCGAGTGCCCGCGGGACGACGAAGACGACCGTGCGGCCGTTCTCCGGCAGTACCGAGCGGGGCGCCTCCGCGTGGCCGTCGACCGTGACGGAGACGTCCGTGACCGTCCCCGGCAGGTACAGCGCGGCGAGCACCATGTGCTCCCCGGGCCGGTGCTGGGCCCGGGCGGCGTCGGTCCCGAGGTCGACGCGGTAGGTCACGTACGCCGGCAGGCCCGTCGTCGGCGCCGTGTTCGTCAGCGTCACGGTGGCGCTCACCCGGCCACCGGTGGCCCGGTAGGCCACCTTCCGGTCAAGGAACTGGTCCAGCTTGCTGCCGTCGGTGTTGTCGATGCCGAGGACGGGCGCGCCCGGGTCGTACCGCAGGCTGCCGCCGAGCGGCGTCGTGGCGAGCTTCGCCTCCTGGGCCGGGTCGCTGGCGGCCAGCCGCAGCCCGCCGGACACCGCTCCGCCGAGGGCCCGCAGCAGCGGCATCGGCGAGCCCCGGTAGGCGGACACCTTGTCGAGCATCGCCGCGAGCACCAGGTGCTGGTAGGCGTCCCGGACCGGTTCCTGCTGCTGCAGGGGGAACTTGGCATAGACGTCGAGCTGCAGGAAGCGCTGCACGGACTCCGCCGTCACCGTGGTGCCGTCGGGCAGGGTCACCGGGCCCGTCACCGACAGGACGGCGGCGACCGCGGCGGGCGTGATGGCCAGGAAGCCGTCCACCTGCCCCGGGTGCTCCGCGGCCCAGAGCTTGCGCCACACCTGCGCGGTGACCGGGAAGTCGGGGGACAGGGGGGTGGCCCGCCAGTCGCGCAGCACCCCCAGCGGCTCGTACGTGTGGACGAAGTCGGCCGGCAGGCCGGTGGCGTCGGTGACGCCGCCCATCTGCGACTGCGTGCCCTGCGAGACCACCGTGATGCGGCCGTTCTGCGCGCGCAGCAGCACGTACCCGCCGACGAGGCCGCCGGTGCCGCGGCTCTCCGCGGGCGACTCCAGCACCGCGAGGGTCGTGCGGGGGCCGTCGGCGCCGAGCAGGTCGGGCGCCACCGCCAGGGCGACATCGATGCTCTTGGCGTAGCCGTGCAACTGCCCGACCGCCTTGGCCAGCGCCCGCTGGGCCCGCGCGATCTGCGGGACGCCCGAGATCGGCCGGCGGTCGATCGTCGTCTGGAGCGCATCGACCTTCGCGGCGGCCGAGGCGGCGGGGCCCCGGGCCGCGAGCAGCGGGGCCAGGTCGGTGGCCCCGCCCTGCAGGGACAGGCTGCGCACCGAGTGCAACAGCCTGAGGTAGTCGGGGAGCACCCCGTCGGTGAGGGTGCGGGCGTCGGCCGCGAGCGCTTGCGCCGCGTCGAGCGGGCCGGACAGTCCGGGGATGACGGCGGTGGTCGTCCAGGCGGCGCCGCCGGCCGCGGAGCCCAGCGCACGGGAGTCGGCCTGCAGTCGCCCGAGCAGCGCGTCCGCCCGGGCGATCCCGGCGGTGCCGCCGTCGGTCACGTCGGCCTGGAGCTGGTGCGCGTCGGCCTGCAGCCGGTTCCCCGCGTCCCGCAGCCGTGGCAGCCGGACCGCGACGGCGGCCAGGTCCACGACCAGCAGGACGAAGAGGAGGAGAAGGGTCAGGCCGAGCGCGAGGAGCCCTCGCGCCCGGCCTGTCCGGCGTGCGCCGGTGGAGTGCCGTGCGACGTCAGGCGCCCTGGGCGGCGCGCTTGCGGCGCGAGACGACGATCGCGGCGGTGCCACCGCCGACGAGCGCCAGGCCGATCAGGGTCACCGGGACGACCTCGGCACCGGTGAACGGGAGGGCGGCCGAGCCACTGCCGCTGCCGGTGGCCGTGGTGGCGGCGCCCGAACCGGAGCCCGTCGCGGTGGTGGTCGTGGTGGTCGTGCCGCCGTTGGACCCGCCGTTGTCCGAGGTGCTGCTGGGGACGCAGTTCGGGTTCACCGGGTACGTCGGGCAGGTCACGGCCGAGGCGGCAGGGGCTCCCAGGAGCGCGAGCGGGGCGGCGACGGTGACCGCGGCGACGGACAGGCGTGCGAGCTTCATGGGTTTCCCCCGGTGAGATAGGTGGGCCGACTCTAGCCCTTCGCGGTGAGAACGAGGCGCGCCGCGCGTAGTTACGGGCGGTGACGGCGCTGCCCCGGCCGGCCGGCCCGTTCACCCGATTGCATGAACTTCCTGCTCCAGACGGCCCTTTGCCGCGCCGATACCTCATGTGTTGGTCGTCAACACGCTGGCGAACAGGCAAACCCGTCGGAAGGCGGGGACGCAAAGTCACGGGCCCAGAACGGGCAGCCGGACTACCGACCGCTGCCCCGTTCGATCTTTCCCTCGGGTGCACATCGGCGCTGCCGGCCACACCCTGAGGGAAACCGCCATGTCTTCCGTCCCCAGCCCCGTCACCCCCCGGTCCACCAAGCGCCCGCACCGCACCGCTTCGGTCCTGGTCGCACTGGCGCTCGCGGGCGGCTCCGCCGTCGTTCTGGCCCCCACGGCGCTCGCCGGCACCACCGCCACCGCGGTGCCCAAGACGTCGCTGAACTTCGCCCAGACCCGGAACATCTTCCTGAACGCGAGCCTGCTGCACTCCATGGCCGGCAGCCCGGCGAACATCCGCCAGCTCGCCGGGGACCCCGCCACGTCGGCGAAGCTGTTCGCCGACCCGGCCGTCGTCAAGGCGGTCCTGGCCGACCCGTACGTACTGCAGCAGCTCTGGAACGACCCGACGCTGCAGCCGCTGGTGGCCGCCAACGCGCAGCTGAACGCCGCCGTCGGCAAGCTGCTGCTGCCGCGCACCACCCCCACCAGCCGGCCGACCGCCACGCCCACCACCCCGGCCCCCACGCCGACGGTGCCGGCCCCGGTGCCTGCCCCGACCACTCCGGTGCCGGCCCCGGTGCCGACCAGCAGCAACCCGCAGGTCTCGGTGCTCGCCTACGGGGCGAAGGGCGACGGCGTCACCGACGACAGCGTCGCGCTGCAGAAGGCGTTCGACGCCATGAAGCCGGGGACCGACCTGGTCATCCCGGCGGGCCGGACGTTCGCCCACGCCGACGTGCTGCACCTGACCAAGGCCGGCACGCGCCTCACCGGTGGCGGCATGCTGCTCGCCACCAACGAGAACCGCAGCTCCGTGTGGGTGCAGGCCGACAACATCACCGTTGACGGCATCACCGTGAAGATGGGCACCACCACCAAGCGCGGTGACGCGTGGGAGACCACCGGCATGCGCGTCTGGGGGACCGGCGACACCATTCGCAACGTGCTGATCGACGGCGCTGCCTCGGCCGGCCTCTACATCGGCCAGTCGGCGAACTTCACGGTCGACCACGTCACGGTGCAGAACACGCGCGCCGACGGCATCCACATGACGCTCGGCAGCCACGACGGCACGATCATCAGCCCGAAGGTCATCAACAGCGGTGACGACGGCGTCGCGGTCGTCTCCTACGGGGGCGACGGCGCCGTGGTCCACAACATCACCGTCACCGACCCGGTCGTGCAGGGCACGGCCTGGGGCCGCGGCCTCTCGGTGGTCGGCGGCGACCACATCACGTACCGCAACGTGAACGTGTCGAAGTCCGACGCGGCCGGCATCTACCTCGGCGAGGAGGGTGCTCCCTGGAACACCTACCCGGCGAGCAACGTGCTGATCGACGGGGGCGTCGTGGACCACTGCAACACCGACACGACGATCGACCACGGCGGCATCCTGGTGTTGTCCGGCCAGAAGGCGTCCGCGCCGAACAACATCACGGTGCAGAACGTGACGGTGTCCAACACCCGCATGAGCGCCAGCCGCAGCGCCGGCGTCATCAGCTACGGGATGCAGCCGACCTCGATCGTGTTCAAGAACTTCACGATCTCCAACGGTCCGGGCTTCTCGGGCAACGCGGTGGCGTCGGCCTACTCGCTGATCAACTGGACGCTGAACGGCAAGCTGCAGGCGAACCACTGAGCTCGTCGCGCCCGAGAGGGGCGCAGCGGAACGGCCCGGGGGAGATCCCGGGCCGTTCTGCGTCTGGGGCCGGCGGGGGTGGGCGACACCAGGCTCGGTGGGGGGTGGCTGGTGTCGCCCGATGGGGCTGTGGACAGCCGATCGCCTGTGGACGACGCATCCGCCGGCCCCCGCAGCGCGCCAGGCTCGTCCCATGGACCTCGACCAGCTCGTCGAACGGCAGCACGGCGTCATCAGCCGCCGGCAGGCCGCTGAGCACCGCCTCACCCGCAGCGGACTCGCGCACCGCGTGCGCCGCGGCCGGTGGCGGCGGTCGCTACCCGGCGTCTACGTGGTGGGGCCCCGCCGCGACCCGCTGCTCGTCGCCGCTTCCGCCGCGCTGCAGTGGGGCGGTCCGGCCGCCGTGCTGTCGCATCACACGGCGGCACAGCTGCACGGCCTGCCGCTGCCGGGGACGCGGCGACCGGTCCCGCCCGCGGTCCACGTGATGGTCGCGCGCGGCCGGGTGTCCCGCCGCCGGGCCGGGCTGGTGTGCCATCGGCCGCGCCGCCTGCCCGGCCCGGACGACGTGGTGCGGGTCGGCGGGCTGCGCGTCACCAGCCGGACGCGGACCGTCGCGGATCTGCTCACGGTAACCGGCCGCGCCCGGCGCACCGGCTACGTCGCGCAGTGCCTGGTGCAGCGGTTCGTGACGCGCGAGCAGTTGGCGGCGGCGGTCCGACGACGGCCGGACGCGCTCGGGGAGCGGCGCCTGCGTCGGTGCCTCGCCGAGCTCGGGGAGGGCGCGCAGTCCGGGTCGGAGGTGGACGGGGCGCGTCACCTGCGGGCGGCGGGACTCGTCGTCGTCGTGCAGCGGCGGTTCGACCTGCCCGGGCTGGGGTCGGCGCACGTCGACCTCGCGCTCGAGGAGAGTCGCGTCGCCATCGAGATCGACGGCCGGCCGTTCCACGAGACGCTCGAGGCGCAGGACCGGGACCGGCGCCGCGACGAGCTTCTCCGCGCCCAGGGCTGGGAGGTGGTCCGGGTCGCGGCCGAGCTCGTCCGGCGGGACCCCCGCGGCTTCGTCGACAGGGTCAGGAATGTGCACCTGGCGCGGCTGGCGACCGGTGCAGCGCCGTGAGCGCTCTAGCGGACCGCCGGGACCGCGGAGACGGCGGCCACCGTGTCGGCGGCGACGTCGTCCCACGTGCGTGGGGCGGCGGCAGGCGTCCGCGGCTGCCAGGGCACCTGCAGCGCCCGCGTCAGTGCCGCGACCCAGGCCGCGCCGTCCGTCGCGGGGACGGCGGCGAGTGCGTGCCCGCCGCTGGCCTCGCGGAGAGCCGGGTCGTCGCTGGTCACCAGCGGCGCTCCCAGCGCGACGGCCTCCGCGGCGGGCAGGCCGAACCCCTCGATGAGGCTCGGGCAGGCCACGACCGCCGCGTGGCTGTAGCACCAGGCCAGCTGGGCGTCGGGCACGTGGCCCAGCGCGACCAGGGCCCCGGCGGCCCGCAGCCGCTCGTACGCCTCGCCCTGCTCGGTCCGTCCCCAGCTCGGCGGCCCCACGACGGCGAGCACCGCGTCGGGCACCACCGCCCGGACCGCGGCCCAGCTGTCGACGAGCGTGCCGAGGTTCTTGCGCGGGGTCGCGTCCCCGACCACCAGTGCGAACCGCTTGCCGGCCAGCGCGGGCACCGGCTCGGGGACGGCTTCCCGCAGCCCCACGGCGGTCGCCAGCGGCGTGACGGCCGGCGTCGCCGACGGCACGTGGTGCAGCAGCCGG
>JAOPWU010000181.1 GCA_025965515.1 Mycobacterium sp.
GGAAGCGGCCGCCGCCGAACTGCTGCTCGTACAGCGTGGCGTAGTCCCCGCCGCGCGCCAGCAGCGTCGCGTGGTCGCCGGACTCCACGACCCGGCCGCCGTCGATGACGTAGATGACGTCCGCCGAGACGATCGTCGACAGCCGGTGCGCGATGGCCAACGTGGTGCGGTCCGCCATGAGCGGCTCCAGCGCGGCCTGCACCATCCGCTCGCTGCCCGTGTCGAGCGCGGAGGTCGCCTCGTCGAGGATGAGCACCCGCGGGTCGTGCAGCAGCACGCGGGCGATCGCCAGCCGCTGCTTCTCCCCGCCCGAGAGCCGGAACCCTCGCTCCCCGACGACCGTGTCGTAGCCGTCCGGGAAGCCCGCCACCCGGTCGTGGATGAACGCGGCCCGCGCGGCCTGCTCCAGCTGCTCCTGCGTCGCGTCGGGGCGGCCGTAGCGCAGGTTGTCGGCGATGGTCGCGTGGAAGAGGTAACTCTCCTGCGTCACGTACCCGACGGCGCCCGCCAGCGAGTGCAGCGTCAGGGACCGCACGTCGTGCCCGTCCAGCAGCACCGCCCCGCTGGTGACGTCGTAGAGCCGGGGCACCAGGTAGCTGATGGTCGTCTTACCGGCGCCGCTGGGGCCGACCAGCGCGGCGAGCTGCCCGGGCTCGACCACCAGGTTGACGCCGTCCAGGGCGTAGCGCAGCGGGACCGCGCTGTCCTGCGTCGGCGCACCGTAGGCGAACCGGACGTCGCGGAACTCCAGCCGCCCGCGGGCCCCCGCCGTCGGCAGGTCCACGGCGTCGGGGGCGTCGACGATCTCCGGCTCGAGGTCGAGGTAGGCGAAGATCCGGTCGAACAGCGCGAGCGAGCTGCGGAGCTCCACCGCCACCTGCAGCAGCGAGCCGATCGGGAAGTACAGCCGGCTCTGCAGCGTCGTGAACGAGACGATGGTGCCGGCGCTGATGCTCGTGTCACCGCGCGACAGCAGCAGCCCCGCGACCAGGTAGATCGCCGCCGGGGTGAACGACATGAAGATCTGGACGAACGTGAAGAACGACTGGCCGATCATCTGCTGCCGGACCTCGAGGTCCGCGAGATCCTGGCCCTGCGTCCGGTAGCGGCCCAGCTCGTCGGCCTGCCGGCCGAACAGCTTGGACAGCAGCACGCCGGAGACCGAGAGCGTCTCCTCGGTCAGCGCGGTCATGTCGGCCAGCGCTTCCTGCGTGGTGGTCGCGACCTTGCGGCGCCGCTCGCCGACCCACCGGGTCAGGTAGAAGAACACCGGCACCGTGATCACGGAGACCACCGTGAGCTGCCAGGACAGCACGAGCATCGCCACGAGGCTCGACAGGAACGTGACGACGTTGGCCAGCACGGAGCTGGCCGTGTTGGTCAGGACGTTCTGCACGCCGCCGACGTCGTTGGACAGCCGCGACTGGATCTCGCCGGTCCGGGTGCCGGTGAAGAACGCCAGCGACATCTTCTGCAGGTGCTCGTACAGCTGCGCCCGCAGGTCCCGCATCACCTGCTGGCCGACGCGCGTGGTCGTGTACGTCTGCGCGAGGCCGACGAGGCCCGTGATGACCGGCACCGCCGCCATGCAGCCGACCAGCACGCCGAGCCGCGGCAGGTTCGGGCCGCCCGGCAGGAACAGCGCGGTGTCGAAGACGACCTTGATGAGGATCGGGTTCACGACGCCGAAGCCCGACGTCAACGCGATGAACAGGACGACCAGCGCGACCTGCGCCCGGTAGGGCCGGAACTGGCGCGCCACCCGGTGGAAGGTCCCCGGGCGGATGGCTCCGGCCGGCGGACGCGCCGCGCTCCCCCAACCTCCGTGCATCACCACGCCCGACAGTGTCTCCGGTCCCGGCGCGCCCCGCAGCCCGCGTCCGCTGTCGGCGCAACGCCGATGGGTGGATCATGCATCCGGCGAACCGCCCCAGGGAGGTGCCGTGAGAGCCGGCGAACCGTCCGTCACCGCCCGGCGCGTGGCCCGGCAGCGGCTGGCCTTCCCGCGCGTCCCGGCGCCCTACGGGGACCCGGGGGCGGACCAGCGGCTGCAGGCGGACGTCGCGGGCGACCTGGAGGGCACCGCGTCCCCGCTGCGGCGCTACCTGCAGGCCCGGACCGCGTTCGTCGACGGCCAGGTGGTCGGGGCCATCGTCCGCGGCGTGACCCAGCTCGTGAGCGTCGGCGCCGGGTACGACGGCCGGAGCCTGCGCTACGCCGCGCCGGGCGTCCGGTGGTTCGAGCTGGACCACCCGGATACGCAGACGGACAAGCGGAACCGCCTCGCGCGGCTCGGCATCGACGCCGCCGGCGTGATCTTCGTGCCCGTGGACTTCCACGGCGATGACGTCGCCGACGCGCTGGCCCGGGCCGGGCAGGACCCGGCGCGGCCGACCGTCTTCCTCTGCGAGGGCGTGGCGGCCTATCTGCCGCCGGCGACCCTGCACCGGGTGCTCACGGGGCTGCGCGACCGCGCGGCGGCGGGCAGCGCGCTGGTGCTGGAGCTGGCGCTCGAGCCCGACTCCGCGCCGGCGCAGCTGCGGCGGGACCGGCTGGGCGCGGTGGTGGCACGGTGGGGCGAGCCGCTGCTCGGCGCCGTACCGCGGGGCCGGGTCGCCGCGGTGCTGGCCGACGCCGGCTGGGCCGTCGAGCGGGCGACGGACCCGGCCGGGGGGCCGCTCGCGGACAGCCCGGCCGGCGTCACGTTCGTGGTGGCGGTGCCGGCCCGGTGAGCCGCGGGGCGCGTCAGGCGGGCGCGTCCCACCGCGCCCGCAGCCACTCCTGGATGCCCGGGAGCCGCGTCGTCGCCAGGGTGAGGTGGCCGTCGGTGTCGGACAGGTGCGCCTCGACGCCCGGGATGCGCTGCGCCAGCCAGGCCCCGTGGGTCGGCGGCACCATCGCGTCCTCCCGGCCCTGCCAGAGCAGCACGGGGACGCGGATCTCCGCGACGTCGAACCCCCAGGGCCCGACGAACGCGAGGTCGTCGTCGACCCACCCGTCGGGGCCGTGCCGGAAGGCGGCCCGGAGCTGCGCCGCCAGCGTCGCGGACAGCGGGCCGGCGAGCGCCTCCCGGTCGACCTCGGTGAGGTGCGCGGCCATCGGCTCGACCAGGTCCTCCGCCCGGACGGCACCCAGCACCGCTGCCTGCGGCACGGCGAACGCGCGGATGGCCGCCTCGCCACCCGCGAGGACCACGCCGAACTCCTCGATGTTGCCGGGGCCCATCCCCGCCAGGAAGTCCAGCCCCGGTGCCCCGTACGGCCCGACGGACGCCAGCGTGGCGGCCGCGACGACCCGGTCCGGCAGCAGCGCGGCGCACGCCAGGGTGTGCGGGCCGCCGCCCGACCAGCCCCACGTCAGGAAGCGGTCCGCGCCGCAGTGGTCGGCCAGCGCCGCGACGTCCGCGGCGGCGTCCGCCACGCGGCGGCCGGGGTGGCGCGTCGAGTCGCCGTACCCCGGGCGGGCGTAGGTGACCAGCCGCAGGCCCCGCGCGCCGGCGTCGGCGGACCACTCCGGGTCGAGCACCGCGCTGCCCGGGGTGCCGTGGTGGACGACGACGAGAGCCCCGGACGGGTCGCCGCCCTCGAGGAACTCGATCCTCCGGCCGTCGGGCAGGTCGAGCAGGGTCACGGTGCTGTCTCCTCGGGCGGCCGACAGTGGTGAGCCGGCGAGGGGACTCGAACCCCTAACCCCCCGTTTACAAGACGGGAGCGCTGCCAATTGCGCCACGCCGGCGTGGGACCTGGGTCCAGGCCGCCCATCGTACGGGGGCGCGCCCGGTCAGCCGCGGACGAGCAGGACGACGCCGACGACGACCCCGCCGACGCTGATGACCGCCCGCAGGACCGCGGGCGGGATGCGGCGGGCGACGACCGCACCGACCTGCCCGCCGACCAGCGCGCCCGCGCCGATGAGCAGCGCCGCGGGCCACGACACGTGGCTCACGAGGATGAACAGCACGGCCGCCACGCCGTTGACGACGCCGGCCAGCACGTTCTTCAGGGCGTTGAGCCGCTGCAGCCCGTCGTCGGCGAGGATGCCGAGCAGCGCCAGCAGGACCACGCCCTGGGCGGCCCCGAAGTAGCCGCCGTACACGCCCGTCGCGAAGACCAGCACGGGCAGCACGATGCGGGAATCGGGCCGGGTCGCCGGGGCGGTCGGCGCCCCGGCTGCTGCGGGCGCACCGGCCGGGACCGCGGCAGCGGGCGTGCGGCGCTCCGCCCGCGCGCGCAGCAGCGCCGACAGCCGCGGCTGGGCCGCCATGAGCAGCGCGGCGGCGATGACCAGCCAGGGGACGATCGACCGGAACGCGTTGGGGAAGCCGAGCAGCAGCAGCCCACCCGTCAGGCCGCCGAGCAGGCTGCAGGCCCCCAGCCGCACCGCCCGGCCGCGCTGCCCCACGAGCTCCCGGCGGTAGCCGATCGCGCCGGACACCGACCCGGGCACCAGGCCGACGGTGTTGCTGACGTTCGCGACGAGCGGGCTGTAGCCGACGCCGAGCAGCACGGGGAACGTGACCAGCGAGCCGCTGCCGACGACCGTGTTGATCGTCCCCGCGAAGAGCCCCGCGGCCGCCACCGCCACCCCGCCGAGTGCGTCCATCCCTAGATCGTTCCCCCGCGGGGACCCTGCCAGCCCACAGCCCCCCGGCGGGAGAGGTGCTTCACGCGCCTGCGCCCCGCCGCAGGGTTCGGCGGCGGCGCCACACCAGCCCCACCACGACCGCGCCGACGACCACCGCGACGCCGCCCGCGGCCACGGGCACGGCCACGGCCACGGGCAGCAACGCCCCGCCCGACCC
>JAOPWU010000214.1 GCA_025965515.1 Mycobacterium sp.
GCCGAGCAGTGCGTCCTCGGCGGCATGATCATCAGCAAGGACGCCATCGCCGACGTCGTCGAGGTGACGCGGTCGACGGATTTCTACCGGCCGGCCCACGCGACGATCTACGACGTCATCACGGACCTGTACGGCCGGGGCGAGCCGGTGGACCCCGTGACGGTCTCCGCCGAGCTGACGAAGAACGGCGAGATGGCCCGCATCGGCGGGATCGGCTACCTCCACACGCTGGTGTCGTCGGTCCCGACGGCTGCGAACGCCGGCTACTACGCCCGCATCGTCACCGAGAAGGCCGTGCTGCGGCGGCTCGTGGAGGCGGGCACCCGGATCGTGGCGCTCGGCTACCGCGGCGAGGGCGAGGTCGACGACACCGTCGACCGGGCCCAGCAGGCGCTGTACGAGGTCACCGAACAGCGGTCCTCCGACGACTACATCCGGCTCGAGGAACTGCTCCAGCCCGCGTTCGACGAGATCGAGGCCATCGAGGGCCGCGACGGCACCATGGCCGGCGTCCCCACCGGCTTCGCCGACCTCGACACGCTCACGAACGGCCTGCACCCCGGCCAGCTGGTCGTCGTGGCCGCCCGCCCCGCGGTCGGTAAGAGCACGCTGGGGCTCGACTTCGCCCGCGCCGCTGCGGTGAAGCACGGCATGGCCGCGGCCGTCTTCAGCCTGGAGATGGGGCGCAACGAGATCGCCATGCGCCTGCTGTCCGCGGAGGCGAAGGTCCACCTGCAGCGGATGCGCACCGGCAAGATGACCCAGGACGACTGGGGCAAGCTCGCCCGCCGCATGGGCGAGGTCGCCAACGCGCCGCTGTTCATCGACGACAGCCCCCACCTCACGATGATGGAGATCCGGGCCAAGGCGCGGCGCCTCAAGCAGCGCCACGACCTCAAGCTCATCGTCCTGGACTACCTGCAGCTGATGAGCAGCCCCAAGCGCGTGGAGAACCGGCAGCAGGAGGTCAGCGAGATCAGCCGTTCCTGCAAGCTCCTGGCGAAGGAGCTGGCGGTCCCGGTCGTGGCGATCAGCCAGCTGAACCGTGGCAGCGAGCAGCGCGCGGACAAGCGGCCGCAGATGAGCGACCTGCGCGAGTCGGGCGCCATCGAGCAGGACGCCGACGTGATCATCCTGTTGCACCGCGAGGACAGCTACGAGAAGGAGTCGGCCCGCGCCGGCGAGGCCGACCTCATCGTGGCCAAGCACCGCAACGGCCCCACCGACACCATCACCGTGGCGTTCCAGGGCCACTACAGCCGGTTCGTCGACATGAGCCCGGGCGGCTGAGACCGCAGATACCGGTCGGTATCGGGCGCCTCCCAGGCGTGGCCGCTCACCCGAACGGCCGGTCCTAGGACCACGGTCCGATATCGCCGGGACCGGTCGGCGCCCGAAGGTCAGGACAACAAGCCGCGTCCGACCTTCCGGGAGACCCCATGCGCATCACCCTGCACAAGAAGCTGCCCCTCGCTCTCGCCGTCGGGCTCGGCATCGCCCTCGCGGGCGGTGGCACCGCCGGTGCCGTCGCGCTCGTCGCCCACTCCGCCGACGACCCGTCGACCCGTGGCAACGCCGCACCGATCGACGACAACCACGCGACCGCCGAGCCCGGGGACGACCGGGGCACGCACGTCGAGGTCGGCGACGACCACGGCCACGCGAGCCCCCCGCCGGCCGCGGTCCTCCCCGTGGGCAGCACCGCGTCGCCGACACCCACCGCGGTCGTGGTCGTGGGCACCCCCGAGCCGGGTGACGACCGGGGCACGGCCACGGCCGAGCCCGCCGACGACAGCCACCGCGGCCGCTCGTCGGGTGGCACATCCGGCGGCCCGGCGGGCGGCTCGGGCAGCAACGGGTCCTCCGGCCACGGCGGCCACGACGACACCGCCACCCCCACCAACCCCGCCCCCGCCGCCACGCACGACGCGGGCGACGACCACGGCGGCTCCGGCTCCGGGACCGGCTCGGGCTCCAGCGACGACAGCAGCACGCACGACGCCGGCGACGACCACGGCGGCTCGGGCGGCGGCTCGAACAGCGGCAGCGGCGGCTCGGGCCACGGCGGCCGGGGCTGATCCGACGCGGCGCCGGACCCTCCGGTTCGGCGCCGCGCCGTCCCCCCCGGGCGGCACTATGACCGCAGTGCCGGACCCTCCGGCCGAGCCGAGGAGTCCCGTGAGCGACCAGCCGCTGACCGCGAGCTCCCTGCGTCCGGTGTCGGTCCCGCGGGCGGTGGTGACGTTCCTGCTGGCCGGGCTGGTGGTGCTCACGGCGGTCGGGGCCTTCCTCGCCTACGCGCAGCGACGCGTGGCGACCGGCGAGGCCATCCGCGACGCCCGCACGCTCACCAACCTCGAGGCGATCGACGTCGTGGGCCCGCTGCTCTCGGACGCGGCGCTGCAGCCGGGTCCCGCCGCCGCGGCCCTCGACCGGGTCGTGCGCACCCGGGTGCTCGGGGAGCGGATCGTTCGGGTGAAGATCTGGGATGCCGCCGGCCGGATCGTCTACTCCGACGACGCCGCGCTGGTGGGGCTCACGTTCCCGCTGCCGGCCGACGAGGCCGCGGCGCTGCGGGACGGGCGGATCGCCGCGGAGGTCAGCAACCTGGGCAGCGCCGAGAACCGCGACGAGCGGCACTTCGGCACGTTGCTGCAGGTCTACGAGGGCGTCCGCACGACCGACGGCACCCCGTTGCTGTTCGAGACCTACCAGCCGTACACGGTGATCACCGACTCGAGCCGCCGCCAGTGGCTGGCGAGCCTGCCGGTGCTGCTGGGCGGCCTGGCGCTGCTCTACCTGGTGCAGGCACCGCTCGCCTACCGGATGGCCCGGCGGCTGCGCAACACGCAGGAGGAGCGCGAGGGGCTGCTGCTGGCCAACCTCGCGGCCTCCGACCGCGAGCGCGCCACCATCGCCGCGGACCTCCACGACGGCGTCGTGCAGGGCCTGGCCGGGGCGTCCTACACCCTTTCCGCCGCCGGCGACCGTGCCGCCGCGGTCGACCCGGCCGCCGCGGAGCAGCTGCACCGCACCGCCGCGGACCTCCGGCGGTGGGTCCGGGAGCTCCGCAGCCTCGTCGTGACGATCACGCCGCCCGCGCTGCACGCGCAGGGGCTCGCCGTGTCGCTCCTGGACCTCGCTGCCACGCTCGAGGTGCGCGGCATGACGGCGACCGTCGAGTGCTCCGACACGGACCCGCTGCCGGACGCCACCGAGACGCTCGCCTACCGGGCGGCGCAGGAGGCGGTGCGCAACGTGGTCCGCCACGCCGACGCGCGGTCCGTCCGGATCACGGTGCGGCGCGACCCGGACCTGGTCCTGACGGTCGCGGACGACGGGGCGGGGCTGCCGGCCGACGCCACCGCGGCGCGCCGCCGGGGCAGCGTGGGCCTCGAGCTGCTGCGCACCCTGGCGCAGGCCCAGGGCGGCACCCTCGACGTGACGGGGCGGCCGGGCGGCGGCACGCTGCTCACGCTGCGGCTGCCGGTGGCCGCCCCGCCGCCCCCCGCGGAGCGGTCGGCGGATCCCCTGGCGGCGCAGCTGTGATCCGGGTGCTCGTCGTCGACGACCACGCGTTGGTGCGGCGCGGGCTGAGCGACCTGCTGGGCGCCGCGGCCGACATCGAGCTGGTCGGCGCGCTGGACGACGGCCTCCGGGCCGAGGCCGGCGTCCGGGAGCACCGGCCCGACATCGTCCTGATGGACCTGTCGATGCCCGGCCTGGACGGCATCGAGGCGACCCGCCGGGTGCTCGCCGCGGCGCCGGACACGAAGGTCATCATCCTGACGTCGTTCAGCGAGAACGCCCGCATCCTGGCGGCCCTGGAGGCGGGGGCGGTCGGCTACCTGCTGAAGGACGCGGAGCCGGACGACGTGCTCCGGGCGCTGCGCGACGCCGCAGCCGGCGGGGTGCCGCTGTCGCCCCGGGCCGCGCGGGCCCTGCTGCCGGCCAGCCGCACCCGGACGTCGGGCCTGGCGGCCCTGACCGCGCGCGAGCGGGAGGTCCTGACCCTGGTCGCCGCCGGCTTGCCGAACAAGAGCATCGCCCGCCGGCTCGAGATCAGCGAGAAGACGGTCAAGGCGCACCTGACCCGGGTCTTCACCACGCTCGACGTCCGCGACCGGACGAGCGCGGCTCTCTGGGCGCAGCGCAACGGCCTCGTCTGACCGCCGACGGACAACGTCGACCGCAGCCAGGGCACCGGTGCGGACGCGGGATCGAGCGGGCCGGCCGTCAGCCCAGCCGGATGCCCGCGAGCTGCGTCGCCTGCGCGACCAGCCGGCCCGTCGTGTCCCAGACGAAGCAGGCCTCGTCCACCCGCTGCGCGTCGACGAGCTGGGCGCGCTGCAGCACCCGGAGCGGCCCCGGAGCGGGGAGCGCCCGGACGTAGGCGGTCAGCTCCAAGGTCGGGACCCAGCCCGTGGGCTCGATCTCGAAGGTGGCGGGCGGGAAGGCGTCCACGGCGAAGAGCAGGGAGATCGGGTCGAACGGCTCGTCCCCGGGCAGCGCCAGCCACCCCCGGAGCTCGCCGCGGCCGCTGGGCCGCCCCTGCCCAAACCCGAGCGTGGCAGGAGTGATCCGCAGGTCCACCTGGTCCATGATCGCGACGTGCACGCCGGTGGGGGTCAGCCCCGGGATGCGGACGCAGTCCCCCTGCGGCTCGTCGCCCGGGTCGGGCAGGCCGGCGGTCCAGTACGGCGCGGTATCGGGGGACAGCGTGCTGGTGGTGAGCAGCGCCTCGACGCAGGGCTGGCCGTCCTGCAGCAGCCGGGCCCGCACCTGGCTGGCCGAGCGACCGGCGCGCAGCACCTCCGCCGCCACGACGACCGGCCCCGGGTCCGGTGGCCGCAGGTAGGTCGCGCTGGCGGCGATCACGTGCGGGTGAGGGCCGGTGGCGGTGGCGGCGCGGCCGAGCATCGCGAGCAGGTACCCGCCGTTGGGCTTCCCGCCGATGGTCCACTCCTCGTCGACGAGGCCGTCGAAGCAGCCGGGGGTGCGTTCGGTGAGCGCGCTGACGGTCGCGAAGCTGGGGTCCATCCGCTTATCAAACCAAGCCCGCCGATGACTCCCGCGGCGCCCCGGCGTCCTAGGGTCGACCACGCAGACCGGAGGACCCCATGCGCAGCCTGATCGTCACCGAGTTCATCACCCTCGACGGCGTCGTCGAGGCGCCCGGCGGCGAGCCGACGCACCCGCACGCCGGCTGGACGATGGCGCTCGGCGTCCCGGAGCTCTACGCCGAGAAGATGCGGGAGACCGTGGCGGCGGAGTCACTGCTCCTCGGCCGGGTCACGTTCGAAGGCTTCTCGACGGCGTGGCCGGAGCAGACCGGCGACTTCGCCGACAAGTTCAACACGATGCCCAAGCACGTCGCCACCAGCGCGCAGGGCGAGCTCGGCTGGAACGCCACGGCCCTGTCCGGGGACGTCGAGACCGCGGTCGCGAAGCTGAAGCAGGAGGACGGCGGCCCCATCTACGTGCACGGCAGCGCCACGCTCGTCCGGAGCCTGCTGACGTACGGCCTGGTCGACGAGCTCCGGCTGATGGTCTTCCCGGTGATCATCGGCGGCGGCAAGACCATCTGGCCGCAGGAGCGGGTGAAGGTGAGCCTGGAGCTGACCGAGCTGGTCCGGTACGACAGCGGCGTCCTGCTGCAGGTCTACCGCCCGACGGACTGAGCTACAGCACCGTCGTGCCGGTGGCCGCGCTGATCGCCGCGAGCACGGCGAGCACCACCAGGATCACGCCGGTCAGGCGGCGGACCAGGTGCGCCGGCACCCGTGACATCTGCCGCCCCGCCACGACCGCGAGCCCGGCGACGGCCCACAGCCCGGCCACCGCACCGACGCCCACCGATACGGGATCGTGGTAGCGGGCGGCCAGACTGGCGGTCAGGATCTGCGTGAGGTCGCCCCACTCCGCGACGAACGTGACGCTGAGCGCGGTCAGGGCGGCCGTGCGGGCGGTCACCGGCCCGGCCGGGCGGGTGACCGCCGCGGCGTCGCCGTCGTCGTCGCTCCGGAACGCGAAGTACGCGCCCAGGGCGAACAGCAGCGCCACCACGATGTTGACGATCCGGTGCGGGACCAGGCTCAGCAGGCCGCCCGCCAGGACGGCGATGACGACGTGGATGAGAAAACCGGCGGCCGTGCCCACCCACACCGCGAGGGGCCGGCCACGGCTGGCGAGCACGAGGCTCGCGAACATGCTCTTGTCCGGCAACTCCCCCAGGAAGATGACGGGGAAGACGGCGGCTGTGATGACGAGGTTCACCAGGACTCTTCCTGCCGGGCGCAAGGCGGGAACGCGGCCTCCGCCACGGCCGCGGGCACACTGCGGTCGGGGTCGGAAGGTCTCGCCCACCCGGCCGGGGCCGGGCCTGGTGACCGGGCGCAGAGCGCCAGCATGTCGATCGACCAGCGAGGAGGGCTACTCCCCTTCTGCCACCCAGCGTAGCCGATGTGCAGCGGACCGTTGCGCCACGATCGCTGTTCGGGCCGGGGGTCCCGAGCGTTCACCTGACGATTACCTGTGGGTTCCCCCGGTGCGGTGTGCTCGCCGTGACCCACCGTCGGCAGGAAAGGCACCTCATGCACCGTGTTTTCCGCTCGCGCACGGCCCTGGGCGGCGCCGCCTTCGCGGCCGCTGCGGCCGCCGGGCTCACGGGCCTCGTGGCCATGGGCACCGGCGCGGGGGCGGCCGTCGCGACGGCCGCGTCCGGCGCCGGCCCGACGACGACGCCCATCAGGCATGTCGTGGTGATCTTCCAGGAGAACGTCTCCTTCGATCACTACTTCGGCACCTACCCCAAGGCGGCGAACACGAGTGGCCAGCCCTTCACGGCCGCCCGGAACACCCCGCTGAGCAACGGGCTGCGCGGGTCGCTCCTGACGGCCAACCCGAACGGGGTCAACCCGCAGCGGTACGACCCGACCCGCATCGGTGACGTCCTGACCTGCGACCAGGACCACAACTACACCGATGAGCAGAAGGCCTTCGACGGCGGGAAGATGGACAAGTTCCCGCAGACCGTCGGCGCTCGCGGCGGCACGTCGCCCGGCACCGGAGCCCCCTGCAACCCGGCCGACGTCATGAACTACTACGACGGCAACACGACCACGGCGCTCTGGAACTACGCGCAGCAGTACGCGATGAGCGACAACAGCTACTCGACCACCTTCGGGCCGTCGACGCCGGGCGCCATCAACCTCGTGTCGGGCACCACCGGCAAGGTCGACATGACGCACACGGCCAACCACCCCAGCATCGCCACCGCTGCCTCGCCGAACGCCGACCTCACCCCCGACGGGAGAGGCGGCTACGCGCTGACCAGCGACGCCCAGCCGTACTGGGACGACTGCTCCACGCGGGACGCCGTCGCGATGACCGGGCCGAACGTCGGCGACGAGCTCACCAGGGCAGGCCTGTCCTGGGGCTGGTTCCAGGGCGGCTTCCGGCCGACGACGACCTACGACCAGGCACTCGCGGGCGTGGGCGCGTCCGGGCAGCCCACGAGCACGTTCATCCCCGACCAGTTCAAGGCCGCCGACTTCAACAAGGCGGTGCCGCACAGCGCGAACCAGGGCATCTGCAACGCCGTGAACCCGGTCGGCCAGGGTCTCACCGCGCCGCTCGCGGCCGGTACCGGCCAGTACGGGTACAAGGACGACTACATCCCGCACCACGACCCTTTCCAGTACTACGCGTCGACGGCGAACCCGCACCACGTCACGCTGCCGGCGGCGGACGGCGTCGTGCCGACCGCCGCCCTCGCCACCATCGGCACCGACACGCAGCACTACGTGAACGGCCAGCCGCAGTTCGACACCCCGAACCACCAGTACGGCAGCAGCGACTTCGACCAGCTCGTCGCCGCCATCACCCGCGGTGACCTGCGCCCGTCGGCGCTGCCCGCGGTGAGCTTCCTCAAGGCGCCGGGGTACCAGGACGGGCACGCGGCCTACTCCGACCCGATCGACGAGCAGCAGTTCCTCGTCAACGAGATCAACGCGCTGCAGAAGAGCCCCGACTGGAGCAGCACCGCGATCGTCGTTGCCTACGACGACTCCGACGGCTGGTACGACCACGCGATCGCCGGTGCGGGGAACCCCTCGCACTCGGTCGCGGACGCGCTCACCGGCCCCGGCCAGTGCGGGTCGGGTACCCCGGTCGCGGGCGAGCAGGGCCGCTGCGGCTACGGCCCGCGGATGCCGCTGCTGGTGATCTCGCCGTTCGC
>JAOPWU010000225.1 GCA_025965515.1 Mycobacterium sp.
TCGCCGGCCCGGGTGGACCGGCGCGGCTCGGCGCGGCCGGCCGGCGGGTGTGGTGGTGGGCCGCCGCCGCTGTGGCCTCCGTCGCCACCATGGCGTCGTCGCTGTTCGGCAGCCGGGTCGTCGCCCCGGGGGACGGCCAGACGTACTACCTGCCGCTGCACACGCTGGCGGCCCAGCTCTGGCGGTCGGGCCACATCCCCACCCTGAACCGCTTCGAGTTCTCCGGCTTCCCGCTGCTGGCCATCGGGCAGGCGGGCGTGGTCTACCCGCCCGACCTGATCGCGATCGTCCTGTCGGCCGGCCTCGCCAACAACCTGCTGGTCACCTTCATGCTGGCGGTCGCGGGCGTCGGTGCGGCCCTGTTCTGCCGTCGGCTGGGCGCCGACCAGGTGGGCGCGGCCGTGGCCGGGCTGGCCTTCGGCTCGTGCGGCTACCTCTACGCCCACATCGGCCACCAGGCGATCGACGCCGCCATCGCGTGGCTCCCGTGGGCGCTGTGGGGCATCGAGGGACTGCTGCAGCGGCGCAGCGTCGGGCGGCTGCTGCAGGCGTCGGTCCCGCTCGGGCTGGCCGCCCTGGCCGGCCACCCGCAGATGTACGCGCAGCTCCTCATGAGCGTCGCGGTGTTCGCGCTGCTGCGCACCGCGACCGACCCCGAGCTGCGGCGCCGGCTGCTGGGCGTCGGCCTGCTGGTGGCGGCCGTGGTCTGCGGCACCGCGCTGGGGGCGCTCCAGCTGCTGCCCACCGAGGCCATCCTCTCGGCGAGCGACCGGTCCGTCGTCCCCTACTCCACGGCCACCCAGTTCTCCCTGCCGCTCAGCCACGTTGCGCTGCTCGTCTTCCCCTACCTGTTCGGTTCGGGCGTGTCCGCGGGCCCCGTCACGGGCGGCTACCACGGCACGTGGGGCCTCACGGAGATGTCCGGGTACGTCGGGGCGGCGGCGCTGGTGCTCGGGGCGGCCGCGCTCGGCCGCCGCGCCGTCCAGGCGTGGTGCCTCGTCGGCGTCGCCGTGGTGGCGCTGCTCGTCGCGCTGGGCCCGGCCACGCCGGTCGGCCAGCTCGTCTACCACCTGCCGGTCTACGGGCAGTTCCGCAACTGGGCCCGCAACGTCGCGAGCGTGGACGTCGTCGTCGCCACCCTTGCGGGGCTCGGCGTCACGGCGCTGCGCACCCGGCAGCGGGCCGCCGCGGTCCGCTCCGTGGTGGTAGCCCTGCTCGTCGTCCTCGCGGCCCTGGTGGTGACGCGCCTGCCGCGCATCGAGGCGTACCTGGGGTCGCCGGGGACCGAGCGGTTCGCCCGGCTCGCGCCGACGGCGTTCGCCCTGGTGGCGGCCGGCTGCGCCGTCGGACTGGTGCTGCGGGGCAGGCTGGCCACCCGCTGGCTGCGGGGCGGGCTGGCGGCCGTCCTGGTGCTCGTCGTCGCGTTCGACGGGCTGGTGTCGTTCGGCTGGTGGTACGAGTGGCGAGCGGTGAGCCCCAGCTCGGCCGAGGTCGCCGCGGCGCAGGACCCGCATGCGGTCCCTGCGTACCTGAACCCGGTGGACGCGCCGGGGGGCATCGACCGGTCGTTCTACGTCGGCCAGACGCTGGCCGTCCCCACGTTCTACGGCCGCACCGATGTGCAGGGCGTGCTCTCCGCGAACGGCTACGACCCGCTGGCCCCGGTGGACTACGACCAGTCCGTCGGCGGGATGGTCTATTACGGCGCGCTGTTCAACCCGACGAACGCGACGGCGCCCGTCAGTCACGTGCTGGACCTACTACGGGTCACCAGGCTCTACAGCGAGCCGGGCGCCCCGGTCGTCCCGTCGGTCACCGCCGCGTACGGCCCGCCGACGGCCGACGCCTCCGGCGTACTGAGCTGGACCCGCACCCCGGCCGTCCCCGACGCCTGGGTGGTCGGCGCGACCCGCCGGGCGCCCGCGACGGACGCCGCCGCGGCGCTACGCGGGGCCGCGCCGCTGTCCGTCACGGCCGAGGCCGTGCTCGAGGCGGACTGCCGCGGGTGCGCCCTCGATGCCCCGGGCGCAGCCGGGACCGTCACCGCCTCCCGTTTCGGCGCCGACGACATCCGGCTCACCGTCCATGCCACCCGACCGGGGCTCGCGCTCGTCTCCGAGGCCTACTACCCGGGCTGGCAGGCGACCGTGAACGGCGCCGGCGCGCCGGTCGTCCGGGCGGACCACCTGGTGCTGGGGGTGCCGGTGCCGGCGGGTGACAGCACCGTGGTGCTCCGCTACCGCGCTCCGGGCCTGCGGGCCGGGGCCGCGGTGACGGGCGCGGCCGCCGTGCTGCTGATGGGCGCCGCGATCGCGGCGGCCGGCCGGCGGCACCGTGCCCGCGGCGCCGCCGTCACAGCACGTCAGGCCCGCCGGCGCATGCGCCGACGGGCCTGACGGGGACTGCTGGGATTGCCGGGACCGCGCCCCGCTACGGCAGCGTGGTGCCGCCGCCGGGGGTCCAGCTGATCGTGCCGCCGGCGAAGTTGTTCCGCCGGCCGCCCGGGATGCCGTACTCGTCGCTGGTCGGGTAGCCGAGCCGCGAGGTCTCCCACCCGAGCGACGCCCAGGTGTT
>JAOPWU010000236.1 GCA_025965515.1 Mycobacterium sp.
CTGCGCCTGTTCACCGAGCAGGGCTACGACGAGACGACCATCGCCCAGATCGCCCGGGAGGCCGGCGTCTCCCAGCGGACCCTGTTCCGCTACTTCGGCACGAAGGAAGACCTCCTCGGCGGCAACCAGGACCGGTTCGGAGAGGTCCTCGCGGACGCGATCAGCGAACAGCCCCCTGAGGTCGGCGTCTGGGAGGCCCTGCGCGCAGGAGTCGCCGCCGCACAGGCCCTGCACGACGGTCCAGAACAGGCCCTGAAGCGGTTCCGCCTCCTGCACGACACCGCCACGCTGCGCGCCGGCTGGCTCGAGAAGCGACTGCGATTCCAGGAGGACCTGCAGCCTCTCGTCAAGGCGCGGATGGACCCTGCTGCCGACAGTACGGATCCCGCGGCACGCGCGGTGATCGCGACGGCGTTCGCGTGCCTGGACGCCGCATCGATGACGTGGGTCGACAACGACGGCAAGGGCGACCTCATGGACCTCTACGACAAGTGCCTGGCCGCCGTGCGCGGCTGCCCCACAGCGCCCAGCCAGCCTTGAACTGTGGGCCGACAGCGCAGCGGGTCTCCCACATGCTCGACGGCAGCCCGCTCGAGCAAGGCCGAGCGACATGGCTGCGCCGCGGCTGGCCCGAGCTCTTCGAGGGACAGCAATACGCCGGGGATAAGTACACCAACTACCGCTAGCAGCGGGCCGGCCGCCGCAGCCCGGGAGCTGCGGCGGCCGGCACCGGCGCGGGCGCGATCAGCGCAGTGGGATCACCGGCAGGATGGTCCGCTTCCACGTCTCGTTGGTGACGCCCGCGAAGGAGGCGTACCAGGCGAGGACCGCGGTCACGAGACCCGCCCAGCCGCCCGCCTTCACGAGCGTCGCGTGCTGGCCGAGCTCCCCGATCGTGAGCAGCGCGAACGTCACGGTCAGGGCGATGAACACCGCCGCGACCGCTGCGGAGACCCGCAGCGACCCGAGGATCATGTACGCGGTGAAGATCGTCCAGGCGAGCAGGAAGACGCCGCTCGCCTCGTGCAGGCTGGCCGCGGGAATCCCCGGCGCCACGAACCGGGCGTAGGCCGCGTACGACAACCAGAAGGCGCCGAACGAGCTGAAGGCGAGGGCGCCGAACGTGTTGGCGCGGCGGAACTCCCACATGCCGGCCAGCAGTTGGACGACGCCGCCGTAGACCAGCGCGAGCGGCAGCACGATGCCCGCCAGCGCGGCGTTGCCGATGATGTTCGCGTTGAAGAGGGACAGGACGAACGTCGTCATCGCGAAGGCGGCGAGGCCCAGCGGGGCGGGGTCGGCGACGCCCGACGAGGTGGTGGTGGCCGGCACGTCGGGGGACGTCCGGACGCTCAGGTCGTCGGCCGACGCTCGGGGTGAGGGTGTTGCGGTGGCGGTGGAACGCGGGTCGAGGCTGGACATGCGGACCTCCACGGCGAGGATCGTGCGGAACGACGCCATGCTCGTCCTCTGTGACCTGGGGCACAACGGAGGGTGACGGTCCGGCCCCGGTGAGCCCCAGGGAGTCGGCTACAACCAGCCCTTGCGCCGGAAGACCAGGAACAGGACCGCCATCGACCCGAGCATGATGCTGATCGACGCGGCGAAGCCCCAGTGGCTCTGGAACCCCGGGTACGGCACGTTCTGCCCGTAGAACCCGGTCACCGCCGTGGGGACGGCGATGATCGCCGCGTAGGACGTGAGCCGCTTCATCACCTCGTTGAGGCGGTTGCCCTGGATGGTCAGGTTCGTCTCCAGGATGGTGCTGACCAGGTCCCGCAGCGACTCGGTCCACTCCGCGGCGCGGAGCACGTGGTCGTAGACGTCCTGGTAGTACGGCAGCATGGGCTCGGCGACGAGCCCGATGTCGCGGCGCAGCAGGCTGTTGACCACCTCGCGCATGGGGAGCACGACCCGCCGCAGCCCCACGAGGGACTTGCGCATCTGGAAGCTGCGGCGCTGGACCTCCTTGCTGCGCGGCCGCTCGTCGAACAGCGCCCCCTCGAGCTCGTCGGCATCCTCGTCCAGCGCCTGCACCGCGGTGAAGTGGTCGTCGACGAGGGTGTCCAACAGCCCCCACAGCAGGTACCCGACGCCGTGGCCCGACAGGTCCTTGGAGTTGTCCCAGGCGGCCACGACGCGGTCCATGTCGAAGTGGCCGTCCTTCCGGACGGTGATGAGGAAGCGGGGGCTCGCGAACGCGGCGATCTCGGAGGTGTGCAGCTCCCCCGCCTCGTCGAGCCGGATGCCGTAGACCGACAGGAAGACGTGGTCGGAGTACCGGTCGAGCTTGGGGCGCTGCCGCTCGCTGACGGCGTCCTCGACGGCCAGCGGGTTGAGCCCGAACTCGTCGGCGAGGACCTGGAGGTCCTCGAGGGCCGGCTCGCAGAGGTCGAGCCAGACGACGGTGCCGTCCTCGCCGAGGTAGTCGCTGATCCGGGCGACGTCGAAGCCCTCGGCCTCGAGCGCGCCGTTGCGGTAGACGCGGTCGCGCCGGACTGCCCCGCCGATGTCGCGGCGCGACCCGGGGGCGAGTGAGGGAGGCGCCCCGTCCGAGTGGGGGGTACTCGGACGGGACGCCGCCGATTCCGCCGACTGGGGGGTTCGGCGGAAATCCGTCGGTGCCGACGAGTCGCGTTCGGTGGTCACGGGAGGGAGTGTTACACCCTGTCCGGCGATCCAACACGAAGCGCGATCATTGCTGCACCGAGAGTTACTTTCTCACACCACGGGCGGCGAGCCAACCCACGCCGACGAGGCACAGGCCACACCTCAGCGCGGCGCGAGACCGGCCATCTGCTCCAGCCGGCGGATGCGGTCCTCGATCGGCGGGTGCGTCGAGAACAGCTTGCCGATGCCGCCGCCCCGGAACGGGTTGACGATCATCATGCTGCTGACGGGCTGTAGCGCCGGGGTGGGCGCGAGCGGGGCGCGCTGCGTGCCGTACTCCAGCTTGCGCAG
The DNA here is from genome assembly GCA_025965515.1 of Mycobacterium sp. GTDB lineage: Bacteria > Actinomycetota > Actinomycetes > RYN-182 > RYN-182 > RYN-182. Next base: position 2,962 of record JAOPWU010000236.1, read on the forward strand.
CGCCGACGCCAGGCCGAGCGGGTCCCCGGTCGTCATGGCCCCGCTGCGGTCCGCGGCGTACTCGCGCGAGCGGCCGATCGCCAGCTGGATCAGTGCGGCCGCGATGGGGCCCAGGATGATCAGCAGCAGGGTCGAGATGATGTCCCCGCCGCCCTCCCGGTCGTCCCGGCGGCCGAACCCGCCGAAGATCGCGGCCCACTGGGCCATGTGCGCCAGGAACACGATGATCGACGCCAGCGCGGCCGCGACGGAGCTGATCAGGATGTCGCGGTTGCCGACATGGGCCAGCTCGTGGCCCAGGACGCCGCGCAGCTCGCGGTCGTCCATGAGGCTCATGATCCCCTCGGTGCAGCAGACCGCCGCGTGCCGCGGGTTGCGGCCCGTGGCGAACGCGTTGGGCGCGCCCGTCGGGGACAGGTACAGCCGCGGCATGGGCATCCGCTGGGCCGCCGCGAGCTCGGCCACGATGCCGTACAGCCGGGGCTGCTCCACCTGCGTGACCGGGTAGGCGGCCATCGACCGCAGCGCCAGCTTGTCGGAGAAGAAGTACGAGAAGCCGTTGGTGGCGAGCGCCAGCGCCAGGCCGATGAAGAGGCCGTTGCGCCCGCCGAACGCTCCGGCGGCCACGATGATGATGGCCGAGAGCAGACCCAGCAACGCGGCCGTCTTCAGTCCGTTGCTCGAGTGGCTGTGCACGTTCCCTCCTCGGGGACGAAGGCCCGTCCGCGCCGTGCGGGGGGTCCCATCCGCAACAACTGTTGACGGCGTCCTGTCGTTCCGGACGGCCCGGCCCGCGCGTTCCCTGTCAGCATGCTCCCAGTTTCCTGGGGACGAACGCACGGGACGACCCGGTGTCCACACCCCTGGCCGGCGGCACCGCGCAGGCCGCCGCCACCCGCGCAGGGTCGGGTCATGCGCACCGCAGACCCCGCCGCCCCGCCCGTCTTCCGCCTCACCAGCCCCGAGGAGCTGGTGCGGGCGCTGCCGCACCTGCTCGGCTTCCACCCGAGTCGCAGCCTCGTGCTCGTCGGGCTCGCGGGCGCCCGGCACCGGGTGGTGGCGTGCGTGCGCGCGGACCTGCCACCCGAGGGCGTCGACCTGCGCCCGGGTCCCCACGAGGAGCCGGCGGAGGCGACCGCCCGGGCCGCCTGCGAGCTGGGGCGGTACGCGGCGGGGCGGCTCGTCGCGGCGCTGCGGGCGGACGCCCGGACGGCGGGCACTCCCCGGCGCCGGCACCACGCTCTGCTGGTGGTCGTCGACGCCCCCGGCGACGGCCCCCCGCCGGGTGTCGCGGCCGCGCGGGACGAGGCGCTGGTGGCCGGCTGCCAGGAGGGCCTCGGCTCCACCGAGGTGCTCGACGCGCTGCTCGTGCGGGGCGACCGCTGGTGGTCCCTGCTGTGCGCCGACCCGGTGTGCTGCCCTCCCGCCGGCCGGCCGCTCGGGCCGGGCGCCCCGTCGCCCTACGAGGTCGCGGCCGTCGTCGAGGGGTCGGTACCCGCCGCGGACCGGCAGGCGGTGGTCGACCGGCTGCGGCCGGCGCCGGACGACGAGCGGGCGGCGTTCACTGCCGCCTGCGCCGCGGGGGCGGCCTGGTGGGCGGGCGTGCCGGATCGGCCGGCGCAACGCCGGGAGCTGCTCGCCGCCGCCGGGACCCTCGGCGCGCCCGCGACGGCGGAGCTGGCCGGCAGCGCGACGGCCGGCCGGCTGGTGGCCGCGCTCGTGGACCTACCGCTGCGTGACGCGGCCGCCCTGCTCGCCGACCCGGACGTCGCGCTGCCCGGCTGGCTGGCGCTCGCCCGGCTGGCCACCGGGGAGCCGTCCGCGCCGGTCCTCACCGTGGTGGGGTGGCTGGCGTACCGCCGCGGCGACGGGGTGCTGGCCCGGACGGCCTTCGAGGGCGCGCTGGCCGCGGTTCCGGACTACCGGCTGGCGGTGCTCCTGCTGGCGATGCTCGACGGCGGTCTGCCGCCGTCGCTGCTGGAGGCCGACGGCACGACCACCCTGGTCCCCGACCTCGACCGGGCGTGGTGACCCGGTGCCCCGGTCAGCCCGTGCGGGTGACGACCAGCTCGCAGAGCGCTTCGAGGGCCGCGCGGCCCGAGCAGGCGGGCAGCGGCGCCAGCAGATCCCGGGCCTCGTCCGCCCAGGTCTGCAGCGCGCCGCGGGCGCGCTCCAGCGCGGGGCTGCGCCGCAGCAACGCCAGCGCCTCCGCGTGCTCGGCCGCAGCCAGGCCGGGCGAGCCGCCCAGCAGCAGCTCCCGCAGCCGGGCGGCGTCGGCGTCGTCGTCCGCCGCGGGCGAGGCCAGCAGGTAGAGCACGGGCAGGGTCCGGATGCCCTCCCGCAGGTCCGTGCCGGGGGTTTTGCCGGAGTCGTCGCCGGAGCTCGTGATGTCGAGCAGGTCGTCGCTGATCTGGAAGGCCACGCCGATCCGGTCCGCGAAGGCCGTGAGCCGGTCCACGGTGTCGGTGTCGGCCCCGACCAGCAGCGCACCCAGCCGCCCGGACGTGGCGATGAGCGAGCCGGTCTTCTCCGCGAGGACGCGGAGGTGGTGCTCGATGGGGTCCTGGCCGTCGGCCGGGCCCACCGTCTCGCGGATCTGGCCCTCGCAGAGCACGGCGATGGTCCGGGCCAGGATGCGCGTGGCCTCGGTCCCCAGATCGGCGGTGATCTCGCTGGCCCGGGCGAAGAGGAAGTCGCCCGTGAGGATGGCGATGGTGTTGTCCCACCGCGCGTTCGCGCTCGGGGCGCCCCGCCGCCGCAGCGCCTCGTCCATGACGTCGTCGTGGTACAGGGTCGACAGGTGGGTCAGCTCGATCGCGACGGCCGCCTGCAGCACCTCCGGCGGTACGCCGGCGCCGTCGTCCGCCGCCGGGGGCCGGCCGCCCGTCGTCGCGGCGACCGCTGCCTGCGCCACGTGCGCAGCCAGCAGGACCACCAGCGGCCGGAACCGCTTGCCGCCGGCGTTGAGCAGGTGCCGCGAGGTCTCGGTCACGAACGGGTACTCGGACTGCACCACGTCGAGCAGGAGCCGCTCGACGTCCGCGAGACCGCGTCGGACCTGCTTCTCGTAGGAAGGGTCGTCCCACGTCATGCCGCCGAGACCGGGTGCCGCCATCTCTCGAACCCTAACTGCTTCCCCCCCGTCCTGGCCCTTCGGGGCGCGCGGATGGCGCGAAGATCACGGCGGTCCCTACGGCAGGAAGCTGGCGGCGGATCCGGCCAGGTGCAGCGCGACCTGCGGGACGATGCCCAGCACCAGGGTCATCGCCACGGCGATGCCCAGCGCCACCCGGGTCGCGAGGCCGGGCACTGCGATGGCGGGGGCGTCCTCCGGCGGGTCCGTGAAGAACATCAGCACGACCACCCGCAGGTAGAAGAATGCCGTCACGACGGTGGTCAGAAGGCCGACCACCACCAGTCCGGTCTCGTGGGCCGAGATCGCGGCGGAGAATACGGCGAACTTGGCCATGAAGCCGCTCGTGAGCGGGATCCCGGCAAGCGCCAGCAGGAACAGCGCGAACGAGCCGGCCAGCACGGGGGCGCGCCGCCCCAGGCCCGCCCAGCGGGCGACGTTGCCGGCCTCGCCGTCCGGGTCCCGCACCAGCGTGAGCACGGTGAACGACCCGATGGTGGTGAAGCCGTAGGCGAGCAGGTAGAACAGCGAGCCCTTCAGCCCGGCCGTGTTGCCGGCGGCGACGCCGACCAGCAGGAAGCCCGCGTGGGCCACCGACGAGTACGCCAGCATCCGCTTCACGTCGTTCTGCGTCACCGCGAAGAACGAGCCCACCAGCATGGTGAGCACCGCGACCGCGATGAGCAGCGGCTGCCAGTCGGCGTGCAGCCCCGCGAAGCCGACGTCCAGGAAGCGGAGCAGCGCCAGGAACGCCGCCACCTTGGTTCCGGCGGCCATGAACGCGGTCACCGGGGTGGGGGCGCCCTGGTACACGTCGGGCGTCCAGGCGTGGAACGGGGCGGCGCCGAGCTTGAAGAGCAGGCCGACGGCGACCAGCGCCAGCCCGGCGAACCGCAGCGCACTCGAGCCGTTGCCGGCCGCGGCCGTCGATGCGATGGCGGAGAGCTGCAGCGAGCCCGCGTAGCCGTAGAGCAGCGCGGCCCCGTAGAGGAAGAACCCGGACGAGAACGCCCCGAGCAGGAAGTACTTGACCGCCGCCTCCTGCGACAGCAGCCGGCGTCGGCGCGCCAGCCCCGTCATGAGGTACAGCGGCAGGGACAGCACCTCGAGCGCCAGGAACATCATCAGCAGCGTCGTCGAGGCGCCGAACAGCAGCATCCCGCCGACGCTGAACACCATGAGCGGGTAGACCTCGGTCTGCAGCTCCTCGCTGGCAGCGAGCGTCGCCGACCCGCGGCTGCCGGGCAGCACCGCGGCGTGCGCCACGATCGCCCCGCCGGCCGCCCGGCGCTCCATCACCAGGAACGTTGCCGTGATGGCCAGCAGCAGGATGGTCCCGCCCGCGAAGAGTGCGGGACCGTCCGCCGCCAGGCTCCCGTCGACCACCCGCGCGGGCCGCTGAGCCTGCACGACGACCAGGACGAACGCCGCGACATACCCGCCGAGCGCCAGCAGGGGCTGCACGAGGCGGCGCAGCCGCGCGTCGAGGAACGCCTCGGCAAGGACGCCGACCATGCCCACGGCCAGCACCACCAGCGAGGGGCCGAGCGGCAGGAACGGCAGGGACGGAGGCGTGAGAGCGCCGGTCACCGGGAGCCTCCCGAGAGGGTGAGGGACGAGGCGGTGCCGCCGGGACCGGGTCGCGCGAGGGCGGCCAGGCCGGGCACCGTGACAGCGACGGGCTCGGGGCGCGACCCGGCCGCCGTGGGCAGCGGGTCGGTGGCGTTCGCGGCGGTCATGGTGCGCTGCACCGCCGGGGTGATGACGTCGGTGAGCACCTTCGGGTACACGCCCAGCCCGACGATCAGGAAAATGAGCGGCGCCATGACCACGATTTCCCGGGTGGAGAGGTCGCGCATGCCGAGGACGGCGGGGTTGGCCGGTCCGTGCATCGTCCGCTGGTAGGCGATGAGGATGTACAGGGCCGCCAGGATGATCCCGACGGTCGCGACGATCGTCGCCACCGTGTACCGCTCGAAGCTGCCGACCAGGACCAGGAACTCGCTGACGAACGAGTTCAGGCCCGGCAGCGCCAGTGAGGACAGGCCGGCCAGCAGCATGGAACCGGCGAGCAGCGGTGCGACCTGCTGGACGCCGCCGTAGTCCGCGATGAGGCGGGTACGCCGACGGGCCATGAGGAAGCCGACGACGAGGAAGAGCGCCCCCGTCGAGAGCCCGTGGTTGACCATGTACAGCACCGCGCCGGTCATGCTCTGGCTCGTCAGCGCGAAGCAGCCCAGCGCGATGAAGCCGAAGTGCGCGACGGACGTGTAGGACACCAGCCGCTTCAGGTCACGCTGGCCGATGGCGACCAGGGCCCCGTAGAGCACCCCGATGACGCCGAGCGTGACCACGAGCGGCGCGAGGTCGTGGCTGGCCTGCGGGAAGAGCTCCAGGCAGTACCGCAGGAAGCCGAACGTGCCGATCTTGTCCAGCACCCCGACGAGCAGCACCGAGCCGCCGGTCGGCGCCTCCGACCCGGCGTCGGGCAGCCAGGTGTGGAACGGGAAGAGCGGGGCCTTGATCGCGAACGCGATGAAGAAGCCGAGGAACAGCCACCGCTGCGTCGACGGGTCGATCGTGGGCGCGATCCGGGTCAGCGCCGCGAAGTCGAACGTGCCGTGGCCCAGCTTCTCGGCGGACACCACGTACAGCCCGATGACCGAGCCGAGCATCAGCAGGCCGCCGAGCAGGCTGTACAGCAGGAACTTCAGCGCGGCGGCCGAGCCGCGCGGGCCGCCGTGGGCCCCGATGAGGAAGTACATCGGGATGAGGACGACCTCGAACAGCACGTAGAACAGGAACACGTCGGTCGCCGCGAAGACGCCGACCAGGATCGCCTCCAGCGCCAGCAGCAGCGCGAAGAACGACGACACGCTCCGGCCGCCGCCCGCCGCGGCGTCCTCCACCTCGTGCCAGCTGGCGAGCACGACGACGGGCATGAGCACGACCGTCAGGTCCAGCAGCACCAGCGCGATGCCGTCCAGCCCGACGCGGTAGCCCACGCCGAAGTCGGGGATCCACCGGTGCGACTCGGTGAACTGGAAGCCGCCGTCGCCGACCACGAACTGCGCCGAGGCGATCAGCGCGAGCACCAGCGCCACCAGGCTGACGCCCAGCGCCGCCTTCTTCGCGAGGGAGGGCCGCGACCGCGGGACCGCGGCCACGCCGGCAGAGCCCAGCAGCGTGACGCCGCCGATGATGCTGACCCAGGGAACGGAGCTCACGAGACCCTCACCAGGAGCAGGGAGGCGACCACCAGGACGGCGCCGCCGAGGAAGGTGAGCGCGTAGGAGCGGACGAAGCCGGTCTGCCAGAACCGCAACCGCGAGCTGACACCGCCGATCCCCGCCGCGACGCCCACGACGAGCCCGTCCACCAGGCGGGCGTCGCCGCGGGTCGTGGCGCGCACCAGCTCGATGCCCGGCTTCATCAGGGTCGTCTCGTAGAACGCGTCGGCGTACAGGTTGTGCCGGGCCGCGACGGTCAGCGGCGTCACCGCGGTGGGCGCCTCCACCGGCACCTCGCGGCGGATGTAGCCGACGTACGCGCCGGCGACGCCGAAGGCCACGACCAGCAACGTCAGCACGAGCAGGACCGTGGCGGAGACGAGTCCGGCGCCCTCCTCGACCTTCGCGCCGGTCGGGTTCACCACCGGGTCGAGCCAGTGCTGCAGCGCGCCGCCGAGCCGCAGCAGCCCGCCGGCCACCACCGAGCCGACCGCCAGCACCACCATCGGCACCGTCATGGTCCACGGCGACTCGTGGGGATGGACCTCCCCCGGGTCGTAGCGGGGCCGGCCGAGGAACGTCATCGCCATCAGCCGCGACATGTAGAAGGCGGTGATGCCGGCGCCCAGCAGCGCGCAGACGCCGAAGACCGCGCCCTGCGTGCCGCCCTTGTGGAACGCCGTCTCGATGATCAGGTCCTTCGACCAGAAGCCGGACAGCAGCGGGAAGCCGATGATCGCCCCCCAGCCGGCCACCATCGTCCAGAACGTGATGGGCATGGAGCGCCACAAACCGCCGAACCGGCGCATGTCGACCTGGTCGCCGGTGGCGTGCATGACCGACCCGGCCCCCATGAACAGCCCGGCCTTGAAGAAGCCGTGCGTCAGCAGGTGGAGGATCGCCGCCGCGTACCCGATGGGCCCCAGCCCGACCGCGAGGAACATGTAGCCGATCTGGCTGATCGTGCTGTAGGCCAGCACCTTCTTGATGTCGTCGTACGCGCAGCCGATGACGCAGCCGACCAGCAGCGTGACGACGCCGACGATGCAGACGGCGAGCCGCGCGCCCGGTGCCGCGTCGAAGAGCGGGTGCGTCCGGGCGATGAGGTACACGCCCGCCGTGACCATCGTCGCGGCGTGGATGAGCGCGGAGGCCGGCGTCGGGCCCTCCATCGCGTCGGGCAGCCACACGTGCAGCGGGGCCTGCGCGGACTTGCCGCAGGCGCCGAGCAGCAGCAGCAGGCTCACGGCCAACACGACGCCGTGGGACAGCCGTCCGACCCCGGCGAACACGCCGGCGTAGTCGATGCGGCCCAGCTGCGCGAACAGGATCAGGATCGCGAGCGACAGCCCGACGTCACCGACGCGGTTGACGACGAACGCCTTCTTCGCGGCCGTGGCCGCGGCGGGCTTCACCGCCCAGAAGGCGATCAGCAGGTAGGACGCCAGGCCGACGCCCTCCCACCCGACGTAGAGGGTGAGGAACGAGTCGCCCAGGACCAGCAGGAGCATCGCCGCGACGAACAGGTTCAGGTAGGCGAAGAAGCGCCGCCGCTCGCGGTCGTGCGACATGTAGCCGATCGAGTACAGGTGCACCAGCGTGCCCACGCCGGTGATCAGCAGGACGAACACCATCGAGAGCTGGTCGAGCAGCAGCGACACCTCGACGTGCAGCCGGCCGACCGCGATCCAGGTGAAGAGGTGCTGGTCGACGGCCCTCGCCGCCTGGCCGTGCAGCGCCACGAAGAGCACGACCGCCACCACGAACGAGGCCGCGGACATCAGCGTGCCGAGCACGTGGCCCCAGGCGTTGGTGCGCCGGCCGCCGAGCAGCAGCACCACCGCGCCGACGAGGGGGAACGCGAGCAGCAGCCAGATGATGCTGAAGGTGCCCGTGGCGGGCACGGCCGCGGGGGGCACGGCCAGCAGAGGGGATGCGGTTCCCAGCACGGGTGTCCTGTTCGTCCGGGCGAGCGGCCGGTCCGGCCCTCGCGTCCTGCGGGCCGGTCAGTACTTGAGGAGCGACACGTCGTCCACCGACGCGGAGCGTCGGGTCCGGAAGATCGCCATGATGATCGAAAGGCCGACGACGACCTCCGCGGCGGCGACCACCATCACGAAGAAGGCGGTCACCTGGCCGTCGAGCTGCCCGCGCATGTGCGCGAAGGTCACGAACGTCAGGTTGGCCGCGTTCAGCATCAGCTCGATGCACAGGAACACGACGATCGCGTTGCGGCGGATCAGCACCCCCACGGCGCCGATGGTGAACAGCAGCGCCGCCAGGACCAGGTAGTTCGCCGGGTTCATGCCTGCCCCTCTCCCGCGCCCGCCGGGGCGCTCCCCGTGTTCCCGGACGCCTGGCCGGAGCCGACCCCCGCCGCATGCCCGGGGGACTCCTCCGGCGCGTCGCCGCGCTCGAGGCTCGGCATCCGTGACAGCTCACTGGCCTCGCCGTCGGGCAGCAGGGCCACGCCGTCGAGCGCGTCGCTCAGCGCGAAGACGCCCGGCGCCGGCAGCGGCGACGGGTGGTCGCCCCGGAACCTGCGGCGCATCCGGTCCTGCTGCGTGACCTTCGGAGCCGTGCGCGGCCGGTGCCCCAGCACCATGGCGCCCACCGCAGCGACGACGAGCAGGGCGCTCGTCACCTCGAACGGCAGCACGTACCGGCTGTAGAGCAGCCGGGCGATGCCGTGGACGTTCCCTGCGGCGTTGGGGCCGGCGAGCCCGACGACCTCCGCCCGCTGGGTGCCGGCGACGACCGCGCCGACCAGCAGGCAGCCGAAGGCGACGCCCGCGAGGAGAGCGGCGGCGCGTTGCCCCCGCAGGCTCTCGGTGAAGCTGTCCGAGGCGTCGCTGCCGACCAGCATGAGGACGAAGAGGAACAACACCATGATGGCGCCGGCGTAGACGATGACCTGCACGGCGGCGAGGAACGGCGCGTCCTGCACCGCGTAGAACACCGCCAGGCAGAAGAAGTCGAGCACCAGCAGCAGGGCCGCGTGCACGGCGTTGCGCACGAGGATCACCCCGAGCGCCGCCAGCACCGCGACCGGCGCCAGGACCCAGAACACGACGGCCTCGCCGCCGCCGTCGAACGCCCCCGGGGAGGCCGCCGCGGCGACGCTGCCGGCGGTCGTCGCGAGGATGCTCATGCCGCTCCTTCCGCGGGGACGGACGGGGTCGGCACCACCGGCTCGGTCGCACCGGGGTCGGACCCGCGACGGGAGTCGGGCCCGGTCCCCGAGACGGGCGCCGGGTCCTGCGGCGGCGCGGGGGCGTAGTAGTCCTGCTCGCTGTCGCCGAGGCGCATCGGGTGCGGCGGCGCATCCATGCCCTCCGTCAGCGGCGCGAGCAGCCGCGTCTTGTCGAAGACCAGCGCGCTCCGGTCACTGTCGGCCAGCTCGAACATGTTCGTCATGGTGAGCGCGCGGGTGGGGCAGGCCTCGATGCACAGACCGCAGAAGATGCAGCGCGCGTAGTTGATCTGGTAGACGGCGCCGTACCGCTCGCCCGGGCTGAATCGGGCCTCCTCGGTGTTGTCGGCGCCCTCGACGTAGATGGCGTCGGCCGGGCAGGCCCAGGCGCACAGCTCGCAACCGATGCACTTCTCGAGGCCGTCGGGGTGCCGGTTCAGCTGGTGGCGGCCGTGGAACCGCGGCGCCGTCACCTTCGGGACCTCGGGGTAGAGCTCGGTCGTCACCTTTTTGAACATGGTGCCGAAGGTGACGCCGAAGCCGCGGACCGCGTCGAGGCCGGCCCGCACCGCGCCGCGCTCCGCCTGCCGCTCCTCGATGGTGCGGACCACCATCACCCACGGCTCCAGGCCGCTCACCTCGGCGGGCGACAGCACGCCGGTGCGGCGGGTCGCCGGCGCGGCGCCGGGCTCGGGGGTCTGCGGTGTGGTCGGTGTGGTCGGTGTGGTCACAGTCGGCTCCTGCTGTCGTCGGGAGCGGGGACGGGCAGTCGTTGCGGCTGCACGGGCGGCGGGGCCGCCGGGATCCGGTCGAGCGGGATGGGCCGCCCGTGGCCGGCCAGGTCCGGCGCAGGAGTGCGCCGCCCTCTCAGGCCCACGACGAGCGCGACGGCGACGACGAGCGCGGCGAGCAGCCCCGCCATCACCGGCGTGGAGATGGTGCCGTTCGAGCGGGCGCGGATGAGCGACACGGCGACGATCCACACCAGGCTGGCCGGGACCAGGACCTTCCAGCCCAGGTGCATGAACTGGTCGTACCGCAGCCGCGGCAGCGTGCCGCGCAGCCAGATGAAGACGAAGAGGCCGAGCAGCACCTTCGACAGGAACCAGACGATCCCGAGCCACGGGTTGTCGGCGCCGGGGATGAGGCTCAGCAGCGGCCAGGGCTTCGGCCCGCCGAGGAACAGGGTGGTCGCGACCGCGCAGACCGTGACCATGTTGATGTACTCGGCGAGGAAGAAGAAGGCGAACTTGATGGAGCTGTACTCGGTGTGGAAGCCGCCGACGAGCTCGCTCTCCGCCTCGGGCAGGTCGAACGGGGCGCGGTTCGTCTCGCCCACCGCCGCGACCGCGTAGATGAGGAACGACGGCAGCAGTGTCACGGCGTACCAGAGCGGGTGCCCCTGCTGCGCGACCACGCCGGAGCTGGTGAGGGTCCCGGAGAACAGGAACACGGCCACCATCGACAGGCCCATGCTGATCTCGTACGAGATCATCTGCGCGGCGGAGCGCAGGCCACCGAGCAGCGGGTAGGTCGAGCCGCTGGCCCAGCCGGCCAGCACGATGCCGTAGACGCCCAGGCCCGAGCAGGCCAGCGCCCAGAGCACGCCGACGTCCAGGTCGGCGAGCTGCAGCGGCGTGTGGTGCCCGGCGATCGACACCGTGCCGCCCAGCGGGATGACCGACCAGGCGAGGAACGCGGGGACCGCGCTGACGATCGGCGCGAGGATGAACACCGGCCGGTCCGCGAGGGCCGGGATGATGTCCTCCTTCAGCATCAGCTTGATGCCGTCGGCGAGGCTCTGCAGCGACCCGTGCCAGCCGACGTACAGCGGGCCGATCCGCTGCTGCATGCGGCCGACGACCTTCCGCTCGGCCACGATGGTGAACAGCGTCATCAGCATCAGGAAGCCGAAGACGGCGACGACCTTCACCAGCGTCAGCCAGAACGGCTCGTGCGCGATGAGGGTGGCGGCGGGGGTCATCGGGCGTCGGCCTCCTCGACCGCGGGGGTGGCCGGGGCCACCGGGGCTGCGGCGCCGTCGAGCCGGACGACGTCACCCGGAACCGACCCGAGCGCGGTGCGCAGCCGGCTGCCCGACGCGGTGGCCGGGAGCCACACGACGCCGTCGCTCATCTCCGTGACCTGGGCCGGCAGCGTGACGGCGCCGGCCGGGCCGGTGACGGTCAGCGGCTCCCCCTCGCCGACGCCGACGTCGGCGGCCGTGGCGGCCGACAGCCGGGCCCGCGGCGCGCGGGCCGTGGCGCGGAGCAGATCGGCCCCGGCGAGCAGGGAACCGGCGTCGAGCAGCTCGGCCCAGCTGGCGAGGACCGCCTCGCCGGAGCCGGCCCGGTACGGCGGGCGGGCGGCGACACCCGGCGCGGCCGCGGCACCGGGCGTGCGCCCGAGCTGCGCGAGTTCCGCGGCGGCGGCCGCGGCGTGCGGCACCCCCAGGTCGACGCCGAGCTCGGCCGCCAGCAGGTGGACGACCCGGCCGTCGGACATCCGGTCGGAGCCGAGCGCCTGCGCGAACGGCCGGGGCCGGCCCTCCCAGTCGAGGAAGGTGCCCGCCTTCTCCTGCGCTGCCGCGACGGGCAGCACCACGTCGGCGACCGCAGTCACGGCGCTGGCCCGGATGTCGCAGCTGACCAGGAACGGCGCGGCGGCCAGCGCCTGCCGCGCGAGCCGCGGGTCGGTCAGGTCGTCCGGGTCGACGGCGCCGACCAGCAGTCCGTCGAGCCGCCCGTCGAGGACCGCGCGCAGCATGGCGTCGGTCGTACGACCGCGGGCCTCCGGAACGGGCGCCCCCCAGAGCCGCCCGACCTCGGCGCGCGCGGCCGCGTCGGCCACGAGCCGCCCCCCGGGCAGCAGCCCCGGCAGGGCCCCGGCCTCGACCGCGCCACGCTCCCCCGCCCGCCGCGGCACCCACGCGAGGCGGGCACCCGTCGTCGCCGCCAGCGCCATCGCGGCGGACAGCGCGCCCGGGACGGCGGCGAGCCGCTCCCCCACCAGCAGCACCGCGCCGGGGCGGCGCAGGCCCTCGCGGACCTCGTCGCACAGCGACGCCCCGCCGGTGTGCGGCTGCGTGAGCTGGTGCAGCAGCGCCGCCTCGTCCCCGGGATCGGTGGCGAGCAGCCGCCCGCCGACCTTGGCCAGGCCGCCGGTGCGCCAGGGCGCCAGCGCCACGACGGGCAGCCGGGTCCGCCGGAACGCCTTGCGCAGCCGCAGGAAGAGGATCGGGCACTCCTCCTCCGGCTCCAGGCCGATGAGCACCACCAGCGGTGCCTTCTCCAGCGACGCGTACGAGACGCCCCCCGCGCCCGGCGCCCGGCCGGCCACGGCGGCGGCGAGGAACTGCTGCTCCTCGTCGCCGGCGGCCAGGGCGTCGTCGGGCGCCGCGGCGAGCCGCGCCCGGGCGTCGACGTCGTTGCTCCGCAGCACCACCCGCGTGAACTTGGCCCACGCGTAGGCGTCCTCGAGCGTCAACCGGCCGCCGGGCAGCGCGCCCGCGCCGTGCCGGTCCCGCGCCTGTCCGAGGCCCCGGGCGGCGACGTCGAGCGCCGTCGACCAGGAGACGGGGACCAGCTCGCCGGTGTCCCGGTCCCGGACCCCGGGCCCGGTGAGCCGATCGGCGGCCCGGGCGTAGGCGAACCCGAAGCGGCCCTTGTCGCAGGACCACTCCTCGTTGACCTCCGGGTCGTCGCCCGCCAGCCGGCGCAGCACCCGGCCGCGCCGGTGGTCGACCCGCAGGGAGCAGCCGGCCGCGCAGTGCTCGCAGGTGGCGGGCGTGCTCACGAGGTCGAACGGGCGGGACCGGAAGCGGTAGTCGGCGCTGGTCAGGGCCCCGACCGGGCAGATCTGGATGGTGTTGCCCGAGAAGTAGGACGCGAACGGCACGCCCGGCGCGATGTTCACCTGCTGGTGGGCGCCGCGGTCGAACATCTCGATGAACGGGTCGCCCGCGATCTGCTCGCTGAACCGGGTGCACCGCGCGCAGAGCACGCAGCGCTCCCGGTCGAGCAGGACCTGCGGGGAGACGGGGATCGGCTTCGGGTAGGTCCGCTTCGGCGCGTCGAAGCGGCTCTCGGCGTTGCCGTTGCTCATCGCCTGGTTCTGCAGCGGGCACTCGCCGCCCTTGTCGCAGACCGGGCAGTCCAGCGGGTGGTTGATGAGCAGCAGCTCCAGCGTCCCCCGCTGCGCCTTGTCCGCGATCTGCGAGGTCAGCTGCGTCTTGATCTTCATGCCGTCGCTCACCGGGATGGTGCAGGACGCGACGGGCTTGCGCTGCCCCTCGACCTCGACGATGCACTGCCGGCAGGCGCCGACGGGCTCGAGCAGCGGGTGGTCGCAGAACCGGGGGATCTGGATCCCCAGCAGCTCGGCGGCCCGGATGACGAGCGTCCCCTTCGGCACCGAGACGTCGATGCCGTCGATGGTGACGGCGACCAGCTCCTCCGGCGGCCGGCCGACGCTGTCGTCGCCGGGCGCGGGGCGCTGGCCCCCGGTGGCGCTGCGCTCTCCGGTCACGGTCATGCGGCGCCTCCGGTCGTCACGGGCTCGCGGCACGCGTCGAGCGCCGACGCCTCGTACGGGAACAGCTCCCAGGCAGGGGTGTGGGTGCCGGCCTCGAACTCGTCGCGGAAGTACTTCACGCCCGAGACGATCGGGCTGACCGCGCCGTCGCCGAGCGCGCAGAACGAGCGGCCGAAGATGTTGTCGCAGACGTCGAGCAACGTGGCGATGTCCCGCTCGCTGCCCTCGCCGGCCTCCAGCCGCCGCAGCAGGAGCACCATCCAGCTGGTGCCCTCCCGGCAGGGCGTGCACTTGCCGCAGGACTCGTGGGCGTAGAACTCCGTCCACCGCAGGACGGCGCGGACCACCGACGTCGTCTCGTCGAAGCACTGCAGGGCCTTGGTGCCCAGCATCGACCCGGCGGCGCCGACCGACTCGTAGTCCAGCGGGACGTCGAGGTGCTCCGGCGTGAAGATCGGCGTCGACGACCCGCCAGGGGTCCAGAACTTCAGCTCGTGGCCCTCGCGCATGCCGCCCGACAGCTCCAGCAGCTCCCGCAACGTGATGCCGAGCGGCGCTTCGTACTGGCCGGGCCGCTGCACGTGCCCCGAGAGCGAGTAGAGCGTGTAGCCCTTCGACTTCTCGGTACCCATCGACGCGAACCAGTCCTCGCCGCCGACCAGCAGGGACGGCACGCTGGCGATGGACTCCGCGTTGTTCACGACCGTGGGGCTGGCGTAGAGGCCGGCGACGGCGGGGAACGGCGGGCGCAGCCGCGGCTGCCCGCGCCGGCCCTCCAGCGAGTCCAGCAGCGCGGTCTCCTCGCCACAGATGTAGGCGCCGGCGCCCGCGTGGACGATCAGGTCCAGGTCGTAGCCCGAGCCGTGGATGTTCGTGCCGAGGTGCCCCGCCCGGTAGGCGTCGGCCACCGCCTGCTGCAGCCGGCGCAGCACGTGGACGACCTCGCCCCGCACGTAGATGAAGGCGGTGTGCGCGTTGATCGCGTAGCTGGCGCAGATGACGCCCTCGACCAGCGCGTGCGGGTCGGCCAGCAGGAGTGGCATGTCCTTGCAGGTGCCGGGTTCGCTCTCGTCCGCGTTGACGACGAGGTACTTGGGCTTCGGGTTGTCCTTGGGGATGAAGCCCCACTTCATGCCGGTGGGGAAGCCGGCGCCGCCGCGGCCGCGCAGGCCGGCGCTCTTCACCAGCTCGATGAGGTCGCCGGGGGTCATGCCGAGCGCGATGTCGACGGCGCGGTAGCCGCCCGTGCGCTCGTACCCGGCGAGGGTGTGGCGGTCGGGGACGTCCCAGTAGCGCGACAGGACCGGCGTCAGCGGCACGTCAGCCCTCCCGCTGCGTGGGAGCGGTGGACCCGGCGTCGTAGGCACTCGGCGGGGCGGCCTGCCCTCGCTCCGCGGCGATCTCCAGCCCGGCGAGGCTGGCGGGACCGGCGGTCACGCCCTCACCGGCCAGCCCGTCGGGGAAGCCCGCGAGGACCCGCTCGTTCTCCTTGAACGTGCACAGCCGGGAGGGGCCCCGGGTGGGCGGCGGCGGGGTGCCGGCCCGCAGCGCGTCGACGAGCGCGACCGCCGAGTCCGGGGTCTGGTTGTCGTAGAACTCCCAGTTGACCATCACGACGGGGGCGAAGTCGCAGGCCGCGTTGCACTCGACGTGCTCCAGGCTCACCGTGCCGTCCGCCGTGACCTCGTCGTGGCCCATGCCCAGGTGCTGGGTGAGCCGGCGCCAGATGGCGTCGCCGCCGAGCACCGCGCAGAGCGTGTTGGTGCAGACGCCCACGTGGTAGGTGCCGGCGGGCTCCCGCTTGTACATCGAGTAGAAGGTCGCGACGGCCCCCACCTCGGCCTCCGTGAGCTCCAGCAGCTCGGCGCAGAGCGCGATCGCGTCGGGGCCGACGAACCCCTGCTCGGCCTGGCAGAGGTGCAGCATCGGGAGCAGCGCCGAACGGGGCTGCGGGTACCGGGCGATGATCGCCGCGGCGTCGGTACGAGTCGCCTCGGACAAGGTCATCAGCGGTCCACGCCTCCCAGGACGGGGTCGATGGACGCCACCGAACCGATGACGTCCGCGATGTAGCTGCCTTCGGCCAGGGCCGGGACGGCCTGCAGGTTGACGAAGCTGGGGTCGCGCATGTGGACGCGGTGCGGGCGGCTGCCGCCCGTGGAGACGATGTGCGCGCCGAGCTCGCCGCGGGGCGACTCGACCGGCACGTAGACCTGGCCGGCGGGGACGCGGAAGCCCTCCGTCACCAGCTTGAAGTGGTGGATCAGGGCCTCCATCGAGGTGCCCATGATCTCGCGGATGTGGTCGAGGCTGTTGCCGAGGCCGTCGCCGCCGAGCGCCAGCTGGGCGGGCCAGGCGATCTTCTTGTCGGCCACCATCACCGGGCCGGGCCGCAGCCGGTCGAGGCACTGCTCGACGATGCGCAACGACTGCCGCATCTCCTCCAGGCGCACCTGGTAGCGGGCGTAGTTGTCGCCCGCCGTGGCGATGGGGACGTCGAAGTCGTAGGTGTCGTAGCCGCAGTACGGCATGGTCTTGCGGGTGTCCCAGGGCAGGCCCGCGGCCCGCAGCAGCGGTCCGGTGACGCCGAGCGCGATGCACCCCTGGGCGTCCAGGTGCCCGACGTCCTGCAGGCGCTTGCGCCAGATCGGGTTGGCGGAGAGCAGCTTCTCGTACTCGTCGATCCGCTTCGCCATCACGGGCAGGAAGGCGCGGATGTCGTCCTCGACGCCCGCGGGCAGGTCCACCGCGAGCCCGCCCGGCCGGACGTACCCCATGTTCATGCGGAGGCCGGTGATGCGCTCGAAGAAGTCGAGGACCGTCTCGCGCTCGCGGAAGCCGTAGAGCATCGCGGACAGCGCACCGATCTCCATCGAGCCGGTCGCGAGCCAGACGAGGTGGGAGCTGATGCGGTTCAGCTCCATCATCAGGACGCGGATCGTCGTGGCCCGCTCGGGGATCTGCCCCTCGATGCCGAGCAGCCGCTCGACCCCGAGGCAGTAGGTCGTCTCGTTGAAGATCGGCGCGAGGTAGTCCATGCGCGTCACGAAGGTGACGCCCTGGGTCCAGGTGCGGAACTCGCAGCTCTTCTCGATGCCGGTGTGCAGGTAGCCGATGACGACGCGGGCCTGGGTGACCGTCTCGCCGTCGAGCTCCAACACCAGCCGCAGCACGCCGTGCGTGGAGGGGTGTTGCGGGCCCATGTTGACGACGATGTGGTCGTCCTCGGCCTCCCGGTCGCCGAGGACGCTCTCCCAGTCCCCACCGGTGACCGTGTAGACGCGCCCGGTCGTGGACTCGGTGAAGCCGGCCTCGATGGGTTCGTCGACCCCGGGGCGGGCGTCCGTCGCGGTCATGCGTAGCTCCGACGGGTCTCGGGCGGGGCGACGGTGCGGCCGTCGGTGTACTGCACCGCGATGCCGCCCAGCGGGTAGTCCTTGCGCTGCGGGTGGCCCGCCCAGTCGTCCGGCATCATGATCCGGGTCAGGCCGGGGTGGCCGTCGAAGACGACGCCGAACATGTCCCACGTCTCGCGCTCGTGCCAGTCGGCGCCCGGCCACAGGCCGACCACGCTGGGGACGTGCGCGTCCTCGGCGGTCACGCTGACCTCGAGCCGCAGCCGCCGCCGGTGCGTCATCGACGTGAGCTGGTAGACGACGTGCAGCCGGCGCCCGGTCGGGTCGTCGAGGTAGTCCACGCCGCTGATGGACGACGCCAGCTCGAAGCGAAGGCCCGGGCTGTCACGCAGCACCGTGCACAGCCCCAGCAGGTGCTCGCGGGCGACGTGGAACGTCAGCTCGCCGTACTCCAGGACGACCCGCTCGATGGCGGAGTCGAGGTCCGGGAACACCCGCGCCAGCTCGTCGGCGAGCGCGTCGAACGGCTCGCCGTACGGGCGCTCCGCCGACGGGGCGAAGGGCGTCGGGCGGACCAGCCGGCCGTAGCCGCTGGTGTCGCCGGAGGTCTTCGCGCCGAAGGAGCCGCGCCCCGAGACGGGGCGGGCCAGCGCGTCGCTGGTCGCCACCTCGCCGTCCGCGAGGCCCCCGGCCGCGGTGACCGGGACGGCGGGCTCGCCCGTCGCCCCGCCACCGGGCGGGGTCTGCGGTGCGGGCGGAGGGGTCGGGGCGCTCACAGGGCTTCCGTCGCGGTGAGCGTGGGGGCGGCCCGGTGCGCGCCGAGCTTGTCGCCCCGGATCTGCTCGTGCAGCTTCAGCACCGCGTCGATGAGCATCTCGGGCCGCGGCGGGCAGCCCGGCAGGTACATGTCGACCGGCACGATGTGGTCGACACCCTGCACGATCGCGTAGTTGTTGAACATGCCGCCGGAGCTGGCACAGACGCCCATCGACAGGACCCACTTGGGGTTCGGCATCTGGTCGTAGACCTGCCGCAGCACCGGCGCCATCTTCTGACTGACGCGCCCGGCGACGATCATGAGGTCGGCCTGCCGCGGCGAGGCACGGAAGACCTCCATGCCGAACCGCGCGGAGTCGTAGCGGCCCGCGCCGAACGACATCATTTCGATGGCGCAGCAGGCGAGGCCGAAGGTGGCCGGCCAGAGGCTGCTGCTACGGGCCCAGTTGGCCAGCTTCTCGACGCTCGTCAGAAGGACGCCGTCGGGGATGTACTCCTCGATGCCCATGGGTCAGACCCTCAGTCCCACTCGAGGCCGCCGCGACGCCACACATAGCTGTAGGCGACGCCGACGGTGGCCAGGAAGACAACCATCTCGACCAGCCCGAAGGTCCCGAGGTTGTCGAACTCCACGGCCCACGGATAGAGGAAGACGATCTCGATATCGAAGACGATGAAGAGCATCGCCGTGAGGTAGTAGGTGATCGGGACCCGCGTGCCACCGACCGGGGGCGGGGTGGGGTCGATGCCGCACTCGTAGGCCATGAGCTTCGCCCGGTTGGTCCGGCGCGGGCCGGTGAGGTGGCCGGCGACGACCGACCCGACGGCGAAGAGGGCGCCCAGCGCGAACAGCGTCAGGATCGGCACGTACTGGCGGAGCACCGCACCCCTCGCCTTCTGATGGCCGGCGGCCACCGCGAGTGGGCCAGGACACGACGTCCTCAGCCCGATGTGACGGACCTTACGCCAGCGCAGTGGCGTGGCTCACCGGGGCGGCTATGAACAAGGTCACAGCCGGTGTCGGGGGCTCAGCGCGCCGCCCGTCCGGTCACGGTGCGTCAAACATTCGGTGATCATGATGACGGAGCGTCAACGTTTATCCGGCCAAAGGCCCTGATAGCGGGCGACGGGTGGCGTAGGTCACGCTGGGGTCGCCGACGCGCGGGAGGGGCTGGGGCGGGGGCCTGGAGGGGTGCCCGGGACCGGCCCGCGGGGGCGCTCGGCGACGGTCCGCGGACCCCGTCGGATCAGGCCGACCGAGGGGGCTGCTGCAGCCCGGTAGCGCCCCTACGCCGCAGGCGCCAGCCGCGACAAGCCGTTGATGACCTTGTCCATGGCGTCGCCGCCGGACGGGTCCGTCAGGTTGGCCAGGAGCTTCAACGTGAACT
>JAOPWU010000170.1 GCA_025965515.1 Mycobacterium sp.
GGGCGCCCGGCGCCGGCCCGAGCGACGCCCGGTCGAGTCGCCCCGCCAGCAGCCCGGCGCAGGCGTAGACGGCGCCGGCGCAGCAGGCGATCACCGCGTAGGTGCCGTCGCCCGCTCCGAGCAGTGCCCGCAGGAGCAGCGCGGCCCCGCCGCCGAGGGTGGCGGCGACGGTCCCGCTCGTCGCGACGAGAGCGTTGGCCGTGACGAGGGCGGCCGGAGGCAGCGAGCACGGAACCGTCGCGGGCAGCGACGCCGACAGCGCCGACAGCACGAACCGGCTGGTGGAGAGCAGGACGAGGGCGCCGACATCCAGCGGCACCGAGGTGGAGCCGAACCGCAGCAGCAGCACCGCCACGCCGATGGCGAGCGGCAGCCGGGCGAGGTTCGCGGCGAGCAGGATGCGCTGCCGGGGCAGCCGGTCGAGGAAGACACCGGCGAACGGCCCGATCAGCGAGTACGGCAGCAGCAGGATCGCGAACCCGCGGGCGATCGCGGCGGGGTGCGGCTGGGTGTCCGGGTTGAACAACACGGCCCCGGCGAGGCTCATCAGGAAGACGCCGTCGCCCGCCTGCGCCACGAGGCGGGTGGCGAACAGGCGGCGGAACCCCGGCGCCGCCAGCAGCGGCCGGAGCCGGGCGAAGCGCGTGCGGGAAGCGCGGACGGCAGGCGCCGGACGCACGGGCAGGGCGGGGGGCGCAGACGTCATCCCCTCCTACGGTACGTCGCCCTGCCTACGCACACCTGACATCGGGCTGGCGCCTCGGTGAACGCACCGCGGGCCCGGCTCCCAGAGGAGCCGGGCCCGCGGGTACGGAGGGAGGTCAGTCCTCGCCGTTGATGAAGGACTCGACCTTCAGGCGGCAGACCTCGTCCCGGTACTGCTCCGGCGGCGACTTCATGAAGTAGGACGACGGGCCGAGCAGCGGGCCGCCGATGCCGCGGTCCTTGGCGATCTTCGCGCACCGGAGTGCGTCGATGATCACGCCGGCCGAGTTCGGGCTGTCCCAGACCTCGAGCTTGTACTCGAGGTTCAGTGGGACATCGCCGAACGCGCGGCCCTCGAGCCGGACGTAGGCCCACTTGCGGTCGTCGAGCCAGGCGACGTAGTCGCTCGGGCCGATGTGGACGTTGTCCTTGCCGAGGTCGTGCGAGAGCTGCGACGTGACCGCCTGCGTCTTGGAGATCTTCTTGGACTCCAGGCGCTCGCGCTCGAGCATGTTCATGAAGTCCATGTTGCCGCCGACGTTCAGCTGCATGGTGCGGTCGAGGACGACGCCGCGGTCCTCGAACAGCTTCGCCAGCACCCGGTGGGTGATGGTGGCGCCGACCTGGCTCTTGATGTCGTCACCGACGATCGGGACGCCGGCCACGCGGAACTTCTCCGCCCACTCCGGAGTGCCCGCGATGAACACCGGCAGCGCGTTCACGAACGCAACCCCGGCGTCGATGGCGCACTGCGCGTAGAACTTGGCAGCCGCCTCGGAGCCCACCGGCAGGTAGCAGACCAGAACGTCCGCCTGGGTCTCGCGCAGCACGGCGACCACGTCGACCGGCTGGTCGTCGCTCTCGTCGATGGTGAGCCGGTAGTACTTGCCGAGGCCGTCGAGCGTGTGACCGCGCTGGACCGTGATCCCGCTCGGCGGCACGTCAGCGATCTTGATCGTGTTGTTCTCGCTGGCGAGGATCGCCTCCGAGATGTCACGACCGACCTTCTTGGCATCCACGTCGAACGCGGCGACGAACTCGATGTCGCGGACGTGGTACTCGCCGAGCTTGACGTGCATCAGCCCGGGGACCCGGCTGTTCTCATCGGCGTCGCGGTAGTACTCGACGCCTTGCACGAGCGACGCGGCGCAGTTGCCGACGCCGACGATCGCGACGCGGACCGAACCCATGCGTCTTCTCCTTTGGTGGGGGTGGTGGCTGTTCACCGGCCGTGGGCCGGAAGCCTGGAATGTGGTGCGGCGGTGCTGCCGGTCAGGACACCGCGTCGGGGCGGCGGTCCGGGCTGGCGGGTAGCGGGGTGCCACTCTGTGGTGGTGGCTCCGTGGACCGCGGAAGGGACTCCGTGCCGGGCGGGGCGGTGGACCGCTCGGAGACCCGGCCGCGCTCGGCCAGGATGAGCCCGTCGAGCCAGTGCACGTCCCGGTCGACGTTCTCCAGCCCGTGCCGCTGCAGCTCTGCGGTGTAGCTGTCGACCTTCGTGCGGGAGCGCGTCAGCACCGCCCGCAGGTCCTCGCGCCGCTCCTCCAGCCGGCTGCGCCGGCCCTCGAGGATCCGCAGCCGTGCCTCCGGGGAGGTGCGGGAGAAGAACGCGAGGCGCACGCCGAACCCGTCGTCGTCCCAGGACCGCGGCCCCGCGTCGTCGGCGAGCTCCGCGAACCGCTGCTTGCCGGCGGTGGTCAGGCTGTAGGTCACCCGGCGGCGCGCCCCGAGCAGCGAGGCCGCCGCGGAGTCGTCCACCGTGATCCAGCCCCGGACCTGCATCCGGTTCAGCGTCGGGTACAGCGAGCCGTAGGAGAACGCCCGGAACGCGCCGAGGGCGGCGTTCAGCCGCTTCTTCAGCTCGTAGCCGTGCATCGGTCCCTCGTGGAGCAGACCGAGGATGGCGAAGTCGAGCACGAGGACACCTCCTGCACTGGTGGCTACACGGTCCGGATGTCCCGCTGTACCGAACGTACCTATCGGCAGTACGTGACGGCGCGATGTATCGCGCCGATAGGTGCAGACGATAGGGGGTGGGGTGTCCGGCGTGCAAGGCAGGGGTGTCCCCGGCGTGGCGCCACGGTGACGGCCGGGGACCTCGCGCCCGCTCCCGGACGCCGGCCGCGCCGCCCGCGGGGCCTGCCGCCGGGGGATCCGCGGGCGTAGCGTCGAAGCGTGGACATCCGTTCCGCCGTCGACTACGGGCTGGCGCGTCGGGCCGCCCTCGTCGATCTGGCTGCGGGGCGGAGCAGCCGGCTCGAGGCCTGTGATGCGGACCCGTACCTGCTGCGGGCCGCCCGCTACCACGGCGAGGACCTCCCGTACCCCTGCCCGGTCTGCCGGCACCGGCGGCTGCGCTCGGTCCACTACGCGTTCGGCGACGCCCTGAAGGACGCCTCCGGGCGGGCCCGTCGCGCCCGCCAGCTGGAGAGCCTCGCCCGCAACTACCCCGACGTCACGGTCTACGTGGTCGAGGTGTGTCCCGACTGCGCGTGGAACCACCTGCTGCGGACGTTCGTCATCGGGACGGCCGCCATGTCCACGGCGGCTACCGGCACCGGCCGCGACTGAGGCGCGTTCCTGGGGCGAACGCCGCGTAACCCCACGGGCCGTTTGGGGGTTGCCAGCCGGGACGGGCATGCTGTGCCGACCGTCCCGGGCGCCCCCCGGAGCCGGGCAGCACGACAACGAGTACGCGCGGGAGGCTGCGCGGGAGGAGACGGCGTGGCGACAGGCAGCACCCGGGCGGTGCCCCCGCGGTCCCCCGGCGCCGCCGGCGGTGCCGGCTCGGCCAAGCGGCCCGGCTTCTGGAAGCGCCGTTCCCGCCGTACCCGGCGGCTGATCGTGGTGGGCTCGGCGGTCGTCTTCCTCGGTCTGGTCCTGTTCGTGGGCGTGCTGTACGCCGCCACGAACATCCCGCTGAACAGCGTCGGCGGCAGCGGCAGCACCATCTACGCGGCAGATGGCACCACCGAGCTGGGGCACAGCGACGGCGTCAAGCGCGACCCGGTGACCCTCGACAAGGTGCCGGTCGGGGTGCAGCACGCGGTGCTGGCGGCCGAGGACAAGCGGTTCTACTCCGAGCCGGGCATCTCGCCCATCGGCATCCTGCGGGCGCTCTACACCGACCTCAAGGGCGGCAGCATCAGCCAGGGTGGCTCGACGATCACCCAGCAGTACGCCAAGAACACGTACCTCACTTCGCAGCGGACCTTCAGCCGCAAGCTGAAGGAGATCGTCATCGCGGTGAAGCTCGACAACAAATACTCGAAGGACCAGATCCTCGAGCTGTACCTCAACAAGATCTACTTCGGGCGCGGGGCGTACGGCATCGGCGCGGCGAGCCAGGCCTACTTCAACAAGCCCGTCAGCCAGCTCACGCCGCAGCAGGGCGCCATCCTCGCGGGCCTGATCCGGCAGCCGAGCTACCTGGACCCGGAGAAGCACCCGGACGCGGCGGCGAGCCGCTACCACCAGGTGATCGACACCATGGTCGCCCAGAATTGGCTCTCCGCCGCCGACGCGGCCACCCCCGTACCGGCCGTCGTGTCGGCCACGTCGACGTCGGCGTCGACGTCGAGCAGTGCGGTGCAGCGCTACCTGCAGCAGCGGGTGGTCGACGAGCTGATCTCCCGTGGGGTCCCGGAGGCGGACCTGAACCAGGGCAACTACAAGATCGTCACGACCATCGACCCGAAGGCGCAGGCCGCCGCGGAGGCGGCCGTCGCCTCGAGTGCGACGAAGGTGAAGTCGACCGTCGACATCGGCCTGGTGGCGGTGGACCCGGCCACCGGCGGCATCCGCGCCTACATCGGCGGCCGGGCGTACGACCCGAGCGTGCAGAACGGGACCATCGACGCTGCCAGCTACCAGCTGCTGCAGCCGGGCTCCGGCTTCAAGCCGATCGTGCTGGCCGCGGCGCTGCAGAAGGGCGTCGGCCTGAACAGCCTCTACAACGGGGCGAACAACCAGACCTTCGCCGACTACAAGGTCCACAACTTCAACAACGAGAGCTTCGGCCAGATCGACCTGGTCAAGGCCACGGCGGAGTCGGTGAACACCGTCTACGTCAAGCTCGGCCTCGACGTCGGCATCCCGACCATCAAGGACACCGCCCACGCCATGGGCATCCCGAACGGTGGCGGCGTGAAGCTCGCCGACGACGCCTCGATCTCGCTCGGCACGAGCGCCGTCCACCTCCAGGACATGGCGCAGGTCTACGCGACGTTCGCGAACCGTGGGGTGGCCGCCACCCAGTTCATCGTCACGAAGGTGTTGAAGTCCGACGGCTCCCAGGTCGCCAGCTACGGGCCGCAGACCAACAAGGCCATCGACTCGGCCAGCAGCGACGACGCCACGTACGCGATGAGCCAGGTGATCGCGACCGGCACCGGCACGACTGCCCAGCTGGCGAACGGCCGCCCGGCCGCCGGCAAGACCGGTACCACCACCGGCAACACGGCCGCCTGGTTCAACGGCTTCACCCCGCAGCTCGCCGCCTCGGTCGCGGTCTTCCGCTACGACCTCAAGGGCGTGACCACGGCCGACGTCCCCGGCTACAGCGAGCTCACCGGTGGCTCCCTGCCGGCGGCGACGTGGAAGAAGTTCATGGACACGGCGCTCGCCGGCCAGCCGGTCGTGCCCCTCCCCGCCCGGGCCAACGTCGGGAACAGCCAGTCCTCGGCGGCGCCGACGACGAGCTACAGCCCCACCGCCGTGCCGACGGTCGACGCGACCTACTCCCCGCCGCCCACCGCGTCGCCCGAGCCGATCCTGTCCCTGCAGCCGACGCGTACCCCGACCGCACGGCCCAGCACGACGCCGCCGCCGACACACAGCCCGAGCCCGTCGTCGACCGTCCTGCCGACGATGGGGCAGGTCAACCCGGGCGCCGGGGGGCAGCGCAACCACGCGGGTCGGACGCCCAGCTCCGGCTGATGCGGGAGGCTGCCGAGATGGCTGGGGACAGGTCTGCGGGGAGTGGTGCGGAGGAGCGGGGGCGCGTGGGGGTCGTCCCCGTCGCCCCGACCCGGTCGGATGCCGTGCCGCGCGCGCTGGCCCGGCTCGTCGGCGGCCCGCAGGGGGAGCACGCTGCTCCCCCGCGCGGCCGGGGCGTGGCGCTGCGCGTCCTGATCGCGCTGGCCGTCCTCTCCTGCACGCTCGGCTGGATCCAGAAGGCGCCCTGCCGCGACGTCCGCACCTGGGTCCACGACAAGCAGTACACGAGCGTCTGCTACTCCGACGTCAGCGCGCTGTACGGCGTCGAGGGGCTGATCCACGGGCAGCTGCCCTACGTCGACCACCCCGTCGAGTACCCGGTGGTCATCGGCGCGGTCATGGAGCTGGCGTCGGCGGTGACCGACGTGCTGGCGCCCGCCCCCACGGCGGGCGTCGACGTCAACGCGCAGGAGACCGCCCGCTACGCCACCTTCTTCGACGTCACCACCCTGCTCATGGCCATCGGCGTGCTGGTGACGGTCGTGGCGACGGGGCTCACGGCGGCCCGCCGGCGGGTCTGGGACGCCGCGCTGGTGGCGCTCGCGCCGACCGTCGTGCTGCACCTGTCCACGAACTGGGACATGATCGCGGTGGCCCTGACGAGCGTCGGGATGCTGCTGTGGGCGCGCAAGCGGCCGGTGCCTGCCGGGATCCTGCTGGGGCTCGGCCTCGCTACGAAGCTGTACCCGATCCTCGTGCTGCTGGCGCTGGTCCCGCTGTGCCTGCGGGCCGGCAGACTGCGGGCGTTCGGGCGGACGGCCGCCGCCGCGGCCGTGGCGGTGCTGGGCGTCTACGTGCCGTCCTACCTGGTGGCGGCGAGCTTCACCACGGCGGGTGTGCGCACCGGCGGCAGCCCTCTCGCGGACCTCGGCAGCTCCGGGCTGGCCGCGCTGGCGCCGCACCGGGGCGCGGGGCTCAACGCGACCCTGCGCTTCCTTCAGCTGAACACCGTCCGCCCCGCCGACTGGGACTCGCTGTACTTCCAGCTGCAGGAGGCCATGGGCCGGCCGCTGGACCTGGGCAGCACCCCCGCCCGGCTGAACGCCCTCACCGCGATCCTCTTCC
>JAOPWU010000152.1 GCA_025965515.1 Mycobacterium sp.
ACGGGTAGTCGCTGCCGAGCACCAGGCGGTCCACGCCGACCGTGTCGACGGCGCACCGCAGGGCCGGCGGGTGGTAGCTGCAGGTGTCGAGGTGCACCCGCTCGCGGAGGTAGTACGCGAGGTCGTACTCGGCCGCGCCCCGGCCGAAGTCGGCCACCCGGGCGACCACGTACGGCAGGAAGCCGCCGAGGTGCGGCACCACCAGCTGCAGGTCCGGGACCCGGTCGAGCACGCCCGACAGGACGAGCCGGGCGAGCGCGACCGTGCTGCTCATGACGGGCGCGAGGCTCGCCTCCAGGAGGAAGTCCGCGTAGACCGCGGGCAGCGGCTCGATCGCGGGGTGCAGCACGACGGGCAGCCCGGCCGCCGCGGCGGCGGCCAGTACCTCCTCCGCGTTGTCCGGCGCCAGGCCGGACGCCTCCCCCGTCGTCAGCACCTGGACGCCCGCGACACCCGGCGCGGCGGCGAGGCGGTGCAGCTCGGCCAGCGCGGGACCCACGTGCGGCAGGGGCAGCGCGAGCAGCACCGACAACCGCCCGGCGGAGGCCTGGGCCACGGCCAGCAGCTCGTCGTTGGCGTCCCGGGCGACCGCGGCCGCCGCGCTGCCGAACGTGGCGGCCGGCGGCGGCAGCGAGAGCAGGCAGTGGTCGACGCCCGCCTCGGCCATGTCCTGCAGCCGCAGGCCCGCACTGTTCGCCGGGGCCGCCCCGTCGGCCGCCGAGCGCAGCCGCAGCCGGTGCTGCGCGGCGAACGCCGGGTCCCGCTCCGCCTCGCGCAGCAGCGCGGCCCGGTAGGACGGCGGCACGTAGTGCGTGTGGGTGTCCACGACGGGCGGCGGCCCGGAGCCGGTCACGGGCACAGGTCCGAGCTGCCGGGGGCACGGGCGGGGGCGGGGGTGCCCGTGTCGAGCGCCCGCACCGCCACCTGCAGCGCGGCCAGGGCGGCGTCCCGGTCCCCGCCCACCGCGGCGGGGACGGCCGCGAACGCCGCCGGCGGGTCGACGAGCCGTGCCCGCCACTGCGCCCGGCGCTGCCGCACCTCGACCCGGAGCAGCCGCATGCGAACGGCGACCGTGGCGAAGTCCGGCACCGCCGCGCCCGGTCGGTCGGCGGTCAGCCGACGTCCGGCACGCCGCCGGCCGCGGGCCCCGCGGCGGTGTCCCACCCGTAGAACGCGGCCGCGTTCGTGGCGTCGATGCGGGGCGTGCCGTGCCGGCCGGCCCCCTGCCGCAGCAGCCGCAGCCGGTCCCGGCTGTGCGCGACCCGCTCGGCGTCCCCGGCCGCCTCCGCGGCCCGCAGCGCGTCCTGTTCGTCCGCGATGGCCTCGGCCAGCCGGTCGGACGCCTGCGTGTGGGTCAGCAGGTCGTGGTCGTCCTCGGGGGGCAGCTGCTCCCCGGTCTTGTCGAGCTCGCCGGCCACGACGCCTCCCGTTCCGGGATCGATGGCCAATCCCGCTTCCTGGTGGTTACAGTACAACCTATACGGCTTCTGTCTCACTAATCCCTCGGGAGGACCCCGGTGCCGCTGCAGGACTACATGAAGATCGTGTCGGTCGACGACCACGTCATCGAGCACCCTCGTGTCTGGTCGGATCGCCTCCCCCAGAAGTACCTCGGCTCGGCGCCGCGCATCGAGACCACGGACAAGGGCAACCACATCTGGGTCTACGAGGGAACGGTGTTCCCCTACATCGGGATCAACGCCGTCGCGGGGCGCGAGCCGAAGGACTTCGGCATGGAGCCCGTCCGCTACGAGGACATGATCCCGGGCTGCTACGACGCGGACGCCCGCGTGGCCGACATGGACATCGACGGTGTCGAGGCAGCGCTCTGCTTCCCGTCGTTCCCCGGGTTCGGCGGCGGCGTCTTCCACCGCGCCAAGGACAAGGATCTGGCGCTGCTGTGCATCCAGGCCTGGAACGACTTCTCGATCGACGAGTGGTGCGGCAGCCACCCGGACCGCCTCATCCCGCTGGCGATCCTGCCGGTCTGGGACATCGACCTCTGTGTCAAGGAGGCCGAGCGGGTCGCCGCCAAGGGCTGCCGGACCGTGAGCTTCCCCGACAACCCCAGCCCCCTGGGGCTGCCCGGCTTCACCGGCGACCACTGGTCGCCGCTGTGGCGGGTGCTCGAGGAGACCGAGATGCCCGTGAGCCTGCACTTCGGCTCCGGTGGCTTCGTCCCCGGCTTCCCCTTCACCGCCCGGACCGGGACGGTGGGCCGCTCCTACGACGGCCCGGCGACCGACGCCCCCTTCGCCGTCGCCATCTCGCTGTTCGCGACGAACCTGATGTGGTCCACGTCGGAGCTGCTGTTCTCGGGCAACCTGCAGAAGCACCCGAACCTCAAGATCCTGCTGTCCGAGGGCGGCATCGGGTGGATCCCGTACATCCTCGAGCGCTGCGACTTCACCTGGGAGAAGCACCGCTGGTACCAGGACATCGCCATGGACGACCGCCCGTCGGACCTGTTCAAGAAGCACTTCTGGGGCTGCTTCATCGACGACCAGCACGGGCTCAACAACCGCTACGACATCGGCGTCGACCGGCTGCTGCTGGAGATCGACTACCCGCACTCCGACTCGAACTGGCCGAACAGCCGCAAGCGCGCCGCCGAGACGCTGGCCGACGTCCCGGACGAGGAGGTGCACGCGATCTGCGAGCTCAACGCCCGCGACGTGCTGCGCTTCCCGGACACCAGCAAGCGCTGACACCACCCACGACGAAGGGCCCGGGGAGCTGCTCCCTGTTCGGCTTGTGAGCTGATGTGGGCATTTCTCGCCGGCCCCGGTCCTCTGGAGAGGACCGGGGCCGGTCTGGTTGGGGGGACGGGATTGGTGCCGGACCGCGGAGGCGACAACGTCATATGGCCGCAGCCAGGAGTGCCGCAGGTCACAGCCGTGCGGCGATGAGTTCCCGGGGCCGCGGCGGTCTGACGGTCATCGCCCACCCGAGAGGAGCGCCGTGAACCAGCTGGTGCGAGTGCAGAACTTCACCGTGTCGAGGGACGGATTCGGCACGGGTGACGGCCAAAGCCTGGAGAGGCCGTTCGGGCACGCCGATCCCGGATTCCTGTTCCGCTGGGCCGGCGCCACGGCGAGCTGGCCTATGCGCACCAACCCGGGGGGCAGCCGCGGCCTCGACGACTACTTGACGCGCGACTACGCCCGCAACATCGGCGCCGAGATCATGGGCCGCAACAAGTTCGGCCCGCAACGCGGTCCGTGGCAGGACCTCGAGTGGCAGGGCTGGTGGGGGGACGAGCCGCCGTTCCGCACGCCCGTATTCGTCCTGACCCACCACCCGCG
>JAOPWU010000253.1 GCA_025965515.1 Mycobacterium sp.
GGCCCGCGGCGGGGCGCCGGTCGACGCGGACCCCGTGGCGCCGGGCGCCGCGTTCCGCCCGAAGCTGCTGACCGTCGCGGGGCTGGGTGGCGGCGCGACCGGTCGCCGGTCGCCCGCCATCACGGACTCCGGCCGGACCGTCGGCGTGGACCCGCGGGGGACGCGGGTGCACCCGCTCGCGACCGTGCTGGCCGCCGCGCCGCACCAGAAGGAGCGCGGCCGCAGCGGGGCGGGGCTGATCCTGCTGCGCAGCGACCTGCGGAAGCGCCGGGTGGAGGGCAAGGAGTCCAACCTCGTCCTGTTCTGCGTCGACGCGAGCGGCTCGATGGCCGCCCAGGCCCGGATGCAGGCCGTGAAGGGCGCGGTGCTCTCCCTGCTCCTCGACGCCTACCAGCGCCGCGACAAGGTCGGGATGGTGAGCTTCCGCGGCCGGTCGGCCGAGCTCCTGCTGCCGCCGACCTCGTCGGTGCAGGCCGCGGCCGTGCAGCTGTCGCGGCTGCCGACGGGCGGCCGGACGCCGCTCGCCGCGGGGCTGCTGCGCTGCGGCGACGTCCTGCGCACCGAGAAGCTGCGGGACCCGCGCCGCCGGCCGCTGCTCGTCGTCGTCACCGACGGCCGGGCCAACGGCGAGCGGGACGCCCTGGGCCGCGCCGAGCGCGCCGCCGGCGTGCTGCTGGCCGGGCCGATGGCCACCGGGCAGGCCGTCGTCGTCGACTGCGAGTCCGGCGTCGTGCGGCTGGGCCTGGCAGGTCGGCTGGCCACGGCGCTGCGCGCGGAGAGCATCACGCTGCGGGAGCTCTCCGCCGGCTCGCTGACCGCGCTGGTCCGCTCCACCCGGGGCGACGTGCCCGCGTGGGGGGCTGCCTGATGCCCCAGGGCCTCCCCGCCGTCGTCCCGGACGACGGCCTCACCACCCGGCAGCGCAGGCGCCGGCCGCTGCTCGTCGTCCACACCGGCACGGGCAAGGGCAAGTCGACGGCCGCCTTCGGGCTGGCCGTCCGGGCCTGGAACCAGGGCTGGCCCATCGGGGTCTTCCAGTTCGTGAAGTCCGCCAAGTGGCGGGTCGGCGAGGAGACCGCGTTGCGCACGCTGGGGGACAGCGGCGCCGGCGGCACCGTCGCCTGGCACAAGATGGGCGACGGCTGGTCCTGGACGCAGCGGGAGCTCACGAGCTCCGAGGAGATGGCGCGGGAGGGGTGGGCGCAGGTCGCCCGCGACCTCGCCGCCGGCACCTACAAGCTGTACGTCCTCGACGAGTTCACCTACCCCATGAAGTGGGGTTGGGTGGACGTCGACGAGGTCCTCGACGTGCTCGCCCGCCGCAGCGACGGCCAGCACGTGGTCATCACGGGCCGGGACGCGGACCCGCGTCTCATCGAGGCCGCCGACCTCGTCACGGAGATGACGAAGGTGAAGCACCCCATGGACGCCGGGCAGAAGGGCCAGGCGGGGATCGAATGGTGAGGCCGCTCCCCAGGCTCGTGATCGGTGCCCCGGCCAGCGGGCACGGCAAGACGACGGTGACCACGGGGCTCATCGCCGCGCTGCGCCAGCGCGGCGTCCGCGTGAGCCCGCACAAGGTCGGCCCCGACTACATCGACCCGGGGTACCACGCGCTGGCCGCCGGGGTTCCCGGCCGCAACCTCGACGTGCACCTGGTCGGCGAGCAGCGCATCGCGCCGCTGACGGCGCACGCCGCGGCCGGCGCGGACATCGCGATCGTCGAGGGTGTCATGGGGCTGTTCGACGGCGCCACCGGCCAGGGGGAGCGGGCCAGTACCGCGCACGTCGCGAAGCTGCTGGACGCCCCGGTCGTGCTGGTGGTCGACGCCACCGCGCAGGGACGCAGCGTGGCCGCCGTCCTACAGGGGTTCCGGGACTTCGACCCTGCGGTCCGGCTGGCCGGCGTGATCCTCAACAGGGTCGGCAGCGACACCCACGAACAGCTGCTCCGCGAGGCGGTCGCCGCGCTGGGGCTGCCGGTGCTGGGTGCCCTGCGCCGCTCGGACGCGGTCGCCGTGCCGAGCCGCCACCTGGGCCTGGTGCCGGTGGCGGAGCGGTCGCCGGAGGCGACCGGCACGGTGGCTTCGCTCGCGGCGCTGGTGGCCGGCAGCGTCGACCTGAACGCCGTCCTGGCGCTCGCCCGCACCGCGCCGCCGCTGGCCGCCCGGCCGTGGTCGCCCGACGCCGAGATCGCCGCGGTCGGCGGGCCCGTACCCGGCCGGCCCGTCGTCGCGGTCGCCGGCGGCCCCGCCTTCACGTTCTCCTACGCCGAGCAGGCCGAGCTGCTGACGGCCGCGGGGGCCGACGTCGTGGTGGTCGACCCGCTGGTGGACCCGCTCCCGGCCGACGCCGGTGCGCTGGTGGTCGGCGGCGGGTTCCCGGAGGTCCACGCCGCCGCGCTGGCGGCCAACACGGTGCTGCGCGACCAGGTGGCCGCGGCGGTCGCCGCCGGGATGCCGGTGGCCGCGGAGTGCGCCGGGCTCCTGTGGCTCGCCCGCACCCTGGACGGCGCGCCCATGTGCGGCGCGCTGCCCGCCGACGGGCGGATGGCGCCGAAGCTGACGCTCGGGTACCGGACCGCCACGGCGGCCGCGGACAACCTGCTGCACCGGGCCGGGGACGTCGTGCCCGCCCACGAGTTCCACCGCACCGTCACGGACCCCGCGGCGGGCACACCGGCCGCCTGGCGCGTCGGGGAGCGGGTCGAGGGGTTCGCGTCCGCCTCGCTGCACGCCAGTTACCTGCACGTGCATCCCGCTGCCGTCCCGGCCGCGTCCCGCCGCCTCGTCGCCGCCGCCGCGGCGTTCGCCACCCGGCGGGTGCCGGCGTGAGCGCGCGCCTCGTCGGGATCGGCGTCGGCCCTGGCGACCCCGAGCTCGTCACCGTGAAGGCCGCCCGGGAGCTGGCCGAGGCGGACATCGTCGTGGTGCCCGTCGCCGACCTCGCCGAGCGGGGTCGTGCCGAGACCGTCGTCGCGCGGTACACGCAGCCGGAGAAGGTCCGGCGGGTGGTCTTCGCGCTCACCGCCCCGGCCGGGGGGCGCGGTCCCGGCGAGGCCCGCGAGGCCGCCTGGGACGCGGCGGCCGCCGCGGTCGGCGCGCTGCTCGACGCCCACGCCACGGTCGCGTTCGCGACGCTCGGCGACCCGGCGATCTACTCGACCTTCGGGTACCTCGCGCAGACGGTCACCGCGGCCCGGCCCGATGTCCGGGTCGACACGGTCCCCGGCGTGATGGCGCTGGCGGATCTCGCCTCCCGGGCCGGCATCACGCTGGTCGAGGGCACCGAGACGCTGATGCTCGTGCCGCTCACCGCCGGGCCGGAGGTGTTCGCCCGCGCGCTGGACGCGGCCGACACGGTCGTCGCCTACAAGACGGGCCGCCGGCTGCCGGAGGCGCTCGCGGCCCTCGACGCCGCGGGCCGCCGCGACGACGCGGTGCTGGGCGCCGGTCTCGGCACCGCCGACCAGGTCCTCCAGGCGGGCGGCGACATCGCCGCCGCCCCCTACTTCGCCACCCTCGCCGTCACCCCGCGGCGCCCCACCCGAGGAGGCCGCCTGTGAGCGGACGCGTCACGTTCGTCGGAGCCGGTCCCGGCGCCGCCGATCTCATCACTGTCCGGGGCGCCCGCGTGCTCGCGGCCGCGGACATCGTCGTCTGGGCGAAGAGCCTGGTGCACCCCGACGTGCTGGCCGACGTGCGGCCCGACGCGGAGGTGCTGGAGTCGGCGTCCCTCTCGCTGGAGGCGCTGCTGCCGGTCTACGAGCGGGCGGCTGCGGAGGGGCTGCACGTGGCCCGGGTGCACTCCGGCGACCCGGCGCTCTGGGGCGCGGTGCAGGAGCAGCTGGAGCGCTGCCGCGAGCTCGGCCTCGAGGTCGAGATCGTGCCGGGCGTCTCCGCCTTCACGGCGATCGCGGCGATCGTGCAGCGCGAGCTGACGATCCCCGAGGTCGGGCAGTCGGTCATCCTCACCCGCATGGGCGGCGGCAAGACGCCCATGCCCGAGAAGGAGACCATCGCCCGGTTCGCCGAGCACGGCACCACCATGGCGATCTACCTGTCCGCCGCGCGGTCCGGCCAGCTGGTCGACGAGCTGAAGGCCGGCGGCTACGACGACGAGACCCCCGTGGTCGTCGCGTTCCAGGCGACGTGGCCCGACGAGCTGGTGCTGTGGTGCACCGTCGGGACGCTGGAGGCCACGGTGAAGGAGCACAAGCTCTGGAAGCACACGCTGTTCCTCGTCGGCCCGGCCCTGACCGCCGGCGGCGTGCGCAGCCACCTGTACCACCCGGGGCACTTCCACGGGTACCGCCGGGCGGAGCGCGGCGCGCGGGCGCAGCTGCGGGGCACGAAGGCGTGAGCCGGTCGTGACGTCCCCGGGCGCCCCCGCCGAGCCCGGTCCCCCCGCGGGGCCGGGCGGCGCGAGCGTGCCCGCGGTCCGGGAGCCCGACCTGCCCCGCACCATGAAGGTGCGGCCGAACGCGCTGCGCTTCGGGTGGACCACCGGCACGTGCGCGGCCGCGGCGGCGCGGGCCGCGGCGGTCGCGTTGACCACCGGTGCGGTGCCGGAGCGGACCGAGTGTGCGCTGCCCGACGGGCAGCGGCCGTCCTTCCCCGTGGCCGACGGCGGGGTCGGGGACGGCACCGCCTGGGCCGCCGTGGTGAAGGACGCGGGCGATGACCCGGACGTCACGCACGGCGCGGTGCTGACCGTGACGCTGACCCCGCGTGCGGAACCGGGCGTGGGCTTCGCTGCGGGCGACGGCGTCGGCACCGTGACCAAGCCGGGGCTCGGGCTGCAGGTCGGCGGCCCGGCGATCAACCCGGTGCCGCGGCAGATGATCGCGCAGGCGCTCGGGGAGGTCCTGGACCTCGACGCGCGGGGCGTGCTCGCCACCGTGTCGGTGCCCGGCGGCGAGAAGATGGCCCGCAAGACGACGAACGCGCGGCTCGGCATCCTGGGCGGCATCAGCATCCTCGGCACCACGGGGATCGTCCGGCCGTTCTCGACCGCGGCCTGGCGGGCGAGCGTCGTGCAGGCGGTCTCGGTGCAGGCCGCGCAGGGCGGCGACACGATCGTGCTCTGCACGGGCGGGCGGACGGAGAAGGGCGCGATG
This sequence comes from Mycobacterium sp., assembly GCA_025965515.1. Lineage (GTDB taxonomy): Bacteria > Actinomycetota > Actinomycetes > RYN-182 > RYN-182 > RYN-182. The sequence goes on from JAOPWU010000253.1 coordinate 5,120, forward strand.
CGGCTGCTCCCGCAGCTCCCGGAGGGGGCGTTCGTGGAGGTCGGCGACTTCACCGGCGCGGCGGTGCACGAGGCCGTCGCGAAGGGCCTGTCCCGCGTCGTGTTCGTCGGCATGGCGGGCAAGCTCGCGAAGCTCGCCGGCGGCGTCGTCATGACGCACTACACCCGCTCGAAGGTGCCCACCGCGATGCTCGGCGAGCTGACCACCGAGGCCGGTGGCGACCCGGCCGTCGCCGCCGAGGTGGCGGCCGCCGTCACCGCGCGGCGCGCCTACGAGCTGTGGGAGACGACCGGCCTGCTGGGGGCCGCGGGCCGGCTGCTGTGCGACCGCGTGCGGGCGGTGCTGGCTTCGCTGGCCGAGGCCGACGGCGCACCGGACCTGCGCGTCGAGGTCGCGATGGTCGACTTCGCAGGGGACCGCTGCGTCGCCACCAGCGCCGGGTGGGCGGCGTGAGACTCACCGTCATCGGTGTCGACCACCCGACGCTGCACCCCGACGCGGACCGGCTGCTGTCGACGGCCGGCATGGTCGCCGGCGGCCGGCGGCACCTCGCGGCCTTCACGCAGCGGATCTCCCAGGACGCGGAGCGCGTGGTCATCGGCAACCTCGACGCCGTGATCCCGCGCATCGCCGCGCACGACGGGGACGTCGTCGTCCTCGCGAGCGGGGACCCCGGCTTCTTCGGGATCCTGCGGCGGCTCCGCGCCGAGGGGCTGGAGCCCACGGTGCTGCCCGCCGCCAGCAGCGCCGCGCACGCCTTCGCCCGGATCGGGCTGCCCTGGGACGACGCGCTGGTGGTCAGCGCGCACGGCCGCGCCGCGCGCCCCGCGCTGGCCGCGGCGCTGGTGCACCCGAAGGTCGCGATCCTCACCGACGACGCCGTCGACCTGGTTCCCGAACTGCTGGAGGCCGGCCGCCGGGTGGTCGCCTGCGAGCGGCTCGGCGCGATCGACGAGCGGATCATCGAGGTGACGCACCCGACGCTGCTGCGGCACCCGCACGTGCTGCTGAGCCTCGATCCGGCCACCGGCTGGCAGCCCGCTCCGGTGTGGCTGGCCGGCCACCGGGCGGGGCCGGAGCAGTGGGCGCTGCCGGAGGAGGAGTTCGAGCACCGCGACCGCATGATCACCAAGACGGAGGTCCGGGCGCTGGTGCTGGCACGGCTCGGCCCGCAGCTCGGGCAGGTGATCTGGGACGTCGGCACCGGCAGCGGCAGCGTCGCGGTGGAGTGCGCCCGGTTCGGCGCGTACGTCGTCGCCATCGACGACGACCCGGCCCAGTGCGCCCGTGCGCGGGAGAACGCGGCCGCCTACGGCGTCGTCGTGCGGGTCGTGGAGGCCGACGCGACGGCGCCGCGGCAGCTGGAGCACCTCCCGCCGCCGGACGCCGTGTTCGTCGGCGGGGGCAGCCTCGCGGCGATCGAGGCGGCGCTGGCGGCCCGGCCCACCCGGATCGTGCTGGCGCTGGCGGCCATCGACCGGGTCGGCCCGGCGCTGCGGGCCGTCCGCGACGCGGGGTACGTGGCGGACGGCACCCAGCTGGCGGCGAGCCGGATCGGGACCCTGCCCGACGGGGCGGTGCGGTTGGTGGCGGAGAACCCGGTCACGGTGATCTGGGGACGACGGGAGGCAGGCACGTGATCGGGCTCGTGACGGTGACCGCGGCGGGACGCGCCGCGGCGCAGCGGCTGGCCGCCGCCTGGCCCGGGCAGACCCGCGCCTACCCGGTGGGGGACTTCGTCGTCGCGTGGCGGGACTGCGACCAGCTCGTGGCGTTCGCGGCGGTGGGCGCTGCGGTGCGGCTGGCTGCGCCGCTGCTGTCGGACAAGCGCACCGACCCCGCGCTCGTGTGCGTCGACGAGGCCAGCCGGCACGCCGTCGCGGTGCTCGGCGGGCACGAGGGTGGCGGCAACGCGCTCGCCCAGCAGGTCGCGACCGTCCTCGGCGCCGACCCGGTCGTCACCACCGCCTCCGACGTCTCCGCCGTGTGGGGGCTCGGGTCCTGGGCCGAGGCCTGGGGGGCCACGGTGTCCGGGGACGTCGCCGCGGTCGGCCGGGCGCTGCTGGACGGGGCGGGCGTGCGGCTGATCGCCGACCGGCGGTACCCGTGGCCGGCGCTCGCCGGACTGGCGGCCGACGCCCCCGCCGGGGCGCCCAAGGTCGTGGTGACCGACCAGGTCCTGCCCGAGGCCGTCGGTGTCCGCGCCGTGGTGCGGCCGCCGTCGCTCGTGGTGGGGATCGGTTCCAGCCGCGGGGTGACCGCCGAGGAGGTGGGCGCGCTGGTCGACGGCGCGCTCGCGGCCGCCGGCCTGGCGCCGGAGAGCGTCGTCACCGTCGCGACCGTGGCGGCGAAGGCCGACGAGGAGGGCATCCTCGCGGCCGCCGCGCAGCGCGGCTGGCCCGTCGAGATCCTCCCCGCGGAGATCCTCGCCGCGGTCGAGGTCCCGAACCCCAGCGAGGTCGTCCGCGCGGCCGTCGGCACCCCGAGCGTCGCCGAGGCCGCCGCGCTCGCCGGGGGCGGGGAGCTGCTGGTCGCCAAGACTGCGTCGGCCATGGCCACCGTCGCCGTGGTGCGTCGCCCGGTCCGCGGCCGCCTGGCGCTCGTCGGCCTGGGGCCCGGCGCCCGCGATCTGCTGACGCCGCGCGCCGCAGCTGAGCTGCGCCGTGCCGCGGTGGTCGTCGGGCTCGACCAGTACGTCGACCAGGTCCGCGACCTGATCCCCGCCGGCGTCGAGCTGCGGGTGTCCGGGCTCGGCGCGGAGGAGCAGCGGGCCGGCGACGCGGTCGCCCAGGCGGTGGCCGGCGGCGCCGTGGCGCTCATCGGCAGCGGCGACGCGGGCGTCTACGCGATGGCGTCCCCGGCGCTGCAGCAGGCCGGCGAGCGGGCCGCGGAGATCGACGTCGTCGGCGTCCCCGGTGTCACGGCCGCGATGGCGGCGGCGTCGCTGCTGGGCGCGCCGCTGGGCCACGACCACTGCTCGGTGAGCCTGTCCGACCTGCACACGCCGTGGGAGGTCATCGAGGCGCGGGTCCGCGCCGCCGCGGAGGGCGACTTCGTCGTCACGTTCTACAACCCGCGCAGCCGCGGCCGGGACTGGCAGCTGCCCCGCGCGTTGGAGCTGCTGGCGCAGCACCGCGACCCGGAGACGCCCGTCGGCGTGGTCCACGGCGCCAGCCGCCCGGACGAGCGGGTGACCGTCACGAGCCTCGCGGAGCTCGACGTCACCACCGTCGACATGACCACCGTGGTCGTGGTCGGCAACCGCGCCACCCGCGCGCTCGCCGGCCGGATGGTCACGCCCCGCGGGTACCGTTGGTCGGCCTGACGACGGGGGCGACGGTGCCGCTGCTGGAGGTGCTGGACCACTGCACCTGCTGCGGCGGCTGCCTGCTGCACTGCCCCGAGCGGGCCCTGCTCCCGGGCCCCGGCCGGCCGGTGGTCACCGCCGCGTGCACCGGGTGCGGGGACTGCATCGAGATCTGCCCCGCGGACGCGCTGCGGCTCGCGGGGGAGCCCGGGCCGGACCCGTCGTACTTCCGGCTCGGCACGAGAGAAGGGGCGCGATGATGCGCACGGTCCACCCCATCGAGGCGGAGTCGTTCCGCCGCCTGCGTCACCGCCGGGACACCAGCGCGCTGCCGTACTGGACGCGCGCGGTCACCGAGCGGGTCGTGCACGCCTCCGCGGACCTGGCGTACGCCGACGAGCTGGTCTGCGACGAGGGCACGCTGGCCGCAGCCGCCCGCGCGCTGGCGGCCGGCGCGCCGGTCGTCGCCGACGTCGAGATGGTCGCCGCGGGGATCACCAGCCGCCCCGTGACCTGCCGAATCCGGGACCCGCGGGCCGCGGAGCTGGCGGCCGAGCGCGGGCTGACGCGCTCCGCCGCCGCGGTGGAGCTGGCGCTCGACGAGGTCGGGGCCGGCGCGGTGTGGGTGGTCGGCTGCGCGCCGACCGCACTGGAGCACCTCCTCACGCTGGGGGAGCGGGCGCGGCCCGCGCTGGTCATCGGCCTGCCGGTGGGGTTCGTCGGCGCGGCCGAGAGCAAGCTCGCGCTGCGGAACTCGGGCCTGCCCGCCGTGAGCAACGTCAGCGAGAAGGGCGGCTCGGCCGTCGCCAGCGCCGCGCTCAACGCGCTGCTGTACGGCGACCCGCTGGGTGACCCGGCGCCGGCTGCGGCCGGGGCGACGGCGTGACCGAGCAGCCCGCCCTGCTCGTCGTCGGGCACGGCACGCGTAGCCGGGCCGGCGTCGACGGCTTCCTGGCGCTGGTCGACCGGGTCCGCACCCGGGCGCCGCACCTGCCGGCGGTCGGGGGCGGCTTCATCGAGCTGGCCCCGCCGCCGCTGACCGATGCCGTCGCCGGGCTGGTGGCGCAGGGGCACCGGCGGTTCGTCGCCGTGCCGCTGGTGCTGGTCGGCGCCGGGCACAGCAAGGGCGACATCCCCGCCGCGCTGCACCGCGAGCAGCTGCGCAACCCCGGCATCACCTACCGGTACGGCCGGCCGCTGTGGCCGCACGCCACGATCCTGTCGCTGCTGCAGGAGCGGCTCGACGCCGTGCTGGACCCGGCGGACCGCGGCGACACCGCCGTCCTGCTGGTGGGGCGGGGGACGACGGACCCCGACGCGAACGCCGACGTCGCGAAGGTCGCCCGGCTGCTCTGGGAGGGCCGCGGCCTGGCGTTCGTCGAGCCGGCCTTCGTCTCCCTGGCGTGGCCGGACGTGGCGCAGGGGCTGGAGCGCTGCCGGCTGCTCGGCGCGCGACGGGTCGTGGTGCTGCCGTACTTCCTGTTCGCCGGCGTGCTGCCGGACCGGCTGGTCGCGCAGGCGCGGGCCTGGGCGGCGGAGCACCCGGACGTCGAGGTGCGCGAGGCCGACCTCATCGGGGACTGCGACGCGCTCGCCGACGTGGTGCTGGAGCGCTACGCCGAGGTCGTCGGCGGCGACGTGCGGATGAACTGCGACACCTGCCTGTACCGGGTGTCACTGCCCGGGTTCGCCGACCGGGTGGGGTCGCCGCAGACGCCGCACGACCACCCGGACGACCCGACCGACCCGCACGGGCATCACCACCACGACCACACGCATGCCCACTGAGGGTGTCGACCTCGCCCACCACGGCGACGTCGAGGCGGCGCCCGGCCTGCTCGACCTGGCCGTGAACGTGCGGCCCGGGCCGCCGGACTGGCTGGCCGCGGCGCTGCGGGCGTCGGTGGCGGACCTGGCGCGCTACCCCGATGCGACGGCGGCGACCGCGGCGGTGGCCCGGCGGCACGGCCGGGCGCCGGGCGAGGTGCTGCTGACGAACGGGGCGGCCGAGGCGTTCGTGCTGCTGGCGCGGGCGCTGGCGCCGCGGCGGGCCGTGGTGGTGCACCCGCAGTTCACGGAGCCGGAGCAGGCGCTGCGGGCGGCGGGGCACGCGGTGGAGCGGGTGCTGCTGCCGTGGCCGTTCGCGCTGGACCCGGCGGCCGTGCCGGACGACGCCGACCTGGTCGTCGTCGGAAACCCGACGAACCCCACGTCGGTGCTGCACCCGGCGGCCGCGCTGGCGGCGCTGGCCCGGCCCGGCCGGGTGCTGGTGGTCGACGAGGCGTTCGCCGACGCGGTGCCCGGGGAGGCGGAGAGCCTCGCCGGGCGGGCGGACCTGCCCGGGCTGGTGGTGGTCCGCAGCCTGACGAAGACGTGGGGGCTGGCGGGGCTGCGGGTGGGGTACGTGCTGGCGGCCGCGGGGCTGGTGGAGCGGCTGCGGGCCGCGCAGCCGCTCTGGTCGGTGTCGACGCCCGCGCTGGTCGCGGCCGAGCTGTGCAGCGGCCCGGCGGCGGTGGGCGAGGCGGCGGTGTGGGCCGCGGGGCTCGCGCCGGTGCGGCACGCGCTTGCCGCCGGGCTGCGCGAGCTCGGCGCCGAGGTGGTGGAGCCGGCGGCCGGGCCGTTCCTGCTGCTGCGGCTGCCGGGCGCGGCCGGGGTGCGGGAGCGGCTGCGGGCGGCGGGGATCGCCGTGCGGCGCGGGGACACGTTCCCCGGCCTGGGGCCGGACTACCTGCGGGTGGCCGTGCGGGACGCGGCGGCGGGCGGGGCGCTGCTGGCGGCGCTGGGCGCGGAAGCCGCTCTCCCGCCGGATGGGAGACTCCCCGCGTGAGCTACTCCGTCGACCTGCCGGTGGCCGGGCGCCCCGTCCTCGTCGCCGGGGCCGGCGCCCGGGCGCTCGCGACGGTCGAGGCGCTGCGCCGGGCCGGGGCCGTCGTCACGGTTGCGGCGCCGGAGGTCACGGCGGCGCTGGCGGACCTCGCCGACCGGGGCCTCGTCACCCTGCTCCGCCGTGTGCCCACCGACGCCGATGTGCGCGCCGCCTGGCTGGTCCACCCGTGCGCCGACGAGGACGCGGACGCCGCCGTCACCCGGCTCGCCGCCGAGGCGCACGTCCTCTGCCTCCCGGTCCGCCGCGCAGCCCCCGCGCCGCGCGACCCGCTCGCCGTCGGCCACGTCGCCCTCGTCGGCGGTGGCCCCGGCGACCCGGGGCTGCTGACCGTTCGGGGGCGGGAGCTGCTGCTGCAGGCCGACGTCGTCGTGGCCGACCGGCTGGCCCCGCTCGCCGCGCTGGCCGGCCTGGACGTCGAGGTCATCGACGCCGGCAAGACCCCGCGGGGCCGCGCCATGCCGCAGGAGGAGATCAACGAGCACCTGGTCCGGCACGCCCTGGCAGGCCGCCGGGTGGTGCGGCTGAAGGGCGGCGACCCCTACGTGCTCGGCCGGGGCGGCGAGGAGCTCGACGCCTGCGTCGCCGCCGGCATTACGGTCGAGGTGGTTCCCGGCGTCACCAGCGCCATCGCCGTGCCGGGGCTCGCGGGCGTCCCCGTCACCCACCGCGGCCTCGCGCAGGCGTTCACCGTCGCCAGCGGCCACGTCCCGCCGGGCGACCCCCGCTCCGAGCTGGACTGGGCCGCGCTGGCCCGGACCGGCGGCACGCTCGTGCTGCTCATGGCCGTCCAGAACCTGGGCGCGATCGCCGCGGCGCTGGCCGACGGCGGCCTGCCGCTGGACACGCCCGTCGCGATCGTCGAGGACCACGCCCGCCGCACCATCGCCGCGACGCTGGCGGACGCCGACGAGGCCGTCGTCCGGGAGGGCGTGCGCCCGCCCGCGGTCGTGGTGATCGGGGCGGTCGCGGCCCGGGCCCGGGCCCTGGTCACTGCGGCCGCAGCGCGTCCCTCAGCCTGACCCGCGCCCCGCTGCGCAGCACGGCGTTGCCGTAGATCCGGCCGGTGATCCGCACGACCGCGACGGCCGCGACCACGGCCAGCGCGAACGCCAGCACCACCTGCCAGGCGGACGCCGACCCGATGGCGATGCGCTCGGGCATCGTCATCGGGGAGGCGAACGGCACCACGGACAGCACGGCGACGAGGGGGCTGCCGGGGTTGTTCGGCAGGATCGACACGGCCAGCACGTACGGCACGATGATGATCATCAGCAGGGGGCTGACGGCGCCCCCGACCTCTTCCTGCCGGCTCACCAGCGCCCCGATCGCGGCGAACAGCAGCGCGAACGTGAAGAAGCCGACGACGTACCAGAGCAGCCCCAGTCCGAGGACGCCGGCGGCCCCGCCGATCGAGAGGCTGAGGACGCCGGTCGCCACGGCGGCGGTCCCGCCCGCCACCGCGAGCAGCACGTTCTGCCCCAGCCCCAGCAGCCCGACGCCGAGCACCTTCCCGGCCATCAGCTGCCACGGGCGCAGCGTCGACAGCAGCAGCTCGACGACGCGGCTGGTCTTCTCCTCGACGACGCTCTGCGCCACCACCTGGCCGTAGCTCAGGACGCTGAGGTAGATCAGGACGCCGACCACGATCCCGAGGACCAGCCGGTCGCCGCGGTAGGTCCGCGGCGGCGACAACGCCTGCACCGCGACCCCCGCCGCGTCGATGCTGCGGGCGACGGCGGCCGGGTCGGCGCCCGCCTGCCGCAGCTGTGCGTCGAGGGCCTGCTGCCGCGCCAGCACGGCGAACGCGTTCGCGAGCCCGGGGGAGAGGCTGCGCTGGACGACCACGGCCAGGGTCCCCGGGGGGCTCCCGGCGGGGGCGGAGCCGGCCACCAGCGCGTCCAGCGCGCCGGAGCGCACCTCCCGCTCGCCGGTGGCCCGGTCGGGGACCGTCCGCACGGACAGGGTCTGCCCGACCGCCCGCCCGGCCGAGCGGATCGCCTCCGCCTCGCCGGTCACCGCGCCCGTGACGCCGACGGTGGCGGCGGGCGTCGAGCCATGGGTCACGGAGAGGATCAGCGGCGTCGCCACGACGCCCACCAGCAGGATCGCCAGCGTCACGAGGAAGGCCTTGGACCGGGCCCGGACCGTGACCTCGCGGCGGGCCACCAGCCCGATCGCGGCCCACGAGGACAGCGTGCGGGGCTCCGGCGCGGTCATGCGCGGGCTCCGGCCGGCTGTCCGGCGGCCGGGGCGGGCGCGGCGCCCGGGGCCGTGACGACCGAGCGGAACAGCTCCACGAGCGAGGGCCGCTCCCAGGTGAACGCGTGCACCGGGCTCTCGGCCAGGGCGGCGCGCAGGAGCAGCTGGTCGTCCACGTCGGGGGTCACCCCCAGCAGCGTGGCGGAGCCCCGGCGCGCGCTGCCCACGACCCCGGGCAGGCCGTCGGCCCAGCCCGGCGGCGCCGCGGGCGCGTCCACCAGCAGCCGCCGCGGCGCGGTGCCCCGCAGCTCGTCGACCGTGCCGCAGGCGACCATCCGGCCGCGCTGCACGATGCCCACCCGGTCGCAGAGCCGCTCGACCAGCTCCAGCTGGTGGCTCGAGAAGATCACCGGCACCCCCGCCGCGGCCTTGTCCCGCAGGACCTGGCTCATCACGTCGACGGCCACCGGGTCCAGGCCGGAGAACGGCTCGTCGAGCACCAGGACCTCGGGGTCGTGCACCAGTGCTGCGGCGAGCTGCACCCGCTGCTGGTTCCCGAGGCTCAGCGCGTGCACCGTGTCGTTGCGGCGCTCCTCGACCCCCAGCCGGGTCAGCCACCGCGTGACCGCCTCGGCGGACCGGGCGCGGCCCACGCCGTGCAGCTGCGCGAAGTACCGGAGCTGCTCGCCGACACGCATCGTCGGGTAGAGCCCGCGCTCCTCCGGCATGTAGCCGATGCGGCGCCGGGTCGCGAGCGTCACCGGCTCGCCGCGCCAGGTGACCCGCCCCGCGTCCGCGGCCAGCACGCCGAGCGCGATGCGCATCGTGGTGGTCTTGCCGGCCCCGTTGCTGCCGACGAACCCGAAGATCTCGCCGGCCCGCACCTCGAAGCTCAGGTGGTCCAGGGCCACCTGGCGGCCGTACCGCTTGCTCACGTCGTCGATCACCAGCGCGTCCGAAGACCCGGCCCGGTACGGTGCGTCGGTCACGTCGGCTCCCCCTTCGGGCCTGCCCGGTGCCCTGTCTACCGCACCCGGGCGGTCCCTCGCGCGGGAGCTGAGCCGCTGGTAACCCGCTTCGTGATCTTGGTGCGGGACCGGTCAGAGGGGGGTACGTCCCGCGCATGGCTCCGACCCGCACCCGTCGCCGCATTGCGGAACGCATATCCCGGCCCGCGACGCCCGAGCCCACCGCGCACATGATGCTGCCGCCCAACCCCGAGCTCGTGGCGCGGGCGAAGCAGGAGGGCGTGCCCGAGGGGCTCCTCGCCTCCGCCGGCTGGACCTGGCGGATCCTCGTCATCGCGGCGGGCGTGACGCTGCTGGGGATGCTGGCCAAGAAGCTCGAGCTGGCCGTCCTGCCGCTGTTCACGGCGATCCTCATGCGGGCGCTGCTCAACCCGCTGCACGCCCGGCTGCGGCGCTGGGGGGTCCCCCGCGGGGCGGCCGCGCTGCTGACCGTCATCGTCGCCGTCGCCGTGCTGGGGGGCGTGGGGACCTACGTGGTGAACCGCGCCGTGGCCGAGTACCCGGCGCTGGTGGAGCAGGTCAACACGCTCGTGACGAGGACGCAGGACTGGCTGGTCACCGGGCCGCTGAAGCTCCAGCGCAAGTCCGTCGACAACGTCGGCAACCAGTTCGTCAGCTTCCTGCAGAACCAGCAGTCGACGATCCTGTCCGGCGTGGTGTCCGCCGGTCGGACGGTGTTCGACGCCGCGACCGGGATCGTCCTGACGTTCTTCCTGACGATCTTCCTGCTCATCGACGGCGACCGCATCTGGGAGTGGATCACCGGGCTGTTCAGCAAGCGGCAGCGGCTCCGCGTCGACGCCGTGGGCAGCAGCATGTGGGCCACCCTCACCGGCTACATCACCGGGACGTTCCTCGTCGGGCTGTTCCACGGCGTGGCCATGGGCGCGACGCTGGCCATCCTCGGCGTGCCGCTGGTGGCGCCATTGGCCGTGCTGATCTTCATCGGGGGCCTGATCCCGATCATCGGGATCGTGCTGTTCGGCGGCCTCGCGCTGCTCGTCACGCTGGTGACGAACGGGCCGACCGCCGCGGTCGTCGTGCTCATCGTCCTGGTCGTCGAGAACCAGATCGAGGGCCACCTGCTGCAGCCGCTCATCGTCGGCCGGCACGTGAAGCTGCACCCGATGGCGATCGCGCTGACCCTGGTGGCCGCGTCGGTCATCGCGGGCATCCCCGGCGCGATCTTCGGCGTGCCGATCGTGGCCAGCATCAACGCCGCCGCGAGGGTGCTGCACGGCAACGAGGACGTCCCCGACCCCGACCAGCCGGAGGCGCTGCAGGACGCGGTGGACGAGGCGATCGACCGGGAGGTGGAGCGCGAGGAGGGCCGCGACCCGACGC
>JAOPWU010000254.1 GCA_025965515.1 Mycobacterium sp.
GCCCGGCCGGACACCGGCGGCCGGTCGGCCGCACCGCCACCGTCGCCACGGCCACCCGGGCGTGGCTCGCAGCCTGCCTGGCCGCGGTGGCCCTGCACCCGCTGTTCTCGGGCGGCAGCTGGTTCGCCGTCGCGCTGGCGGCGGCGACGGCGGTCTCCGCGCCGTGGTGGTTCGCCGACCGCCTGCCGGGCGGCCGGCGGACGGCCGCGCTGGTCTCCCTGGTCCTCGCGCTCCTGGTGCTGGCGGCCACGGTCGCGCCCGGCGGCCTCCCGGGCCGGCTCTTCCCGGGGTCCGCCACCCCCGGCGACCTCGGCGCCGGGCTGCGGCAGGCCCAGCAGGCGGTCCGCACCCTGCGGGCACCCGTCCCGGTGCTGCCCGGGCTCGCGCTGCTGGTCGCCGCGGGCGTCGGTCTCACCACCCTGCTGACGCAGCTGGCGGCCGCCGCCCGACGACCGCTGTGGGGCCTCGTGCCGCTCGGCGCCCTGGTGGCGGTCCCGTCGCTGGTGGCCCCCTCGGGGATCGGTGTGCCCTCGTTCGTGGCGGTGGCAGCGGCACTGCTGCTGGTCCTGCGCCTACCGGGGCGGCAGGACGCGGTGGGCGCCGCGCCCGGCTCGCGGGAAGCCGTCGCCGCCGGCGCAGTGGGCGTGGCCGCGGTCGTCCTGACGCTGGTGGTCGTGGCGGTCCTGCCGCTCGGGACGCTGCAGCAGGTGGACCTGCGGTCGCCGTCCGGCCCGTCGCGCCTCACGGTCGTCCCACCCCTGGTCTCCATCGAGCAGTCGCTGCACGACCCGGCGTCCCGTGACGTCATGACCGTGCGGACGACGCGGCCGGAGTACCTCCGGCTCACCGCGCTCGACACCTTCGACGGGAACTCGTTCACGCTCGTCGACCTCCACGCCACCGTCGCGGACCGCGTCTCGCACGGGGGGCTGCCCGCCGTCGCCCCCGCGGGGGTGCCGACCACGGCCGTGTCGGCCCGGATCGCGGGGGCCGCCGACTTCGCCGAGCCCTACCTGGCGCTCCCCTACGCGGTCAGCCGGGTGTCGGTCGAGGGCGACTGGCGGTTCGCGCAGAGCACCTCGACGGTGTTCTCCACCCGCAGCGACACGGAGGGGCTGAGCTGGGCGGCCGTCTCGCAGGTCGCGGACCCGACGGCCGCGCTGCTGCGCTCCGTCCCCCACCCGGGCCCGCAGGAGATCGCCCAGGCCGGCCTGGCGCCCGACCTCGTGCTGCCCCCGCTGCCGGTGGCCCTCAGCCGCCTGGCGACGCAGCTGCGGGCGGGGACCACCACCGACTTCGACGCGGCGGTCGCGGTGCAGCGGTTCTTCACCTCCGGCGCCTTCCACTACGACATCAACGCCCCTGTCGCGGCGGGCCTGCCCGGCCTGCAGAGCTTCCTGCTGACGTCCCGCCGGGGCTACTGCGAGCAGTTCGCGTCCGGAGCTGTCGTCCTGCTGCGCGCCATGGGGATCCCCGCCCGGGTGGCCGTCGGTTTCACCGCAGGGACGCTGCAGTCCGACGGCACGTACCGGGTGACCACCAACGACGCCCACGCCTGGCCGGAGGTGTGGCTGGGCGCGGCCGGGTGGGTGCGCTTCGAGCCCACGCCGCGCGCCGACGGCGGCGTGACGCCCCCGGCGTACACCGAGTCGGACGCCACCGCACCCCCGGCCACCGCCCCGACGCCGGTCGCGTCGCCCGTCCCGGCGCCGACGGCCGGCCCCTCGGCCCCGGCGACGCCGACGCCCGCCCCCCGGCCCGTGCACGCGCAGTCGGGTGGGGGTTCGGGCAGCCTGCCCGGCTGGGTCGGGCCGACCTTCCTGGTACTCCTGCTCGGCGGGGGGTTGGCCGCCTCGCCGGCCGGTGCGGCGGCCCTGCGTCGTCGGCGGCGGCTCGCCGGCCCGGACGCCGGGCAGGTGGCGCTCGGGGCGTGGGAGGAGCTGCTCGACCGGTTCGCCCTCCTGCACGGCGTGCAGCCCCGCGGCGCGGCCCGCACGCCGCGGGCGACGGCCCGCCTGGTGGGTCGGGCGCTCCCGCCGGGGGCACTCCCGGCGCAGGAGGCGCTCGCCCGGCTGACGGCGGACGTCGAGGCGGTCACGTACGGCCGGGCGGGGGGCGACGCCGGCCGGCGGGAGCGTGTCGCGTCCGACTACGCCCGGGTGATGACGGGGCTGATTGCGGCGGCACCCCGCGGCGGACGGCTGCGCGAGCGGCTCTTCCCGGTGGATCCGCAGGCGACGGCGCAGGGGCTGCGCCGGCGGATCGGGCGGTGGACCCGCTAGTCCTGCGGGCCCTCGATGCGGCGGCGGAACCGCTCCTCCGCGCGCTGGGTCCAGCTGCCGCGGCGGGCCGCCCGGCCGCGCGGCCGCCCGGCCGGTGGGGCCGTGGCGAGGCGGGGACGGCGGAGCGCGGAGGCGATGAGCACGGCGCCGAGGAACATGGCGGCGAAGCCGACGCAGCTGAGCGCGATGTTCGACGAGAGGACGCCGACCACCAACAGCACCAGACCCAGGACCACGAGCAGGGCGAGCAGCAGGACACGGCGCAGCAGGCGACCGCGGACGGTACTGGACCGGAAGCTCGTCGCGAGCTTCGGATCCTCGGCGTACAGCCCTTGCTCGATGGCGTCGAGCAGGCGCTGCTCGTGCTCCGACAGAGGCACGATGCTCCTCCCCGCTCCTGCAGGTGTGGGAACGGTCGTCCGCCCCATCCCAGGATACGGAGCCACCCGCGCCGGCGAAAGCCGGTGCGACGGAACCGCCCCCTCGGAGGAACGGCGGGCTCATGTCCGGTCCCGGTGACCGGGGGGTTCGGCGGCCGGGATGCCGGGGAGGGTGACCGTCACGAGGGCCGCGGGACGCACAGCGCCGGACCCGAACCGGCGCCATGCCCGATCCACGGCCCGCTCCGCCTCCCGCCAGCCCAGCGGGCGGTCGCCGAGCCGGAGCTGCACCGGCTGCTCCGCGGCGGGGACCAGCCCCTCGACCCGCACACCGACGAGGCGCAGCCGGGCCCGCTGCAGCCCCAGGCCCTCGAAGAGCGCGACCGCGGTGGTGTAGACGTCCCGCCCGACATCGGTGGGGATCGGGAGCGTCCGGCTGCGGGTGAGCGTCGTGAAGTCCGCGAACCGCACCTTGATCGTGACGGTCCGCCCCAGTAGCGCGCGGCCGCGCAGCCGCGCGGCGGTGTCGTCGGACAGCCGCAGCAGCTCGCGCCGGATGCGGGCCGGGTCGTCGACGTCGCTCGCGAAGGTGCGCTCGGCGCCCACGCTGCGGTCCGGCTCCGTGGGGACGACCCGCCGGTCGTCGCGGCCCCAGGACAGCGCCGCCAGGGAGCTGCCGGCCGCGTTCCCGAGCGCCCGCCGCAGCGTCGCCTCCGGCACCTGAGCGATGTCCCCGACTGTGTGCAGCCCCAGCCGCGCAAGCTGCTCCGCCGTCTTCGCGCCCACGCCCCACAGGGCGGTGACCGGCAGCGGGTGCAGGAAACCGACCACGTCGGCGTCCCCGACGACCAGCAGACCGTCGGGCTTGCACCACGCCGAGGCGATCTTGGCGACGAACTTGGTGCCGGCGATCCCCACGGAGCAGGTGAGCCCCTGCTCGTCGAGGACCCGGGCGCGGATCAGCCGGGCGACCGAGACGGGGTCCCCCAGGCGCAGCCGGGCGCCACGGACGTCGAGGAACGCCTCGTCGAGCGACAGCGGCTCCACGAGCGGCGTGATCTCGCGGAAGATCGCCATCACCCCGGCCGAGATCCGGGCGTAGCTGTCGGGGTCCGGCGCCACCATCACGGCCTGCGGGCACAGCCGGCGCGCGCGCATCACGGGCATGGCGCTGCGCACCCCGAACTGCCGGGCCTCGTAACTCGCGGAGAGCACCACCCCGCGGCTGCCGCTGCCGCCGACGATGACCGGCTCCCCCCGCAGCTCGGGGCGGTGCAGGACCGCTACGGCCGCGTAGAAGGCGTCCATGTCGACGTGCAGGATGGCCGGCCCGAGCGGGCTGGTCACTGCAGCCCCCCGGCCGGGGGCGCCGGGTCAGCCCCGGCGGGCGAGCACGTGCAGGGTCGCGGCGATGTCCCGGTAGGGCGACCGCTCCGCGAGGGCGAGCTCCAGGCGCTCCAGCGCCGCAGCGCCGGTGTCGGAGTCCACGCAGGACCCGGCGACGAGGTCGCTGAGCACCCGGATGCCGTGGACCGCCGCCACCTGCAGCCCGGCGCCGACGGCGAGCGCGGTGAGCTCCGCGATGTCGAACCGGCGCAGCACGGCGTCCCCGTCCCCCCACCGGCCGGCCGGGTCGAGCGCCGCATGCTCGGCCTCGGTGAACCGGCCGGCCAGGGCGCGGGCCAGGACCGTGGCGCAGCGGTTGGCGGCCAGCAGGCTGACGCTCCCCCCGGGACGGACGGCCGCCGCCACCCCGGCCAGGGCGACGGCCGGGTCGTCGACGACCTCGAGCACGCTGTGGCACAGGACCAGGTCGAGCTTGCCGTCCCCGGCGATGGCCGCCAGGTCGGTGACGTCCCCCTGGACGGCGGTGACGCTGCCCGGGAGCTCCCCGCGCTCGGCGGCGCGGCGGCGCAGGGCCGCGAGGGCATCCGGGCTGGGGTCGATGACGGTGACGTGGTGCCCGAGCGCGGCCAGCGGGACGGCGAACCCGCCGCTGCCGCCGCCGATGTCGACGACGGTGAGGCCGCTGCCGAGGCGGTCCAGCTCCGCCATGAGCACGGAACGCAGGACGCCGGGACGGAACGCGGCGCCCGTCGATCCTGTCTGCCCGGCCACGGTCCCCGTCCTGTCGTCGCCTGTCCCCTGCGGGCAGCGTAGCGAGCCGCCCCCCGCCGTGTCCGCGCCGTGCGGCGGCGGCCCCGCGGCTCAGCCACCGGAACTGCCCGGGCTGGAGTGCCAGAGCCGCCGGGGGGCACTGCGGGCGTCCCCGCCGGACGGCTTGATGTCCGCGTAGGGCGACTGCAGGAACCCGGTCGGGTGCAGCAGCGCGCCCCCGCCCACCCCCGCGGCCTCCGACCCGGTCGGCGGCGGCACCGCCACGGGCCGCGTCGACCGGCTGGCCGCCGCGCCGGCCGCGGCGAGCTCCGGCACCAGCGACCCGAGCTGCGGGCCGGTCATGGCGTGGGAGACGGCGTCCATCCCCGCGGCCTCCCACAGCGTCCGCAGCTCCGGCAGCTGCCAGGCGCCCTGCGCCAGGAGCGAGACCCCGCGCGGGCCGGTGCGGCGGACGGTCCCCCGGATCACCAGCAGCCAGGAGTGGAAGAGCGTCGTGGCGTAGCCGACCTGCGCGTCCTCGAAGAAGGTGGCGTCCACCGGGCCCGTCGCGTCGTCGAGCGTCACGAAGACCACCCGGCGACCCGAGCGGATGGGTGGGGTCTGCGTCGCGACCTTCACCCCCGCCACGACGACCTGCTGGCCACTGCGGCAGCCCAGCAGGTCCCTCGCCCGGGTGGCGCCGAGGGCCGCGAGGAAGGGCTCGTAGAAGTCGACGACGTGCCGGCTGACGTCGAGGCCCAGCACGTCCAGCTCGGCGCGGACCAGTTCGGCGTCCGTCATCTCCGGCAGCCCGGACGGCCGGACCTGGTCCGGGGCGTCCCCGAGGTCGAGCGCCAGCTGGACCTGCTCCGGGGGCGGACCCGTCGCCACGCCCCCCGGGCTCACGGCGCCGGTCACCGGGCTGCGGGTGCCCTGCGCCTGGGCGCGCGCGCGGGCCCGCGGGTCGACGAGGCCGTCCTCGACCGTCGCCGGCCGCGTGCCCAGGGGAGCCGCCGCCCGCGACCGGGCGCCGCCCCGGGCCCGGCGCCCGCGGGCGACCGACCGGGACCAGACGTCGAGCTCCGCCACCTGGATCAGCAGGTCCCGGCGGGTGACCCGGGAGCGGCGCCGCCCGGGCACGCTGGACGACAGGCCGTAGAGATCGTCGAACGCGCCGGCCACGACCAGCCGCTCCACCACCGGGCGGCTGGGCGCCGCGCGGTGCCAGAAGTCGGACAGCGCGTGGTACGGCCGGCCGGCGACGATGCGCCGTACCTCGGCGTCGGTGATGCCCTTGACCTCCGACAGCCCCAGGCGGATGCCGTAGCCGCGCCCGTCGGGCAGCCCCGGGCCCGGCGGCTGCCGGGGCGGCGGGGGCAGGCCGGGGTCCTCCTCGGGGCGCGTGGCCCCGTACCCCGTGGCCCCCCGGACGGCGAGCGCCCGCGCCGCGGCGCCGACCTGGTCGAGGATCTCCGGCGGCGGCTCGTCCAGCACCCCGACCCGCTCGACCCGGTACGCGGCGTCGGAGGCGTTGACGTCCAGCCCGAGGATGGCGATGCCGAACTGCCGGGCGTCGTCCAGGATCAGCCGCTTCGGGTACATGCCGGGGTCGTGGGTGAGTACCCCGGCGAGGAACGCCGCCGGGTGGTGCGCCTTGAGCCACGCGGACTGGTAGGTCGGCAGCGCGAACGCCGCGGCGTGCGCCTTGCAGAACCCGAAGGACCCGAAGGCGACGAGCACCTCCCACGCCGCGTCGACGACCTCCCCGGGGTAGCCGGCCTCCAGCGCCTTCGGCAGGAACCAGGCCTGCGCGGCGGGCTGGCCGTCGGGGTCGCCGAGGGCACGCCGGACCTCGTCGGCCTCCGCCAGGGAGCAGCCCGTCAGCTGCGCCACGATCTGCAGCACCTGCTCGTGGAAGACCACGACCCCGCCGGTGGGGGCGAGGTAGGGCGCCAGGTCCGGGTGCAGGTAGGACGGCTGCCGCCAGCCCTGCCGTGCCTCGAGGAACGGCCGGACCATGTCGCTCTTCACCGGGCCGGGGCGGAACAGCGAGATGTCGGTGATGAGGTCGTCGAACGTCTCGGGCGCGAACTTGCCGACCAGCTCCCGCTGCCCCGGCGACTCGATCTGGAAGCACCCCAGCGTCTTCGCGGCCTGCACCAGGGAGAACGTGGCCGGGTCGTCGCGGGGCACCGCGTCGATGTCGACGGTCTCGCCCTCCACCCGCTGCACCTCGACGAGGGCGTGGCTGATCGCGGACTGCATCCGGATGCCGAGCAGGTCGAGCTTGAGCAGCCCGAGCTCCTCCACGTCGTCCTTGTCGAACTGGCTCATCGGGAAGCCGAGC
This sequence comes from Mycobacterium sp., assembly GCA_025965515.1. Classification (GTDB taxonomy): domain Bacteria; phylum Actinomycetota; class Actinomycetes; order RYN-182; family RYN-182; genus RYN-182. Next base: position 7,107 of record JAOPWU010000254.1, read on the forward strand.
CAGCTGGACTCCACCGGCGTGCGGTCGAGCAGCGTCCGGTCCGACAGCAGCACCCCGCAGGGGTGCACGGCGATGTGCCGGGGCAGCCCGTCGAGCCGCTCCACCAGCCGCAGCATCAGATCGAGCCGCTCGGGCGACAGCCCGCTGGCCCGCAGCTCCGGCAGGTCGCGCAGCGCGGCGCGGACCTGGCTGGCGCGGATGTGCGGGAACGCCTTCGCGATGACGTCGATCTCGCCGGGCGGCAGGCCCAGGGCCGCGCCGACGTCCCGGATGCCGTGCCGGGCGCGGTAGGTGTCCATCATCGCCACGCAGGCGCAGCGGTCCCCGCCGTACCGCTCGAGGACCTTTTCGTAGACCTCGGTGCGGCGGGCGGACTCCACGTCGATGTCCACGTCGGGCAGCTGGTGACGCAGCGGCGAGAGGAACCGCTCCATGAGCAGGCCGTACCGCAGCGGGTCCACGTCGCTGACCCTCAGCAGGTACAGCACGAGGCTGCCGGCACCCGAGCCGCGGGCGGCGCAGCGGACCCCCAGGTCTCGGATGAGCGTGCTGACGTCGGCCACGGTGAGGAAGTAGGTGGGGTACCCCAGGGTCTGGATGACCGCCAGCTCGGCGTCGAGCCGTTCGGTCCCGGCGCGGTCCAGGTGGACGCCGCGGTGGCCCAGCCCCGCGAGGCAGCGCTCGCGCAGCACGGCGTCAGCCTCGCCCGGCTCCCCCGTCAGCCGGCGGCCGGTGAGGTCGCTGACCTCGAGCTCCGGGAAGTGGACGCCGCCGATGCCCAGGTCGGCGCGGACGTCGAGCGCGCAGCTCTCGGCCAGCGCCCGGGTGCGGGCCAGCAGCCGGGCGCCGTCGGCGTCGGAGCTGCCGGCGGCGCGGCAGATCTCCGCCGCCACCTCCGCCATCTCCTTGCCGGACTTGAGGTACCCCTCGGCGTTGGTGCGGTCCACGTGGCGGGCGTCGAGCGGGACCAGCCGGCGGGCGGCGTCCAGCACGTCGGCGGTGGGCGCGTCGGAGCGGTCGGCGTAGCGGACCTGGTTGGTCAGCACCGCCGCCAGTCCCTCCTGCTCGGCCAGCCCGAGCAGCCGGGCGGCGCGGGCCACCTCACCGGGGCCGCGGTGGCAGACCACCTCGACCCGCAGCGCCTCCGGCGGCAGGTCCGCCCGCCAGCGCGCGAGGTACTCCCGCGCCTGGTCCGGGCGGCGGCGCCCGGTGAGGACGCCGAGCTCCGACCCGGGCCCCAGCAGGACCACGAGGCCCGCCCCGTCCCCGTCCCCGGCGGCCTCGGCGGCGTACCGCGCGACGAGCTCACGGATGGCGACGGGCCGGCCACGTTCCCCGGACAGGTGGGCGGCGCTGACCAGCCGGCACAGCGCGGCCCAGCCGCGGCGCCCCCGGGCGAGGACCGTGACGCGGGGCAGCCCGAGGTCGACGACGGCACCCCCACGCACCGGGGTGCGCCGCTGCGGGGAACCGGCGGTGCCGGGCCGCTCCTCCGGGTGCAGCGCCAGGTCGACCCCGAGGACCGGGCGGATCCCGGCCCGGGAGCAGGCCACGGCGAACTTCACGGCGCCGTAGGTGCCGTCCCGGTCGGTGAGGGCGAGCACGTCCATGCCGTGGTCGGCTGCCCGGGTGACCAGCACCTCGGGCAGGCAGGCGCCGTGCCGCAGGGAGTAGCCGGAGGCCACGTGGAGGTGGGGGAAGGCATCCACCTAAGCCTCTAGTACAGGTTGATGGTCGAGGCCCAGGACGGCCTCCACCGCGGCGAGGAAGCCCTCGCCCTCCCGGACCAGGTCGTCGGCCTCCCGGCACGACACCGCCCGCGAGATCCCCGCCTCGGCGGCCGCCCGCTTGGCCGCGCCGGCGGCGAACAGCACCGCCCACTCCTCGAGCTCCGGCGCCACCAGCGGCAGCAGGACCCAGACGCTCGCCCCGCGGCGGCGGCCGCCGCCCCCGGGGCGGGCGCGCTCGGCCAGCACGGCGGACGCCATCCGGAGGGCGGCCAGGTGTGCCCCGGCGTAGCGCTCCCCCGGGGTCGGCGCGGCGGCCGCCTCCAGCAGCCCGGCACGGGCCGCGCGCAGCAACGCCGGAGCCGTCCGGGTGGGCAGCGCCCGCGCGGGGAGCACGGTCGACGCCGCGGTCGACACGGTGGCGGACCCCGGCACGACGGTCAGGTCGGGGACGGGCCGGGCGGGCGCGGGGGCGAGGGACGCGCGGCTCATCAGTCCGCCACCCGCACGAGCCACCACGCCTCGGCGGCGGTATCGCGGCACAGGTCGAACACACCGGTCCCCGCGAACAGGCCGCGGCCCGCCTCGACCCGCCAGTACTCGCGCTCCCGGTCGTCGATCCCGCTGGCGGTGTCCGGGCTGGCGTCCAGGACGGCCACCGCTCCGGACTCCGGAGCGGGCTCCCCCCAGGCCCGCTGCCCCCGGCGTGGGGCCGGCGGCGCGGCGGCCGCCGGCCGCTCCGACCCCTCGACGACCCCCTCCCACCAGGCGCCGGCCTCGGTCCACCGCGCGAGGACGTCCACGACCTTGTAGAGCCGGCCCGCCCAGATGAACTGCGCCGGGACACCGTCCCTGCGCAGCACCTCGACGGGGTCGGCGTGACGACGCGACATGGGGAACCCTCCTGGCAGCTCGGCGACCCACGACGGGTCGGTGCACGGCCGGGGGAAGGCGGCCACGGGCCCTCCTCGGCGGGGGCGCTTCCCCACGCCCCCGCCGAGGAGGTGCAGCTGCCGGGCCACAGGGTCGAGTCCGTGGCCCGGCAGGTGATCGAACAGGTGTTCGAACACGACTCTCAGTAAACCTGCTCCGCGGCGGCCCGGTCAACGTCGCCGGCAGGACCACCCGGACGGGTGGCGGGGCTCCGCGCGGGACCGCCTCAGTACCCCTCGGTCACGTACCCCTCGGGCACCTCGCCGCGGGCCAGTGCCGACAGCCGTGGGGCCACGAGCGCCCCGAAGCGCGGCTCCCAGGAGGCCGCCGAGCCGGCCACGTGCGGGGTCAGCAGCAGGTTGGGGGCGTCCCACAGCGGGTGGTCGACCGGCAGGGGTTCGGGGTCGGTGACGTCGAGCGCGGCCCTGCCCCGGCCGGCGCGCAGGTGCTCGACGAGGGCGTCGGTGTCCACGACCGGGCCCCGGGCCACGTTGACCAGGAGCGCGCCGGGGCGCAGTCGGGCCAGGAAGTCGGCGTCGACGAGGCGGCGGGTCGCGGCCGTCAGGGGCACCGCGATCACGACGACGTCCGCCTGCCCCACGAGCTCCGGCAGCTGCTCGAACCCGGCGACTCCCGGCCGGGCCCGGCGCGCGACCCGCAGGAACCGGGCACCGAAGGGGGTCAGCCGGGCCTCGACCGCCTCCCCGATGGACCCGGCACCGACCACGAGAACGGTGGCGCCCTCCAGGGTGCCGGTCCAGGCGGTCTCCCAGACATGCCGGGCGGCCTGCTCGGCGAACCGCGGCAGCTCCCGGACCATCGCGAGCACGACGGCGCAGACCCACTCGGCCGTGGCCGGCGTCGGCACCCCCCGGGCGCCGTACAGCAGCACCCCCTCGGGCACCTCGCGGACGATCCGCTCCACCCCGGCGTTCTGGGCCTGGACCACGCGCAGCCGCGGCAGCCGCCGCAGCACGGCGCCGATCCCCGGCGGCACCACCATCGGCGTCACGAGGCCCTCCACCGTCGCGGCCGATGCGGGCAGGGCGTCCGGGTCGGCGGCCCCGGCGTCCACCACCTCCAGCTCGACCCCGGGGGCCAGGCCCGCGGCGGTGAGGAGCTCGGCGACGCGCTGCGTCGGCACCCAGATCTGCACGGTCTTGACCTCCACTTGACAGTTATGGTCACGCTGCGGGAGCGGTCCCCGGGCGGCCGCCGTAGTGTCGGACGGATGAGCGAGGGCCCGGCAGCCACGGCCGGCGAGAAGGACGACGGGGCCGCCGAGGGCGGCGTTCCGGTCGTCACCCTGCACGTCTGGCGCCTCCCCGCCCGCCGCATACCCCGCGCGCTCGCGCACATGGCGACGGACCGCCGCGCGCTGGCCGGGACCCCCGGGCTCACCTTCGCCAAGTCTCTCGGCTGCGGCAGCGGCCGCAGCTTCGCCGTCCGCGACGCGACGCCCACCCGCTGGGCGCTGCTCTGCTGCTGGACCGGCCCCGCGGCCGCCGCGGCCGCGGCCGACTCCCCCGTCCTGCGGGCCTGGGACCGGGCCGCCGTCGAGACCTGGCGGTGCGACCTCGTCCCACTCACCAGCCGGGGCCGCTGGTCCGGGCACGACCCGTTCCCCCGCACCGCCGACCCGCGCGACCACGCCGACAACCCGGTCGTGGCGCTCACCCGGGCCCGGCTGCGCGTCCGGACCATCGCCCGGTTCTGGCGGGCGGTCCCGCCGGTGGCCGCGGACCTCTGGGGCGGGGACGGGCCCCGCCCCAGCCTCGCGCTGGGCGTCGGTGAGGCGCCGGTCGGCGTGCAGGGCACCGTGAGCGTCTGGCCGTCCGCGGCGGACCTCGCGGCCTTCGCCTACGGCCGCTCCCCGCACCGGGCCGCCATCGAGCAGACCCGCGTGGTCGGGTGGTACGCCGAGGAGCTCTTCGCCCGGCTCGCCGTCACGGCGAGCGCCGGCACCGTCGACGGCCGCGACCCCGTGGCGGGCTGGTCGCCGCCCGCCGCCGCGTCCGCGGGCGGTGCAGGGGCCGTAGCCCGTACGGTGGGTTCATGACGTCGACGTCCCGACCCCGGGCGGCGGTCCCCACCGCCCGGCAGGACCCGGCGCCGCCGGAGGAGCTCCGGATCGAGCGCTGGGACACCGCGCGGAGCACCGCGCGGCTCGATGACGTCATGGACGTGTACCGGGCGGCGTTCCTGGACCTGCACGAGGCCGACCCCGTCCGGGCCCGCGCCGAACGCAAGGCGTACGCCACCCGCCACCTCACCTCCCCCGGCTTCACGCTGGTCGCCGCCGTCGACCCCACCAACGCCCTCGTCGGCGTCGGCTACGGCCACCGCGGCACGTCCGGGCAGTGGTGGCACGACGTGGTCCGGCAGGCCGTCGCGGCCGTGCACGGCGTCCAGACCGCCGCCACCCTGCTCGACGACTGCTTCGAGGTGGTGGAGCTGCACGTGCTGCCCAGCCACCAGGGGCGGGGGCTGGGCGGCCGCCTCCTCGCGGAGCTCACCGCCGGCCGCAGCGAGGCCACGACGGCGCTCTCCGCCCTCGACGACGACGCCAGCCGCACGAGCGCGGCACGGCGGCTGTACGCCCGCGAGGGGTTCCGGCCCGTGCTGGAGCGCTTCCAGTTCCCGGGCGTCGCGACCCCCTACGCCATCCTCGCGCGGGCCACCCCGCGCCTGGCGCCCCCGACCGCGTGAGCACGGCCACCGACCCCTCCGGGGACGTCCGGGACGTCGTGGTCGTCGGTGCGGGGCACAACGCGCTGGTCGCCGCGTGCTACCTGGCCAAGGCCGGGCTCTCGGTGGAGGTCGTCGAACGCGACACGGTCGTCGGCGGGGCGGTCTCCACGGTGGAGCGCTGGCCGGGCTACGCCGTCGACCGGGGATCCAGCCTCCACATCATGATCCGGCGCACCGGCATCGTGGAGGAGCTGGAGCTCGCCCGGTACGGCCTGCACTACCTCGACTGCGACCCCTTCGCGTTCCTGCCGGTCCCCGGCGCACCGGGGGGCGGGTTGACGTTCTCCCGCGACCTCGACGCCACGTGCGCGTCGATCGAAGCGATCTGCGGCGGCCGCGACGCCGACGCCTACCGCCGCTTCGTCGCGGCCTGGGGGCCCCGCAACCACGCGGTCTTCGACGCCTTCCACGGCGTCCCCACCCCCGGCCGGATCGGCCGGGCGCTCTGGCGGGCCGGCCGCGGCAGCGGCCTCGACGGGCTGGAGCTCGCCCGCCAGTTCCTGCAGCCCGGGGACCAGCTGCTGGAGGAGACGTTCGACAGCGAGCTGCTGCGCGGCGCGCTCGCCTGGCTCGGCGCGCAGTCCGGGCCGCCGCTGCACGAGGCCGGCACCGCCGACCTGGTCGGCTGGGTGGCGTTGCTGCACGAGCTGCCCCCCGGGCGGCCGGTCGGCGGCAGCGGCGCACTGACGCAGGCGCTGGCCCGTCGCCTGGCCGCCGACGGCGGCGTGCTGCGGACCGGTACCCCGGCCACCGCGCTGACGGCCGGGGCGGACGGCCGAGTGGACGGGGTCGTGCTCGAGGGCGGGGAGCGGATCCCCGCGCGGGCGGTCATGGCCGGCTGCCACCTGGAGGCCACCTGGCGGCTGCTGGAGCCGCTGCTGCCGGGCGTCACCCTGGCCGGCTACCGCCGCGCGCTGCGCGTTGGCGCGGGGATGGGCATGGTGGCCCGGGTCGCGGCGCGGGCGCTGCCCGTCTTCCCCGGCGCGCCGGAGCAGGCGCAGGCCGGCATGACCCTGCTGGCGGACCGCCCGCAGCTGCGCGCCGCCTACGGCGACTACCTGCAGGGCCGCCCGCCCGAGCGGCCGCCGGTGCTCTCGATGGCCCCCACCGTGCTGGAGCCGGCGCTCGCGCCGCCCGGGCGCCACACGCTGTCCCTGTGGTCGCAGTGGCACCCCGCCGTCCTCGCGGACGGCCGCAGCTGGGACGCCCTCGCCGAACGGGAGGGCGAGAAGCTCGTCGCCGAGGTCGAGCGCCGGGCCCCCGGCTTCGCGGCCGGCGTCGAGGACGTCTTCGTGCAGACCCCCGCCCAGATCGAGCGGGAACTCGCGATGCCCCGGGGCAACGTCATGCACCTCGAGATGACGCTCGACGCGATGTTCTCCCTGCGCCCGCTGCCGTCGATGTCCGGCTACCGGGGTCCCGTCGCGGGGCTGTACCTGTGCGGCGCGTCGACGCACCCCGGCGGCGGGGTCTGGGGGGCGAGCGGCCGGTCCGCCGCCGGCGTCCTGCTGCGGGACCGGGACCGCCCGCGGCGCGGTCCGCTCGGG
>JAOPWU010000177.1 GCA_025965515.1 Mycobacterium sp.
CTCGAGCTCGAGCTCACCGAGGGCATGCGCTTCGACAAGGGCTACATCTCGCCCTACTTCGTGACCGACCCGGAGCGTATGGAGGCCGTCCTCGACGACCCCTACGTCCTCGTCGTGAACAGCAAGATCGGCACGGTCAAGGACCTGCTCCCGCTGCTCGAGAAGGTCATGCAGAGCGGCAAGCCGCTCGCGATCATCGCCGAGGACGTCGAGGGCGAGGCCCTGGCCACCCTGGTCGTCAACAAGATCCGCGGCACCTTCAAGAGCGTCGCGGTCAAGGCGCCCGGCTTCGGTGACCGCCGCAAGGCCATGCTCGCCGACATCGCCATCCTCACGGGTGGCGAGGTCATCAGCGAGGAGGTCGGCCTCAAGCTCGAGAACGCGGGCCTGGAGCTGCTCGGCCGCGCCCGCAAGGTGGTCGTCACCAAGGACGAGACCACGATCGTCGAGGGTGCCGGCTCCAGCGACCAGATCGCCGGCCGGGTCAACCAGATCCGCGCGGAGATCGAGAAGAGCGACAGCGACTACGACCGCGAGAAGCTGCAGGAGCGGCTGGCCAAGCTGGCCGGCGGCGTCGCGGTCATCAAGGTCGGCGCTGCCACCGAGGTGGAGCTCAAGGAGCGCAAGCACCGCATCGAGGACGCGGTGCGCAACGCCAAGGCCGCCGTCGAGGAGGGCATCGTCGCCGGTGGTGGCGTGGCCCTGCTGCAGGCGTCCGTCACGGCGTTCGACAAGCTCGACCTGACGGGCGACGAGGCGACCGGTGCCAACATCGTGCGCATCGCGCTCGAGGCCCCGCTGAAGCAGATCGCGATCAACGCCGGCCTCGAGGGCGGCGTCGTGGCGGAGAAGGTCCGCAACCTCCCGACCGGCCACGGCCTCAACGCGGCCACCGGCGAGTACGTGGACATGATCGCCACGGGCATCATCGACCCGACCAAGGTCACCCGCTCGGCGCTGCAGAACGCGGCCAGCATCGCGGCCCTGTTCCTCACCACCGAGGTCGTCATCGCCGACAAGCCGGAGAAGAACGCCCCCGCGGCGGCCGGTGGCGGCGGCGGCATGGGGGACATGGACTTCTGATCCCGCGCCGCCTCCGGGCGGCAGGGCAGCAGCCCGTACTCCAGGTACGCCCGAGGGGCGGCCCCGCGACAGCGGAGCCGCCCCTCGCGGCATCCCCAGGACACAGGCGCGGTCGGGCCTTCCGGGGCTCCGGGCACGTAGGCTCCGGGGTCGCGGGCCGTCCTGGGCCGCACCCGGAGGCCCGCCTCTGCCCCCGACCAGCAGACCGCCGACTCACCGCCGAACGAAGTGGATCGCCTGGTGCGCCGAACCCTGTCCCTGACCGCCGCCGCCGCGCTCGCGCTCAGCTCCGTGCTCACCGCCTGCAGCGGCGGCAAGAGCGCTTCGAGTGCCGCCGACGCCAACGCCACGTCGACGCCGTCGACCAGCCCGACCCTGTCGCTGCCGCCCGACGACGGCCGCCGCGGCGCCGCGCTGCCGCCCTTCCGCGGTACGGCCAGCACGCGCAACATCTACGCGGCCGACGCGGCCGGCATGCTCAGCCCGGCGGTCGCCGGCCAGCGGTCGCTGGTGTACGTGCCGAACCACGGCGCGGGGACCGTCTCGGTCATCGACCCGGCGACCTTCAAGGTGATCGACACGTACGCCACCGGCGGGGGCCCGCAGCACGTGATCCCGTCCTGGGACCTGAAGACGCTCTACGCGGCGAACGACGAGGGCGGCAACTCCCTGACACCCATCGACCCCCGCACGGGCAAGCGGGCCGGGCCGAACCTCCCGGTCACCGACCCCTACAACATGTACTTCACGCCGGACGGGTCGTACGCGATCGTCGTCGAGGAGGCGAACGAGAAGCTCACGTTCCGCGACCCGCACACGTTCGCCGTCCACGACAGCACCAAGGTCGACTGCGCGGGCGTCGACCACATCGACTTCTCGGCGGACGGCTCCTACTTCCTCGCCACCTGCGAGTTCTCCGGCCGGCTCGTCAAGATCGACACCGCCAGCCACGCGGTGCTGGGCTACCTGGACCTGGGCAAGAACGCCATGCCCCAGGACATCAAGCTGGACCCCGCCGGCGAGATCTTCTACGTCGCGGACATGACCGCCAACGGGCTCGAGGAGGTCGACGGCGCCTCCATGCGGCAGGTCGGGTTCCTGCCGACGGGCCCCGAGACGCACGGGCTCTACCCCTCGCGGGACGGCTCCGTCATGTACGTCTCGAACCGGGGCGGCCGCACCAACCAGGGCTCCGTGAGCGTGGTCAACTTCAACTCCCGCACGGTCGTGGCGACCTGGGCGATCCCCGCGCCCAGCACCCCCGACATGGGCGGCGTCAGCGCCGACGGGTCGACGCTCTGGCTGTCGGGACGCCGGAACAACGAGGTCTACGCGTTCGACACGGCAACCGGGAAGCTGCGGGCCCGCATCCCCGTCGGCACCGAACCGCACGGCCTGGCCGTCTGGCCGCAGCCCGGCCGCTACAGCCTGGGGCACACCGGCATCCTGCGGTGACGGCGCCGGCCGTCGGCCTCCTGCGTGTCAGTCCTCCGCGAGGACGTCGAAGCCCAGGCCGGCGGCCACCAGCCGCTTGCGCAGCGGCACGCCGAGCGCCGTGGCGGTCGTGACCTGGCCGGCCGTCTCCGGCAGGTCGTCGCAGGCCAGGCAGAGGGCGGACTCCGCCAGCATCACGGCCGTCTCGGTGTAGCCCGGGTCGCCACCGGCGACCTGGACGACGACGCGCTCGCCGCCGCCCTCGCCGGTGATCCGCAGCCGGAACCAGGCCTTCGCGCGCTGCTCCTCCGACGGGCCCGACCCGGGCGGCCGCAGCGAGCCCAGCGCCTTGCGCAGCGGCGGGACCTGCGCGGCGGCGACCAGGCCGCCCACCAGGGCCGCGCCGGCGACGCCGACGGCCGGGTTCTTCACGGCGGCGTACTGGGTGTAGCTGAAGGAGCTGCCCCAGTGCAGCGCCCGCGCGCTGTTCGCGACGATGCCGGCGTCGATGGTCGGCAGCGGCAGCAGCCAGCGGCCCGTCGTGGAGTCCCGGCGGATCCGGTCGAGCGGCGCGGACGCGGTCGTCGGGGGCTCGCCCGCCTCCTCGCGCCGGGAGCGCTCCGCCGCGGCCCGGTCGCGGTGGGCCTGCCGCATGGGGCCCAGCCTGCCGAAGGCGGTGAGGGCCGAGTTGAAGGTGCCGCCGGAGGCGAGGCCCGACACCCGCACGGCGCCGCGCAGCCGCAGGTCGGCGCCGGCCGGAAGCTGCTCGACGGCGAGCTGCGCCCCGAGGTCCGCCGGTATGGAGTCGAAGCCGCACGCGTGGATCAGCCGGGCCCCGGAGGCGACCGCACGATCGTGGTACTGCAGCCACATCCGGTCGATGAACTCCGGCTCGCCCGTGAGGTCCAGGTAGTGGGTGCCCGACTGTGCGCAGGCGCCCACCAGCGGCTCGCCGTGGTGCAGGTACGGGCCGACGGTCGTGGCCACGATGCGGGCGGAGTCCGCGACGGCCTGCACGCTGGCCCGGTCGGTGACGTCCGCCCGGAGCAGTGGGACGTCGACGCCCAGCGCGTCCCGCAGCGCGGCGAGCTTCTCGAGGTTCCGGCCGGCGAGGGCCCACCGCAGCCCGGTGGGGGCGTGGGCGGCGAGGTAGCGGGCCGTGAGCGCGCCGGCGAAGCCGGTGGCCCCGAACAGGACGACGTCGTGGTCGCGTGCGGTGGTCGGCATGCCGATCACCCTAGGGCCAGGGGCGGTCGCCGGGCAGCATCGCTGCGCGCCGCGAAACGGCCGGCGGCCGGGCACCCGCGGGCGGCCCGGTCGCCGGTCGTCGTGCTCCTGACTCAGTGCAGCAGGGCGGTCACCTGCTGGATGAGCGTCCCGACGTCGAGCGTGCCCCAGCCGCTGGCCAGGTCGTACCCCTGCGTGGCCGGATAGCCGACGACGCCGTCGAAGCTGTTGTCGCCGCTGGTGACGTCCACGATGCTCGGCTGGTGCGTCGCTCCCGCCGCGTACAGCAGCGGGTTGAGCTGGCCGACGCGGCGGCCCGCCGCCTGGTCCAGGAGCGCGACGACGCCCGCGAGCTGCGGCGACGCCTCGCTGGTGCCGCCGAAGATGTGGTAGCCGACCGAACCCGGGACGAACGAGTAGTACACGAGGGCGCCGCCGTCGACCGCCGCGGACATCGAGATGTCCGGGGTGCCGCGGTGGGTGCCGACGACGTTCATGACGTTGTCCTGGTACGACGGGCGGGCGAACACCTTCGACACGCCGCCGCCACCTGCGCCGTGGCCGTCGTTCCAGACGACGTCGGGCGACGTGCGGTGGCCCGCGGCATCGAGGTGCAGCTGCGTGCCGCCGACGGAGGTCACCAGCGGGTCGGCGGACGGCCAGCTGTTGACGCGGTACGGGTAGTCGGCCGAGCCGTCGAAGATCGCGCCGGTGGCGCCCGCGTCACCGGACGAGCCGAGCACCGTGACGTTGTGCCTGGCCGCGTTGACGAAGGCCGACCGCTGCTCGAGCAGCTGCTGCGGGCTGTCGAAGGTGTCCTCCGTCGCGCCGAAGCTCTGCGTGATGACGTCGGCCAGGTCGTGATCGATGACGTAGTTCTCGGCCGCCACGATGTCGGGGAAGCCGACGACGCCCTCGGTCTCCGCCGTCGGGGTCTCGACGAGCAGGATGTTCGCGTCCGGGGCGAACGCGTGCGCGTACTCCACGTCCAGCGTGGTCTCCTGCGCCCAGCCGATCTCGGTGCTGTTGCCGGCGTCGAAGGTGACCGCGCCGACCGGCTGGATGATCCGGAAGCTGGGCGGCGGCTTGATGCCGAAGTCGCTGTCGAACGTCGCCAGGTCGGCCTCGATGGTCGGGCTCCCGAACGAGTCGACGATGGCGATGGTCCGGCCCTTGCCGGTGTCGCCGGCCGCGAACGCTTTCGTGAGGCCGTACGCCACCGCGAACTGCTGCGGGCCGTAGCAGTTGATGTGCGACCGCGCCTGACAGGTGGCGGTGGTCGGCGGCACCGTCGAGCCGGTGTAGATGTGCGGGGCGTGCTCGAGGGCGGGGTGGAGGGTCACCGCGTGGGCGGCAGCGGCGGTGGGACCGCCTGCGGCGGTCAGGATCAGCGAGAGGCCGGCGGCGCCGATGCCGGCCAGGTACCTGCGGAGACGTCGCTTCACGAAGGGCCACCTGTCTTCCGGGGTGCCGCCGGGAGGCGACCGGATGGGGCGAACTCGTTGGTGCGCGTCAACCTAATGGCCTAGCGAGAATGCCCGCAATGCCCGGTCAGGCCTTCAGCGCCGGAAACTGTTGGCGATCTGAGTCTCGGCCTGGGCATACGAGGACCCCGCCGACTGCAGCAGCTGCGCGATGCCGTCGAGCGCCTGCTGCAGGCCGTCGGCGCTGCGCCGCCACTCCTCGAACAACGTCTCGAACGCCACGGCGGCCGATCCCGCCCAGTCGCTCCCGAGCGGCGCGAGCGCCCCCCGCAGCGAGGCCAGCTCGCCGGCGATCTGCGCCGCGCTCGCGTGCGTGCGGCCCGACAGCGTCTGCAGCTGGGCGGGGGTGACGAGGATGTTGGTCATGGGGCGCTCCCGGGTGGGGCCGCCGGGCGCTCCGGCGTGCCGGGTTCGACGCTAGGGAGATCGCGGGGGCGCTGCTGCGGTTGTCCACAGGGGGTCGGCGGCGCGGCCGCCGGGCGGCTGCGCGGTGAGCTGCTTCGCACCCCGGCGCCGCCCCGCATGCGCCGATCCTCCGGCGGTAATCTCAGCGGCATGGCTCAGACACCCGTGAACGTCACCGTCACCGGCGCCGCCGGTCAGATCGGTTATGCCCTGCTCTTCCGCATCGCCTCCGGCCACCTGCTCGGCCCGGACGTCCCGGTCAAGCTGCGGCTGCTGGAGATCCCGCAGGCCGTGAAGGCGGCGCAGGGCACGGCCATGGAGCTGGACGACTGCGCGTTCCCGCTGCTCGCGGGCGTCGACATCTTCGACGACCCCCGCCAGGCCTTCGACGGCGCGAACGTGGCGCTGCTCGTCGGTGCCCGGCCGCGCGC
>JAOPWU010000026.1 GCA_025965515.1 Mycobacterium sp.
CAGCGCGCCCCGTGGCCACGGCCGGCGCGGGCGCGGCCACGGCCGCGCCGGTGCCCTGCGGCGGCGGTACGACCCACACGGCCACCACCGCGACGACGAGTCCGGTGACCGTGAGCGCCGCTCCGAGGGACAGGCTGCGGCGGGAGGAGCGCACCAGCACCGGCGCCCGCCGCACCGGGTCCTCCACCAGACGCCAGGTGAGGCCCGCGAGCAGCAGGCTCAGCAGCACCAGCCCCGCGGTGGTCAGGGGGCCGTGGCCCAGGACCACCGCGCCCAGCACGAGCACGGGCCAGTGCCAGAGGTACCAGCCGTAGGAGAGCCGGCCGACCTCCTGCAGCGCCCGGCGGTCGAGCAGCACCCGCGGACCCCGCAGCGGACGCGCGGTACCGGCCGCGATCACCAGCGCCGCCCCGGCCACCGGCAGGACCGCCGCGTGGCCGGGGAAGGGCGTCGTCGGGCCGAACGCCAGGACCGCGCCGGCCAGCGCGCCGAGCCCGACCCACCCCAGGAGCGCCGCCGCCAGGGCGGGCGCCCGGCTTAGCTCGGGAGCCAGGAGGGCCACCGTTCCGCCAGCGGCGAGCTCCCAGGCGCGCGAGGGCAGCGAGTAGAACGCCCACGGCTGCGACAGCGTGGTGAGCCGGATCGACAGCACGAGGGAGAGCGCACCCACGGCCAGGACCACGGCGAGAGCCGACCACCGGGACCGCCGTCCCCGCGTGGCCGCCACGGCCAGCAGGAGCAGGGCCGGCCACACCAGGTAGAACTGCTCCTCCACGCCGAGCGACCAGAAGTGCTGCACCGGCGAGGGCGGCCCTGCCGCCGCCAGGTAGTCCGTCCCCTGGGCGGCGAAACGGTAGTTCGCCACGTACAGCGCCGCTGCCGCGGCGTCCCGGGCGACGCCCGGCACGGCGAGCGGCGGCAACACCAGTGCGGCGACGACCACCGTCACGGTCAGCACCAGCGCCGCCGCCGGGAGCAGCCGGCGCGCCCGGCGGGCGTAGAACGTGGCGAGGGACAGGCGGCGACCGGCGCCCAGCGGCCGCCACAGCAGGCCCGTGATCAGGAAGCCGGAGATCACGTAGAAGACGTCCACGCCGACGTAGCCGCCGCGTAGCCCGGGGACGCCGGCGTGGTAGAGCACGACCGCCAGGACGGCCACGGCCCGCAGGCCCTGCACGTCCGTGCGGAAGCTGCGGGGTGTGGGCCGGGCACGGTGCCGCCCGACCGGCAGGGGCCGCCCGCCGCGCCCGTCCCCGGTGCGTGCGCCCATGCGGCCTCCCCGAGCGTCGACGACGCGGCTCGGCCGAGGGTTCCCCACCACGGGCGCCCGGTCACGCCGGCGCCAGGAGCGCGTCTCAGGTGATCAAGCCCACCCCAAAAAGCGTGGTTAATACACCCATAGCTGCCGTATCTTGACGTCAACGTCAAATATTTAGGGTGAGGACTTTCCCATGGCCAGTACCGCGGTGCACGCGCCCGACCCCGCCCAGGCGCATCAGCGCACGACCCTGTGGGTCACGACGGTCGGGGTCTTCCTGGCGTTCGTGAACAGCTCGATCGTGCTGATCAGCCTGCCGGCGATCTTCCGCGGCCTGAAGCTGAACCCGCTCGACCCGAACAACGTGAGCTACCTGCTGTGGCTGCTGCTCGGCTACATGGTCGTGACCGCGGTGCTGGTCGTGACGGCCGGCCGGCTCGGCGACATGTTCGGCCGCGCCCGCTGCTTCACGGCCGGCTTCGTCGTGTTCACGCTCGGCGCGCTGGTCTGCGCCGTCGACCCGCTCTCCGGCGGCGGCGGGGCGCTGTTCCTCATCATCGCGCGCTGCGTGCAGGGCATCGGCGGGGCGCTGCTCATGGCGAACAGCACGGCGCTGCTCACCGACGCCTTCCCGGCCGAGCGCCGCGGCACCGCCGTCGGCATCAACCAGGTGTTCGGCCTGGCGGGGTCCTTCGTCGGCCTGCTCATCGGCGGCCTGATCGCGGACACCGGCTGGCGCCTCGTGTTCTGGGTGTCCGTGGTGCCGGGCGCCTTCGCCACCGTGCTGGCCGCCAAGGTGCTGCGCGACTCGGGCCGGCGCGTCACCGTGAAGCTCGACCTGCTCGGCAACATCACCTTCGGCATCGGCCTCGTGGGCGTGCTCGTCGGCATCTCCTACGGCATCCAGCCCTACGGCGGCCACATCACCGGCTGGACCTCGCCGTTCGTGCTGGGTGCGACCTTCGGCGGTCTCGCGTTCCTGGTGCTGTTCGTCCTCGTCGAGCGCCGGGTCGACGCGCCGATGTTCGACCTGGCGCTGTTCCGGATCCGGGCCTTCAACATGGGCAACATCGCCGGCCTGCTGTCCTCCATCGCCCGCGGCGGCATGCAGTTCATGCTGATCATCTGGCTGCAGGGCATCTGGCTGCCGCAGCACGGCTACGCCTACGAGAAGACCCCGCTGTGGGCGGGAATCTACCTGGTCCCGCTCACCGCCGGCTTCCTCATCGCCGGGCCGATCTCCGGCTGGCTGTCCGACCGGTTCGGCGCCCGCCCGTTCGCCACCGGCGGCATGCTCATCACCGCCGCCACGTTCGCCGTGATGCTGCTGCTGCCGGCCAACTTCAACTACCCCGTGTTCGCTGCGCTGCTGTTCATCAACGGCGTCGGCTCGGCGCTGTTCGCGTCGCCGAACACGACCGGCGTGATGAACTCGGTGCCCGCCGCAGAGCGCGGCATCGCCTCCGGGATGCGGGCCACCTTCCAGAACAGCGGCCAGGTCATCTCCATCGGCCTGTTCTTCACGCTGCTGGTCATCGGGTTGTCGTCCTCGCTGCCCGGCGCGCTGCAGGCCGGGTTCGTCGCCCACGGCGTCCCGGTCGCCACCGCCCACGCGGCCGCCTCGCTGCCGCCGGTGGCCGTCCTCTTCGCGGCCTTCCTCGGCTACAACCCCGTTGGCCAGCTGCTGGGCCAGCACACCCTCGCCGCGCTGCCCCCGGACCAGGCGGCCATCCTGACCGGCGGCCGGTTCTTCCCGCAGGCGATCAGCACGCCGTTCACGCACGGCATCGCCGTCGTGTTCACCACGTCGATCGTGCTCTGCGTCGCCGCCGCGGGTGCGTCCTGGCTGCGCGGGGGAAAGTACGTGGCGGACGAGGCGGGGCCCGGCGAGGCGCCCCTGCGCGACATCGAGGAGCCCGGCGAACTGGCCGTCCCGGTGACGCCGGTGGGCGGGGTGCGGTGACCCAGCTGCTCAGCATCGGCGCGGCCGCCGAGGCGACGGGCCTGACGCCGCGGACGCTGCGGTACTACGAGCAACGCGGCCTGCTGTTCCCCAGCGCGCACAGCACCGGCGGGGCCCGCCGCTACACGCCCGCGGACCTGGAGCGGCTGGCGCGGATCCGGTCCCTCGCGGAGCTGCTCGGCGCCGACCTCGGCCAGATCAAGAAAGTGCTCGACGGGGAGGACCGGCTGGAGGGCATTCGCGCCGAGTACCACTCCGACGGCGTCACCCCCGAGCGGGAACACGAGCTGCTGGTGCAGGCGCTGGCCACCCGGCAGGCGCTGCTGGCGGAGGTCGACACGAAGGTCGCCGCGCTGCAGGACATGCGGGGCCAGCTGCTGCAGCGCATCGAGCGGCTGGAGCGGCGGCTGGGCCGGGCGGAACAGCCCGGCTGAGCCGCAGGGGTCAGCTGGTCTCCCGGCGCGGCGTCAGCAGCACGCCGAGGAGCTCCGGGCCGGCGGCGACGGCCACCCGGTCGCGGCCCCCCGCCTTCGCGTCGTAGAGCGCCGCGTCGGCGGCGGCGAACAGCGAGCCCTCGTCGATCGCGTGGGCCGGCATGCAGGCCACACCGAAGGAGCCGGTGACGCGGCTCTTGGTGGTGCCGCGGAACCGCTCGGCGAAGGCGGCGCGCAGGCGCTCGGCGAGCACCACGCCGGACTCACCGTCGGTCTCCCGGGCGAGGATCGCCAGCTCGTCGCCGCCGAACCGGTACGCGGTGTCCGTCGTCCGGATGGTGGCGCGCAGGATGTCCCCCACGTCCTGCAGCACCGCGTCGCCCTGCGTGTGCCCGAACGTGTCGTTGATCTGCTTGAAGTGGTCCACGTCCATGAGCACCAGGCTGAGGTCGTTCCCGTACCGGCGGACCCGCGAGACCTCCAGGCGTAGGTCCTGGTCGAACCGGCGGCGGTTCGAGAGGCCCGTCAGCGCGTCGGTGAGCGCGTCGGCGGCCGTGTCCTGGTGGACGCGAGCGGCCTGCAGCGCCGTCGCGGTGTGGCTGGTGAGCATCTCCATGAGCTCGAGCGCGATATCCGCCGGGGGACCCTGCTCAACGGTGTGCGCCTCGATGACGCCGATGACCCGTGCGCCGACGATCAGCGGGAGGGCGAACGTGCCACCCTGCTCGCCGTCCGGCCCGAACGCGTCCGCGGAGCCTTCCACCTCCGCCCGCGTGGCCAGGCGGCCGTACTTCGCGGCCCGCCCGACCGGCCCGATGCCGAGCGTCGTGGTGACGTCGGGGACGGCCACGTTCTTGTCGGTGCGGCTGTCCAGCGCGAGCTGCAGGTCGCCGCCGATGTCCTCGGTGAGCCAGACGCGCACCCAGGTCGCCTCGACCAGCAGCAGCGTGGCGTCGGACGCAGCGCGCAGGACGTAGCGCGTCGAGGTGCTCCCGGCGACCTCGCGGGCGAAGTTGACGACGTGCTGCAGCTGCGCGGTGCGCCGCGTGCGGACCGTCCGGACCAGCTCCGCCTCCTGCTGCCGGGCGTGCAGCGCGGCGGCCATGGAGCCGAAGTCGTCCGCCAGGGCCCGCAGCTCCTCGGGTGCCTCCTCCGCCGTGACGGTGACGGCGTAGTCGCCCGCGGTGATGCGCTTGGCGGCACCCGCCAGCGCGTCGACCGGGTCGGCGACGGCCCGCAGCAGGATCCGCCGGCGCCGGATGCCGCCCCCGAGCGCCAGGAGCTGCGCCGCGAGGAGCGCGCCCGCGGCACCGAACAGGAGCTGCTCCTGCGTCCGGCGCGCCCCGTCGAGATCCCGGCTGACGACGTCGAGGAGCCGCTGGTTGGCGAGCCGGTAGGCGTCGAACTCCTGCTTACCGACCGTGAGGAAGGCCGAGAGCTCGGCGTTGGACTCCAGGAGCCGCTCGGCGTTCGCCGGGTCGAGCGCGCGGGTCGCCCAGGCATCCCGCCAGCGCTGCTCGGCCAGCTGCGTGGCGATCACCGCGGGCACGAGGTCCTTGCCGTTCAGGACCGTCATGGCCCGGTCGGCGGCGGTCACCTGCGGCACCGCCGCGTTGTAGGGCTCGAGGAAGACCACCTTGCCGGTGGAGGCATAGGCCCGCAGCCCGGTCTCCTGGTCCACGAGGCCGCTCTTCGCCTGGTAGATGGCGTTCTGGCCGACCTCCAGCCGGCTGATGAGCGGGCGGCTGGAGAACACGACGTAGCCGAGGACGAGCGAGAAACCGACCAGCGTCACCACGCACGCGGCGAGGATGAAGCGGAACGCGCGACCGACCTCGACAGCGATGGTCCGGGTGGGCGCGCGGTTGAGGACGGTGGACAGCACTGCATCCTGTCGGCCTGACGGCCCTCCAGGTGAGCACCGAACGGACGAACTGGACGTTCGGTCGACTGCCGCACAGCACGGCACAGCGGCGCACCCCGCCCCGGCCCGACGAGTGCTTGAATTCGGCCATGGCTCTCACCGGCGAGTACCAGCCCAGCCCCGCACAGTGGGTCCGCGACCAGGTCGAGCTCTACGAGAGCTCGGGCGGCACCGAGGGGACGACCCTGCGCGGCCTGCCGGTCGTGCTCCTGACGACCGTCGGCGCGTCCTCCGGCAAGCTCCGCAAGTCGCCCCTGATGCGCGTCGAGCACGACGGCGAGTACGCGATCGTCGCGTCGCAGGGCGGGGCGCCGCAGCACCCGTCCTGGTACTGGAACGTGATCAAGCACCCTGAGGTCGAGCTGCAGGACGGCCCGGTCAAGCAGGACATGATCGCCCGCGAGGTCACGGGCGACGAGAAGGCCCCGTGGTGGGACCGCGCCGTCGCCGCGTTCCCGGACTACGCCGACTACCAGAAGAAGACGGACCGGCAGATCCCCGTGTTCGTCCTGTCGCCGGTCCGCTAGCGACTGCGGCCGGGCGCGCCGCACCGCTAGCGTTCGCAGCGTGACCGCCACCGCCACGCCGCAGGCCGGCCCCGGGCTGGTCCTGCGGTCGCGGCGCGGCCGGCAGGTGCTGCTGGCCACGGTGCTCGGCAGTGGGGTCGCGCAGCTCGACGGGACGATCGTGAACGTCGCGCTGCCCCGCATCGGCAGCGACCTGCACGCCGGGCTCACCGCGCTGCAGTGGACCGTCAACGGCTACACGCTCGCCCTCGCGGGGCTGCTGCTGCTCGGCGGCAGCCTGGGCGACCGGCTGGGGCGCCGGCGGGTGTTCGTGATCGGCGTGGCCTGGTTCGCGCTGGCCTCGGCGGGCTGTGCCGCGGCGCCCACCTCGGGCGTCCTGGTCGCGCTCCGGGTGGTGCAGGGGGTCGGCGGGGCGCTGCTGACCCCGGGCTCCCTCGCGATCCTCGAGTCGGTGTTCCGCGAGGACGAGCGCGCGGCGGCCGTCGGCGCGTGGAGCGGGCTCGGCGGCGTCGCGACCGCGTTCGGTCCGGTGCTGGGCGGCGCGCTGGTGGGAATGGCGCCCTGGGGCTGGCGGCTCGCCCTGCTCATCAACGTGCCGCTGGCCGCGGTCGTGCTGGCCGCGGCCCGCGCGATCCCCGAGACCCGCGACCCGGGCGCCGCCGGGCCGCTCGACGTGCCGGGGGCGGCGGTCGCCGCCGCGGGGCTGTCAGCCCTCATCTTCGGGCTGACCATCGGGCCGGGGCACGGCTGGCCCCCCGCCGCCGTCGTCGGCGTCGTCGCCGGGCTCGCCCTGCTGGCGGCGTTCGTCGTGCTCGAGGACCGCCGGCCCGCGCCCATGCTGCCGCCGTCGCTGTTCCGCATCCGGCAGTTCAGCGCAGCGAACGCTGTCACGTTCGTGGTCTACGCGGCGCTCGGCGGGACGCTGTTCCTGCTACCCGTGCAGCTGCAGGTGGGCTCGGGTTTCAGCCCCACCGAGAGCGGCGCCGCCTTCCTGCCGTTCACGGTCGTCATGCTGCTGCTCGCGGCGCGCGGCGGCCGGCTCGCGCAGCGCATCGGCCCGCGGCTCCCCATGACCGTCGGGCCGATCGTCGCCGGGCTCGGCGAGCTGTTGTTCCTCCGCGTCGGCCGCGGCGCCTCCTACCTCACCGACGTGCTGCCCGCCGTCGTCGTCATGGGGCTCGGCATGGCCGCGACCGTCGCGCCGCTCACCGCCACCGTGCTGGGCGCGGCCCCGCCGGGCAACGCCGGGATCGCGTCCGCGGTGAACAACACCGTCGCCCGGGCGGGCAGCCTGGTGGCCGTCGCGGTGCTGCCGGGCATCGCGGGGATCACCCAGGCCAGCTACCGGAACCCGGCCGCGCTGTCGTCCGGGTTCCATACCGCCGTGCTGGTGACGGGTGTGCTGACGGTCGCCGGGGGGCTGCTGAGCGCCGTGACGATCCAGAACACCCCGGTGCGGTCCCGCGGCGTGAGCACGTGCCCGCTGCCGCCCGCGACCCGCTGACGGGCGCTGACCGGCGTCAGGGGCGCGGCCGGCCCTCCTGCAGGGCGGTGACGGCGCGGGCCACCCGCGCGGCCCGCGTCTCCGGCTTCTTCGCGCCCTCGATCCCGTCGGTGAAACCGCGCTGGGCGCTGAACGAGAGGCTGTCGAAGAACGCCCGCGCCGCCGGCTCCGTCGCGAGCGCCGCCGCCAGGTCGGACGGCACGTCGACCTCCCGGGGCGCGGTGTCGAGCTCCAGCTCCACGTCGACCTCGTCCCCGCCCGCGACACCGGCGGCGGCCCGGCGCTCGCCCGACAACGGGACGAGGTACCGGTCGCCGCGGGGCGCGATCGTGCTGCGGTAGGTCAGGGCGCCCACCGTCACGGTCACCGCGGGCCGCTTGCCGGCACCCAGCGCGACGACCACCTCGGGGGGCACGAGCAGCCCCGTGGCCGTCTTGCCCTCGACCACGATCACGGTGCGGAAGCGCATGGCCCGACGGTAGGGGGGCGCGTTGCCTACCGTTCGGTGACGCGCCCGTCGGCGACGTCCCACGTGCGCGTGACGTGCACGGCGTCGAGCAGCCGGCGGTCGTGGCTCACCAGCAGCAGGGTGCCGGTGTAGCTGTCGAGCGCCTGCTCGAGCTGCTCGATGGCCGGCAGGTCCAGGTGGTTCGTCGGCTCGTCCAGCACCAGCACGTTCACGCCCCGCGCCTGCAGCAGCGCCAGCGCCGCGCGGGTGCGCTCGCCCGGCGACAGGGACGAGCACGGCCGCGGCACATGCGGCGCCCGGAGCCCGAACTTCGCGAGCAGCGTGCGGACCTCCGCGTCCGGCCACTCCGGGACCTGCGCCGCGAAGGCCGCGAACAGCGGCTCGTCCCCGGCGAACAGGCCCCGCGCCTGGTCCACCTCCCCGACGACCACGCCGGAACCGAGCGTGCCGATGCCCTCGTCCAGCGGCACCCGCCCCAGCAGCGCGCCGAGCAGCGTGGTCTTGCCCGACCCGTTGGGCCCGAGGACCGCGATGCGGTCGGCCCAGTCGACCTGCAGGTCGAGCGGCCCGAGGGTGAAGCCGCCGCGCCGGACGACGGCGTGCGCGAGCCGCGCGACGACCGCCCCCGCACGGGGGGCCTGCGCGATCTCGAGCCGCAGCTCCCACTCCTTGCGCGGCTCCTCGACGACGTCGAGCCGCTCGATCATCCGCTGCGTCTGGCGCGCCTTCGCCGCCTGCTTCTCCGACGACTCGCGGTGACGGGCCTTGATCGTCTTGTCCGGGTCCGACGCCTTCTTCACGGCATTGCGGACGCCCTGCGCCATCCAGTTCCGCTGCATCCGCGCACGGGCCTCGAGCCCCTCGACCGTGCCTTCGTACGCTTCGTAGGCCTCGCGGGCGTGCCGCCGGGCGACCTCCCGCTCCTCCAGGTAGGAGCCGTAGCCCCCGCCGAAGACCGACACCTTCTGCTGCGCCAGGTCGAGCTCCACAACGGTGGTGACGGTTCGTGCGAGGAACTCACGATCGTGGCTCACGACGACCAGCCCAGCACGGAGTCCCGAGACGAAACCCTCCAGCCGGTCCAGGCCGTCGAGGTCCAGGTCGTTGGTCGGCTCGTCGAGCAGGAACACGTCGTACTTCGACAGCAGCAGGCTCGCCAGCCCGGCACGGGCCGCCTGGCCACCGGACAGCGCGGTCATCTCGGCGTTCAGCGCCACGTCGAAGCCGAGCGTCGCGGCCACCTGCGCCGCCCGCTCCTCGAGGTCGGCGCCGCCCAGGTCCAGCCAGCGCTCCAGCGCCGCGGCGTACGCGTCGTTCTCCGCGTCGCCGGCGTCCGGGCCGCCGAGGGCCTCCCCGGCCGCCTCCATGGCCGCCGTCGCGGCCGCCACACCCGTCCGGCGGGCCAGGAAGCCGGCCACCGTCTCCCCGGGGCGGCGGTCGGGCTCCTGCGGCAGGTAGCCGACCGTGGCGCTGGGCGGCGACAGGGCGACGCTGCCGCTCTCCGGGGCCGCGAGCCCCGCCAGCAGCCGCAGCAGGGTCGACTTGCCGGCCCCGTTCGCGCCGACGAGCCCGACGACGTCGCCGGGGGCGACCACGAGGTCCAGGCCCGAGAACAGCACGCGGGCGCCGTGGCCGGCGGAGAGGTCCTTCGCGACCAGGGTGGTACTCACGACGGTCGACGCTACCCGCCGGGCCGCGGGCCGCGCTCAGCCGTGCAGGCCGGCGTGCATCTCCCACACCAGGACCTCCGCGTGTGTCGTCGCGGTGACCCGCTGGCCCCCCGTCGCGGTGAACCGGACCGCGTCCCCGGCCGTGAGCTCGCCCGCGCCCTCCAGCTGCACCGTCCCCTGCGGCACGAACAGGTGCAGGTACGGCGCCTCGGGCAGCTGCACCGACTGGCCCGGGGCCAGCCGCGCGGCGTGGAGGGCGGCGTTGCGGTTGCGGAGCCGGATGCCGGAGTCGTGTCCCATGCCGGAGGCCACCGGCACCAGGTCGCCGGCCAGCAGCTCGGCGTCGATCTCCCGCTGCTCGTACCCCGGGTCGGTCCCCGCCTCGTCCGGGATCACCCACATCTGGACGAAGTGCACCGGGGCCGCGCCGCCGCGCATGCCCTCCGCGACCGGCGCGACGTCGTTCTTCTCCGAGTGGAGGATGCCGCGGCCCGCGCTCATCCGCTGCGCCAGACCGGGGTAGATGACGCCGGTGTTCCCCTCGGAGTCCTGGTGCACGAGACCGCCCCGCAGCACCCAGGTCACGATCTCCATGTCCCGGTGCGGGTGCGTCTCGAAGCCCGCGCCGGGGGCCACGGTGTCGTCGTTGTTCACCAGCAGCAGGCCGTGGTGCGTGTTGCCGGCGTCGTAGTGGTGGCCGAACGAGAACGAGTGCTTCGAGTCGAGCCAGTCCACCCGGGTCGCGAACCGGTCGGCGGCCCGCCGCACGTCGACCCGGGGCACCGTCGCGCTGGTCATGCCTGCTCCTCGTACCGGTCCGCGGGCAGCCCCTGCCGCAGGGCAGTCTCCCGCACCCGGCGCCGGCGCGGGGCGGCCGCGCGGCGCGCCAGCTCCCGCTCCTCGGCCACCCGCAGGTCGCGGTCCCGCTCGGCCGCGGTGCGGACGTCCACGCGCCCCACCTGCGCCCGCCGCGGCTGGGCGCCGCCGAGCCGCGCCCGTTGCCGCGCCAGGCCCGTGACCTGCCGCCGCTCCGCCTCCCGGCGCCCCCGACGCTGCGCCAGCGCCCCCTCCCGCACCCGCAGCCGCTCGCGGCGGATCGCCTCCTTGCGCTCGCGTGCCTGCAGCAGGCGGGCCTGCCGCGCCGCCTGGCGGCGGGCCCGTACCTCGGCGAGCCGCGCCTCGCGTTGCTGCCGGCGCCGGGCCCGCAGCTCCGCGCGGCGCTCCTCGCGCAGCTGCCGCCGCAGCAGGTGCCGGTCCGCCACCCCCGCGCCGCGGACGCCCGCCTCGAACATGCCGCGGTCCGAGCCCCCGCCGTACCGCCGGAAGAACATCCCCATCGCTAACCCCTCACCTCTCCGCGGAGCAGGACGTGCAACGGCGCCGACAGCGCCGACGGGTCGTGCCGCGGATCGGCCGGCAGCACCACGAGGTCCCCCGGCACCCCCTCGGCCAGCGTCGGCGGATGCCCCAGCCACTCGCGGGCCCGCCAGCTCGCCGCGCCCAGCGCCGCCTCGATGGGCAGCCCCGCGGCGAACAGGGCGCGCATCTCGTCGGCGACGCGGCCGTGCTCGATGGAGCCGCCCGCGTCCGTTCCCGCGAAGATCGCCACTCCGGCGTCGTAGGCGGCGCGGACCATGCCGCGCACCCGCTCGTGCAGCGACCGCATGTGCGCCGCGTACGCCGGGTACCGGGCCGCCCGCGTGGCGATGTCCGGGAACGTCTCGATGTTGATGAGGGTCGGCACGAGGGCGACGCCGGCGGCGGCCATCCGGTCCAGCTGGCGCTGCGTGAGGCCCGTGCCGTGCTCGAGGCAGTCGATGCCCGCGTCCAGCAGGGCGTCGATCGCCTCCTCGCCGAACACGTGCGCGGTGACCCGGGCGCCCGCGTCGTGCGCCCGCTCGACAGCGGCGGCGAGCGCCTCGGCCGGCCAGCAAGGCGCGAGGTCGCCGCGGTCCCGGTCGATCCAGTCCGCGACGATCTTCACCCACCCGTCGCCCGCGCGCGCCTGCTCGGCGGCGGCCGCAGGGAGGTCGGGCGGCTCGAGCTCCAGGCCGTAGTGCCGGAGGTAGCGGTGCGTGCGGGCCAGGTGCCGGCCCGCGCGGATCAGCCGCGGCAGGTCGTCCCGGTCGTCGATCCACCGGGTGTCCGCGGGGGAGCCGCAGTCGCGGGCCAGCAGCGTGCCCGCGTCCCGGTCGGTGACCGCCTGGTGCTCCTGCTCCGTCCTGTCGACCGCGCCGTGCGGCCCCAGGCCCACGTGGCAGTGGGCGTCGACGAACCCCGGCAGCAGCCACACGTCGTCGGCCAGCGTCACCGCGGCGGCCCGCTCAGCGGGGGTGGGCGCGTAGGTGATGCGGCCGTCGACGACGAACAGCTCGCGGCGCTCGGCCTCCGGCAGCACGGTGCCCGTGAGCCGGAACGTCGCCATGGGTCCTCCTGTCGGGGTCGCCCGCCGCCCGGGGCTCCGCTGCCTCTGTGCCCGTTCGTGCGGACGTCACCCGCCCGGCGATCACGGCGCGGCCGGCTGCCAGGGCTGCAGCCACGGCGTCGCGGGCCACCCCTCGGCGGCGGCCAGCAGCGGGTAGGCGGTGGCGCCGTCGAGGGTCTCCCGGACGATGTCGGCGTGCCCCGCGTGCCGCGCGGTCTCGGTGATCAGGTGCAGCAGGACCCACCGCAGCGACCAGGCCTCGACGTCCCGGGGGAACCACGGGGCGTCCCGCGGCACGGGCACGGGGTGGTCGAGCGGCAGCCCCGCGACCACGTCCTCGGTCCGGGCGGCGACCGCGTCGTAGCGGTCGAGCAGGTCGTCGATGGTCCAGTCCGGCGGGACCGTGAACCCCTCGGTGTAGTCGGTCGCGGCGACGTCGCGCCGCCCGACCACCGTGTCGATCCAGGTGCCCTCGGTCATCGCGGCGTGCCGGAGCAGTCCTCCGACGGACAGCGAACTGACCGTCGGAGCGGCCCGCAACTGCTCGGGGGTCAGCCCGTACGCGGCGACGCGGAGCAGGTACCGCTGCTGCGCGAGGAAGGCCAGGAGGGCGCCGCGCTCGTGCGGAACCGGGGGGACGAGGGCAGCCATGTCGGCCTCCTACGGAGCTGGGGTCCTGTGGCGAGCCTGGCAGGGCTCGCCGACAGAAACCACGGCCCTGCTCAGCCGACCGTGACCCCGCGCCGGGCAGGCTCCAGCCGGTACTCCCGGGGGTCGAAGCGTCGGGTCGCCCGCCGGTAGGCCCAGGTCGCGCCCGGCCACAGGGTGGTGTTCCGACCGTTGTCGTCGAGGTACCAGCTGCGGCAGCCCCCCGTGTTCCACACGGTCCCCTGCAGCTTTTCCTGCACCTCGTCGTCCCAGGCCCGCTCCGCCGCCTCGGTCGGCTCGACCGTGGCGGCGCCCCGCGCGGCCCGGTGGCGCAACGCGTCCATCACGTACGTCACCTGCGACTCGATCATGTAGATGATCGAGCTGTGGCCCAGCACGGTGTTGGGGCCCACCAGGAAGAACAGGTTGGGGCAGCCCGTCGCGGTGATGCCCCGCAGGGTGCGGACGCCGTCCTCCCACCGGTCGGACAGCCGCTGCCCGTCTCGCCCGACAATGCGCTTGGCGATGGGGATGTCGCTGGCGTGGAACCCGGTGCCCAGCACCAGGACGTCGGCGGTGTGCTCGCTGCCGTCCGCGGCCACGAGCGTGGCGCCGCGCACCTCCCGCAGCCCGCTGGTGACCGAGACGTTCGGCCGGGCCAGCGCCGGATAGAAGTCGCTCGACCGCAGGATCCGCTTGCAGCCGATGTGGTAGTCCGGCGTCAGCCGCGCCCGCAGCTCCGGGTCCTCGATGTGCTTCTTCAGCTGCCAGAGGGCCTGCCGCTTCTGCCAGTCCAGGAAGTCCGGGCGGCGGACGAAGCCGTAGACCTGCGACTCGGCGATCCCGTAGACCAGCGCCCGGAACGCCGTCTGCAGCCGGGGGTGGCGCCGGAACCGCCGCTTCCACCGCTCGGAGATCGGGAAGTCGAGCCGCGGCACCACCCAGGCGGCGGTGCGCTGGAAGACGGTCACGTGGGCCGCCTCCTTGGCGACCTCGGGGATGAACTGGATCGCCGAGGCACCGGTGCCGATGGCCGCGACCCGCTTGCCGGCCAGCTCCACGTCGTGCCGCCACCGCGCCGAGTGGAAGACCGGCCCGGGGAAGGTGTCGAGCCCCGGGATGTCCGGCAGCACCGGGTCGGCGAGCGCGCCCGACCCGGAGACCAGGACGTCCGCGGTCAGGTCCCCGGCGCTCGTGTGCACGTGCCAGCGGCTCGCGGCGTCGTCCCAGCGCGCCTCCAGCACCTCGTGCCGCAGCCGCAGGTGCGGCCGCAGGCCCCGGTCGGTGACCACCCGCTGCATGTACGCCTGGATCTCGGGCTGCCGCGAGAAGGCGAACGACCAGTCCGGGTTCGGCGCGAACGAGATCGAGTAGAGCGCCGACGGGACGTCGCAGGCACACCCCGGGTACGTGTTGTCGCGCCAGGTGCCGCCGATGTCGTCGGCGCGCTCCAGCAGGACGAAGTCGGTCTCGCCGGCCTCGCGCAGCCGCAGCGCCATGACGAGCCCGGCGAAGCCGGTGCCCAGGATGGCGACGCGGACGTGGGGCACGGGCGCGCCCTCGCCCCGGGTGGCGGGACGGTCGTGGTCGGTGGCGAGGCTCACGGATACCCCCAGTGGACGGCGCGCCGGGCTGTAGCACCCGATGGGAGCTAACCATGACCACCGGTCATCTCGCTCGGATACCGGTCGAGGAGTACACAGGACGGCATGGAAGCCTTCGTCGTCGGCGGTGTCCGCACTCCCTTCGGCCGCTACGGCGGCGCCCTGTCAGGGGTACGCCCCGATGACCTGGCCGCCCTCGTCGTCGGCGAGGCGCTGCAGCGGGCCGGCGTGCCCGGCAACGCGGTGGACGAGGTGATCCTCGGCGACGCGAACCAGGCGGGCGAGGACAACCGCAACGTCGCCCGCATGGCCGTCCTGCTGGCGGGGCTGCCGGACACCGTCCCCGGCTTCACCGTGAACCGGCTCTGCGCCTCCGGGCTCACGGCCGTGGCGACGGCAGCCGCGATGATCCGCTCCGGCGAGGCCGACGTGGTGGTCGCCGGCGGCGTCGAGTCGATGAGCCGCGCGCCCTGGGTCACCGCCAAGCCCGAGCGGGCGTTCGCCAAACCCGGGGAGATCGCCGACAGCGCCCTGGGCTGGCGGTTCGTGAACCCCCGGATGCGGGCGGTGGACGGGGGCCAGGCGACCATCAGCCTCGGCGAGACCGCCGAGAAGGTGGCGCGGCTCGACGGCGTCACGCGGGAGGACTGTGACGCGTTCGCCCTGCAGAGCCACACCCGCGCGCTGCACGCCATCTCCAACGGCTGGTTCGACCGGGACTACGTCGCTGTGGGGACGCCCCGCGGCGGCACGGTGACCGCGGACGAGGGCCCCCGCGCCGACACCAGCCTCGAGCGGCTCGCGGCGCTCAAGCCGGCGTTCACCAAGGACGGGCTCGTCACCGCCGGCAACAGCAGCAGCCTGAACGACGGCGCGGGCGCCATGATCGTGGCCAGCGAGGCCGCGGTCGAGCGGCTGGGCCTCGCCGCCCGGGCCCGCATCGTGGCGTCGACGGCGGTCGGGGTGGCCCCGAGCGTCATGGGGCTCGGCCCCGTCCCCGCCACGGAGAAGCTGCTCGCCCGCACCGGGCTGGGCGTCGCGGACCTCGACGCCGTCGAGATCAACGAGGCCTTCGCAGCCCAGGCCATCGCCTGCATCCGGCGCCTCAAGCTGGACCCCGAGCGGGTCAACCCGGACGGCGGCGCGATCGCGCTCGGCCACCCGCTGGGCGCCAGCGGGGTGCGGCTCATCCTCGGGCTGCTGGGCAACCTGGAGCGGACCGGCGGCCGCCGCGGCGTGGCGACGCTCTGCGTCGGCGTCGGCCAGGGGGCCGCGCTGCTGCTCGAGCGGGTCTGACGGCGGGCGACCTGCTGCGCACCACCTGATCGACCGAGCACCCCCCGGACCCCGGCGTGCGAGACTCGATGCCCGGCGCGGGACCTGCCCGCACCGGGGAGTGTGGAGGTGGGCCCATCAGCACGCGCACCTCCGAGCCCTCGGACGTTCCCGCGGACCCGGCGACCCCGCTCGGTGCCGGCGCGGAGGCGGAGCAGCCACCGCTCGACGCCATGTACGCGCGCCTCGATGAACTCCGCGACCGCACCCGCCGCCGGCTGCAGGACACGAAGCTGTCGCGGGCCGGCGGCTCCGCGCAGGCCCGGTCGGAGCGCGACGCCTTCGCCGCCCGGGACACCGACCGGCTGGCCCGGCTGGAGGCCGTCGAGGAGGGCCTCTGCTTCGGGCGGCTGGACTTCGTCGACGCCGGCACGGCGCACATCGGCCGCATCGGGCTGTCGGACGAGGAACAGAACACGCTGCTCGTCGACTGGCGGGCGCCCCTGGCGGAGCCGTTCTACCGGGCGACCGCGGTGCAGCCCGAGGGCGTGCTGCGGCGCCGGCACATCCGCACCCGCGGCCGCCGGGTGGCGGGCGTCGAGGACGACCTGCTGACGCTCGACGGGCTGGAGGGCAACGGCGGCGCGGCGGGGGGTTCCGGCATCGACGTCGCCGGGCTCTCCGGCGAGGGCGCGCTGATGGCCGCGCTCGCCGCGCAGCGCACGGGCCACATGCGCGACGTCGTCGCGACCCTGCAGGCCGAGCAGGACCGCGTGGTCCGCGCCCCGCTGGACCAGCCGCTGGTCGTGCAGGGCGGTCCCGGCACCGGCAAGACCGTGGTGGCCCTGCACCGGGCCGCGTACCTGCTCTACACCTACCGCGAGCGGCTGGGCCGGTCCGGCGTCCTCGTGGTCGGGCCCGGCCAGCTGTTCCTGCGGTACGTCTCGGAGGTCCTCCCGGCGCTCGGGGAGACGTCCGTCGTCCTCACGAGCATGGCGACGCTGTTCCCGGGCGTGGAGGCGACGGGGACGGAGTCCGACGACGTCGCGCTCGTCAAGGGCGACCGGCGGATGCCGACCGTGCTGACCGCCGCGGTGGCCGCCCGGCAGCGCGACCCGGGCCGCGCCGTCGACGTGGTGGTCGACGCGGTCGCGATGCGGTTCGAGCGGCGCAGCATCGAGCTGGCCTTCGCCGCCGCCCGCAGCTCCAACCGGCCGCACAACAAGGCCCGCAGCGTCTTCCTGCGCAAGCTGCTGGGCGACCTGGCGCGGACCGTGAACGGCCGCGAGTGGTGGAACGACGCCAGCCGGTCGGAGCGCGACCTGGCGCTGCGCGACCTCATCCGCGAGCCCGGGATTCGGCAGGCCGTCAACGCGATGTGGCCGCACCTGACGCCGCAGGACGCGCTCATCGACTTCTACGCCGACGCCGACGGCCTCGACCGGGTCGCCCGGGCGCTGCCGCGCGAGTGGCGGCAGCGGCTGGCCCGGGAGCCCGGCCAGCCCTTCACCCCGGCCGACGTGCCCCTGCTCGACGAGCTGGCGGAGCTGCTCGACGGCTCGGACGACGCCGAGGACACCGGGCGCGCCAGGTCGCGGCGGCACCGCGAGCAGGAGTACGCCCAGCACGTCCTCGGCAACAGCGAGGCCGGCGGGTTCGTCGACGCGCAGGCGCTCGCGGAGCGGTACGAGGGCGGCCCCGAGACGTTCGACCTGGCCGAGCGCGCGGCCGCCGACCGCACCTGGGCCTACGGGCACGTGATCGTCGACGAGGCGCAGGACCTGTCCTGGATGGCGTGGCGCGCCCTCGCGCGGCGCTGCCCCAGCCGCAGCATGACGATCGTCGGCGACCTGGCGCAGGTGGGGGCGGCGGGCGGCACCGACGACTGGCAGCGGCTCCTCGGCGAGCACCTGGCCGGCCGCGGCACGATCGTGGAGCTGACCGTCGGCTACCGCACGCCGGCCGAGGTGATGACCGTCGCGGAGCCGGTGCTGGCGGCGATCGACCCGCGGCTGCGCGCGCCGCGGGCCGTCCGCCGCAGCGGCATCCCGCCCGTGGTGACGGCGGTGGCCCGGCCCGCGCTGGTCCCGTCCGTCGTCGAGGCGGTGCAGCGGGTGCGGTCCGCCGGGACCGTCGCGGTCATCGCCCCGCCGGGGCTGCACGACGCCCTGCGCCCGTTGCTCGCCGAAACCCTGGGGACGGCGTTCGGCCGGCCGGACGACGCGTCCGTGGCGCTGCTGACCGCCCGGGAGTCGAAGGGGCTGGAATTCGACGCGGTCGTCGTGGCGGACCCGGCGGCGATCCTCGACGCGGGCCCCCGCGGCACCAACGACCTGTACGTGGCCATCACCCGCACCACGGGGCACCTGGTCGTGCTGTGCGTCGACCGCGTGCCGCCGCCCCTGCCCGCCGGCGGCTGACGGGGAGCAGGGCGGCGCGAGGCGGTCAGGCGACGTTGCCCGCCTCGAGCGCCGGCAACTCGGACAGGACCGTGCTGCTCGGGATGGCGAAGCCGATGTTCTGCGCGGGCTCGGTCGAGGTGCCGGCCGCGATCGCGGTGTTGATGCCGATGACCCGGCCGGCGGTGTCGACCAGCGGGCCGCCCGAGTTGCCCGGGTTGATCGCCGCGTCGGTCTGCAGCATGCCGGTGTAGTTGGCGGTGCTGTCCTGCAGCGACCGGTTCTCGGCGCTGATGATGCCGGTGGTCACGGTCGGGGCGCCGCCGTACCCCTCGGCGTTGCCGACCGCGATCACGGCGTCGCCCACGCGCACGGTGCTGCCGGCGGCCCAGGTCGCCGGTGTGAGGCCGCCGACGCCCTGCACCTGCAGCACGGCGAGGTCCTCGGTCGTGCTCGACCCCACGACGGTGGCGGTGTGCGAGCCGCTGCCCGGCACGGTCACGGAGATGCTGGTGGCCCCCGCGACGACGTGCGCGTTGGTGACGATCTCGCCGGCGGCCGTGAGCACGATCCCCGTGCCCTTCGAGACCCCGGAGGCGACCTGCTGCTGGCCGAAGCGGCCGCTGCTCGTCTGGGTGACCTGGGCGGTGATCAGCACGACGGAGGGGGTGATGGTCGCGATCGCCTGCCCGGTCGAGGTGCTGCCGGCCGCGACCGTGGTGGCGGCCGCCCCGGTGGTGGCGGCGGGCGCCGCGCCGCCCGTGCCCTCGACGAGGACCGCGCCGGCCGACCCGGCGCCCCCCGC
>JAOPWU010000088.1 GCA_025965515.1 Mycobacterium sp.
CGGGGAGGGCGGTCCCCCGGGGGCCGCGCCCCCGGCGCCCGGCGTCGCGGCGTGGGACGCGCTGGACCGCGGCGAGGATCCGACGGGCTGAGTCGGCCGGCTGGCGCCCCGTCGGCCGTTCGCCCCGGCTGCGTCGCCCGGTCGGACCCCCGGATAGCATCGGCCGCGTGAGTGGCGAGGGGACCGGTCAGCCGGGCGAGGGGTGGCCCGCCAACGGGGGGGCTGCGGCAGTGCCCCCGGCGGACGCCGTGCTGGAGGAAGCCGCGCTGGAGGGGACCGTCCTCGCCGGCATCCTGGACGGGGTCCGCGAGGATCTCGCGGAGCGGGAGGCCGCCGTGCCCCTGCTGGAGATGAAGGAACGTGCGCGCCGCGCGCCCGACAGCCGCGACGCGCTGGCCGCGCTGCGGCAGCCGGGCATCGGGGTCATCGCCGAGGTGAAGCGCCGGTCCCCGTCGAAGGGTCATCTGGCGACCATCGACGACCCGGCCGCCCTCGCCCGCGCCTACGAGTCGGGCGGCGCGCGGGTGGTCAGCGTCCTGACCGAGCATCGCCGGTTCGGCGGCAGCCTGGACGACCTGGTCGCCGTCCGCCGGGCCGTCGACCTGCCCCTCCTGCGCAAGGACTTCGTCGTCAGCCCGTACCAGGTCTACGAGGCCCGGGCGTTCGGCGCGGACGTGGTGCTGCTCATCGTGGCGGCGCTGGTCCAGTCGCAGCTGATCGGCCTGCTCGACCTCGTCAACCGGCTCGGCATGACCGCGCTGGTCGAGGTGCACGACGAGGTGGAGGCCTCCCGGGCCGTGGAGGCGGGCGCGGAGATCATCGGGATCAACGCGCGCAACCTCAAGACGCTGACGGTCGACCGCAGCGTGTTCGACCGCGTCGTGCAGGTGCTCCCCGCCCAGGTTGTGACGGTGGGGGAGTCCGGTGTGCGCGGCCCGCGTGACCTGCTGTCCTACGGGGCGGCCGGCGCGCACGCGGTGCTGGTGGGGGAGTACCTGGCGACGGCGCCGGACCCCCGGGCCGCCTGCGCCGAACTCGTCACGGCGGGCGCCCACCCGAGCGCCCGTACGGGCACTGGCTCCTAGGACAAGGACGGCGGAACGGCGATGACGGCTCCCCTGCAGGACGTGGCACCGCTCGGGCTGGGGGCGCCCGGCACGCCCGCCGGCACGATCCCCGGCGCGGTCGCCGAGGCCCTCGCGGGGGGGCGCTCCCACGACCCCGACGCGGGCGGCCACTTCGGCAAGTTCGGCGGCAGGTTCGTGCCCGAGGCGCTCGTGGCGGCGCTGGACGAGCTCGACGCCGTCTACACCCACGCGCGGACCGACCCGGAGTTCGTGACCACGTTCGACCAGCTCCTGGCGACCTACGCGGGGCGGCCCACCCCGCTGTCCGAGGCGCGACGGCTGTCCGAGTACGTGGGCGGAGCGCGGCTGCTGCTCAAGCGCGAGGACCTCGCCCACACCGGCTCGCACAAGATCAACAACGTCTTGGGCCAGGCCCTGCTGACGAAGCGGATGGGCAAGACCCGGGTCATCGCCGAAACCGGTGCCGGCCAGCACGGCGTCGCCACCGCGACGGCCTGCGCGCTGCTCGGTCTCGACTGCGTGGTCTACATGGGCGAGGAGGACACCCGCCGCCAGGCGCTCAACGTGGCCCGGATGCGGCTGCTCGGCGCCGAGGTGGTGGCCGTCAAGACCGGCTCCCGGACGCTGAAGGACGCCATCAACGAGGCCATGCGCGACTGGGTCACGAACGTGGCGAGCACCCACTACTGCATCGGCTCGGTCATGGGACCGCACCCGTTCCCGACCATGGTCCGGGACTTCCAGCGGGTGATCGGCGTGGAGGCCCGCGCGCAGGTCCTGGAGCGCGTCGGCCGGCTCCCGGACGCGGTCGTGGCCTGCGTCGGCGGCGGCTCCAACGCGATGGGCATCTTCCACGCCTTCCTCGACGACCCCGACGTCCGCCTGGTCGGCGCGGAGGCGGCCGGTGAGGGCATCGAGACGGGGCGGCACGCCGCGACGATCGCCGGTGGCTCGCCGGGGGTGCTGCACGGCATGCGCACGTGGCTGCTGCAGGACGCCGACGGGCAGACGCTCCCGACGCACTCCATCAGTGCGGGCCTGGACTACCCCGGGGTGGGACCGGAGCACGCGGCGCTGGCCGAGTCCGGCCGGGCGTCCTACCGCGCGGTCACCGACGACGAGGCCATGGCCGCCTTCGCCACGGTCGCGAAGAACGAGGGCATCATCCCGGCGATCGAGACGGCGCACGCCTTCGCAGGGGCGTTCGACTGGACCCGCGAGCAGCTGGCGGCCGGCCGCCGCGCCGAGGACCTGGTGGTCGTGATCAACGTCTCCGGGCGGGGGGACAAGGACGTGGACACCGCCGCACGCTTCTTCGGGCTCGTGACCGGCGAGGAGCTGGTGGAGGCCGAGAAGGAACGCGTCGCCGCCCCGGCGGACGAGGCCGCCGGGGAGGGCTGGTGACCGCCCCCGTGGCCACCGACCGGCTCGCGAGCGTCTTCGCGACCGCGCGGGAGCAGGGGCGCGGCGCGCTCGTCGGCTACCTGCCCGCGGGGTTCCCGACCGCCGCGGGCGGCATGGACGCGGTGCGGGTGCTCGCTGACTGTGGCGTCGACCTGCTCGAGGTCGGGGTGCCCTACTCCGACCCCCTCATGGACGGCCCGGTGATCCAGGCCGCGGTCGACCGCGCGCTGGCCCAGGGCACCGGGACGCGGGACGTGCTGGCGACCGTCGAGGCCGCGACGGCCGCCGGGCTGCCCGCCGTGGTGATGTCCTACTGGAACCCGATCGAGAAGTACGGCCCGGCGCGCTTCGCCCGCGACCTCGCGGCGGCCGGCGGGCTCGGGATGATCACGCCGGACCTCATCCCCGAGGAGGCGGGCGCCTGGCTCGCCGCCGCGGACGACGAGGGGCTCGCGCCGGTGTTCCTGGTGGCGCCCGCCTCGACCGCGGCCCGGATCCGGCAGGTCGGCCAGGTGAACCGCGGCTTCGTGTACGCGGCCTCCACCATGGGCGTGACCGGCACCCGCGCCGCCGTCGCCTCGACGGCCGCCGAGCTCGTCGCACGGGTCCGGGAGCAGACCGACCTGCCGGTGGCCGTCGGGCTCGGCGTCTCGGACGGCCGGCAGGCCGCCGAGGTCACGGCGTACGCCGACGGGGTCATCGTGGGGTCCGCGCTGGTCCGGGCCCTCGCGGAGGCGAACGGCCGGACGGCCGGCCTCGCCGCCCTGGGCGCGCTCGCCCGGGACCTCGCCGCCGGCGTGCGGGGCGGGGCGGGAGCATGACGGCTGGGATGGCGGCCTCGGTGCTGGCGTCCCTGCCCGGGCTGCTGCCGAGCCCCTCGACGGGCGTGGTGCACCTGGGGCCGCTGCCCATCCGGGCGTACGCGCTGTGCATCATCGCGGGCGTCATCGCCGGCACGGTGATCACGGACCGCCGGCTGGTGGCCCGCGGCTACCCCAAGGGCATCGCGACCGAGCTGGCCACCTGGGCCGTGCCGGCGGGGCTCGTCGGCGCCCGGATCTACCACGTCATCACCTCGCCGGACCTGTACTTCGGGGCGGGCGGGAACCCCGTCGCCGCGCTCGAGATCTGGCACGGCGGCCTCGGGATCTGGGGCGGCGTCGTGGGCGGTGCCGCGGGCGGGCTGTGGGCGGCGCGCCGCCGCGGCGTCGCGGTGCGGGACGTCATGGACGCCATCGCCCCCGCCATGCCGGTGGGGCAGGCCCTCGGCCGGCTCGGCAACTACTTCAACCAGGAGCTCTTCGGTCGGCCGACCTCGTTGCCGTGGGCGATCAGGATCTCGCCCGGCCACGACGGCTACGTCCCGGGCCACGTCGGCTACCACCCGACGTTCGCGTACGAGCTGCTCTGGAACCTCGGCGTCTGCGGGCTGGTGCTGCTGGTCGAGCGGCGCTTCCGGATCGGCCGGGGGCGGTTGTTCTGGGTCTACGTGGCCGGCTACTGCGTGGGCCGGTTCTGGATCGAGGCGCTGCGGATCGACGACGCGCACCACATCCTGGGGCTGCGGCTCAACGACTGGACCTCGATCATCGTGTTCGTCGGGGCCGTGGTCGCCTTCGTGCTCATGGGGCGGGGCGGCAGCGACGCTCCGGTGCGCGCTGCGGCCGCCGACGCGGGCGACGCGGGACCGGAGGCACCGCCGGTGGGGGAGCCCACCACCCGGTCCGTCGGCGGGGAGCAGGCCGCGGAGGGGCCCGCGCCGCCCGGGGAGGCGCCTCGGGCCGCCGCCGGGCGCCCCGATGGTGCATCCTGAAGCTGGTGTCCTGCGTCCTTGCACACACGCGCGAGGAAGCGCGTTGGACAGGACGCCACTCGCCTGATTAACGTGCCTGTAACGAGTGGCAGCGTCGCCACCGCGTTCCACCTGCCGGACAGCGTCGTCCCGGATTTCCCGGCCCCCCGTCGCGCGGGGGGCGCGCCCTTTCGGTCCCGCCAGCCGCGAGCCTCCAGGACGGTCGTACTTCCATGAGTTCCCTTTTGCCCCTGGCCACCACCAACGCCACCGGTACCCCGGCCGTCCCGAACCCGTTCACGGCCGACCTGCCCGCCGCCCAGGGCCTCTACGACCCGGCGCGCGAGCACGACGCCTGCGGCGTGGCGTTCGTCGTGAACAGCCACGGCACGGCGTCGCACCAGATCGTGCAGCAGGGGCTCACCGCGCTGCGCAACCTCGACCACCGCGGCGCCTCCGGCTCGGACCCGGACACCGGCGACGGCGCCGGCATCCTCGTGCAGATGCCCGACGCCTTCCTGCGCGAGGTCGTGGACTTCCCGTTGCCCGACGCGGGCCACTACGCGGCCGGCATCTGCTTCCTGCCGGTCGTGGCGGGCGACCGCGACACCGCCGTGCGGGCCATCCGCCGGATCGTGCGGCAGGAGGGGCTCTCGCTGCTCGGCTGGCGCGAGCTGCCCACGGACTCCTCCACCGTCGGCGCCGCCGCCCGCAGCGTCGAGCCCGTCATGCGGCAGCTGTTCCTGGCCGCGACGGACGGCTCGCTCCAGGGCGTGGAGCTGGACCGCCGGGCGTTCGTCGTCCGCAAGCGGGTCGAGCGCGAGGTCGGCGTCTACCTGCCCTCGCTCAGCGCCCGGACCATCGTCTACAAGGGCATGCTGACGACGCACCAGCTGGCGCTGTACTTCCCGGACCTCGACGACACGCGCTTCGTCAGCGCGCTGGCGCTCGTGCACAGCCGCTTCTCGACGAACACGTTCCCGAGCTGGCCGCTGGCCCACCCGTACCGCTTCGTCGCCCACAACGGCGAGATCAACACCGTCAAGGGGAACCGGAACTGGATGCGGGCCCGCGAGGCCCTGCTCGCCAGCGACCTGATCCCGGGCGACCTGTCGCGCATCTACCCGGTCTGCAGCGAGGGCGCCAGCGACTCCGCCAGCTTCGACGAGGTGCTCGAGCTGCTGCACCTCGGTGGCCGCAGCCTGCCCCACGCCGTCCTGATGATGGTGCCGGAGGCGTGGGAGAACGCCCCCGACATGGACCCGGCGCGCCGGGACTTCTACCGCTTCCACGCGAGCCTCATGGAGCCGTGGGACGGCCCTGCCTGCATGTGCTTCACCGACGGCACGGTCATCGGCGCGGTGCTCGACCGCAACGGCCTGCGCCCGTCCCGCTACTGGGTCACCGACGACGGCCTCGTCGTCCTCGCGAGCGAGGTCGGCGTCCTCGACCTGCCCGAGGAGCGGATCGTGGCCAAGGGCCGCGTGCAGCCCGGCAAGGTGTTCCTCGTCGACACGGCGCAAGGGCGCATCGTGCCGGACGAGGAGGTCAAGGCCGAGCTCGCCGCCGCGCACCCGTACGGCGAGTGGCTGCACTCCGGCATCGTCCAGCTCGAGGACCTGCCGCCGCGCGAGCACATGGTCTACAGCCGCGAGTCGGTGCAGCGCCGTCAGCAGACCTTCGGCTACACGGTCGAGGAGCTGCGGATCCTGCTGGCGCCGATGGCCGCCACGGGCGCCGAGCCGATCGGCTCCATGGGCACCGACACCCCGATCGCCGTGCTGAGCAAGCGGCCGCGGCTGCTGTTCGACTACTTCACGCAGCTGTTCGCCCAGGTGACGAATCCGCCGCTCGACGCGATCCGCGAGGAGCTGGTGACGTCGCTCGGCCGCACCCTGGGCCCCGAGCAGAACCTGCTCGACGCCGGGGCGGCCAGCTGCCGCCAGGTCGGCATGCCCTTCCCGGTGATCGACAACGACGAGCTCGCCAAGCTGGTCAACATCAACGAGGACGGTGACCTCCCCGGCTTCTCCGCCGTGGTGGTCTCCGGGCTCTACCGCGTCGCGGGCGGCGCCGCCGCGCTGCGCCAGCGGCTCGACGACATCTGTCGGCACGTCTCCGAGGCCATCGAGGACGGCGCCCGGATCATCGTGCTGTCCGACCGGCACTCCGACGCCGTCATGGCGCCGATCCCCTCGCTGCTGCTCACGTCGGCGGTCCACCACCACCTCATCCGCGAGCGGACGCGCACCCGCGTCGGCCTCGTGGTCGAGACCGGTGACTGCCGCGAGGTGCACCACGTCGCGCTGCTGCTCGGCTACGGCGCCGCCGCGGTGAACCCCTACCTCGCGTTCGAGACGATCGAGGACCTCATCCGCGTCGGCGACCTGCCGGACATCGAGGCGCCGAAGGCCGTCCGCAACTACATCAAGGCGCTGGGCAAGGGCGTGCTCAAGGTGATGTCCAAGATGGGCATCTCGACCGTGAGCTCGTACACCGGCGCCCAGGTGTTCGAGGCGCTGGGCCTGTCGCAGGAGCTGGTGAGCCGCTACTTCACGGGCACCGTCAGCCGGCTCGACGGCGTCGGGCTGGACGTGCTGCACGCCGAGGTGGCGGCGCGGCACGCCGCGGCGTACCCGAGCAACCCGCAGGAGCGGGCGCACCGCCGGCTCGAGGTCGGCGGCGAGTACCAGTGGCGCCGCGAGGGCGAGGTGCACCTCTTCAACCCGGAGACGGTCTTCTCGCTGCAGCACGCGACCCGCACCAAGCAGTACTCGATCTTCAAGGAGTACACCTCCAAGATCGACGCGATGGCTGCGGAGGCTGCCACGCTGCGCGGCCTGTTCAGGCTGAAGACCGGGCTGCGGCCGCCGGTGCCGATCGACGAGGTCGAGCCGATCTCCGACATCGTGAAGCGGTTCGCCACCGGCGCCATGAGCTACGGCTCGATCAGCGCGGAGGCGCACGAGACGCTCGCGATCGCCATGAACCGGCTGGGCGGCAAGTCCAACACCGGCGAGGGCGGCGAGGACCCGCTGCGCTTCACCCTGATGGAGAACGGCGACTCGAAGCGCTCGGCCGTGAAGCAGGTGGCCTCCGGCCGCTTCGGCGTGACCAGCGAGTACCTGACCAACGCCGACGACATCCAGATCAAGATGGCGCAGGGCGCGAAGCCCGGCGAGGGCGGGCAGCTGCCGGGCCACAAGGTGTACCCGTGGATCGCCAAGGTCCGGTACTCCACGCCGGGCGTGGGCCTCATCAGCCCGCCGCCGCACCACGACATCTACTCGATCGAGGACCTGGCGCAGCTGATCCACGACCTCAAGAACGCCAACCCCGAGGCGCGGGTGCACGTGAAGCTCGTCGCCGAGGTGGGGGTGGGCACCGTCGCCGCGGGCGTCTCCAAGGCGCACGCCGACGTGGTGCTCATCTCCGGTCACGACGGCGGCACGGGCGCCTCGCCGCTCACCTCGCTCAAGCACGCGGGTGGGCCCTGGGAGCTGGGCCTCGCCGAGACCCAGCAGACGCTGCTCCTCAACGGGCTGCGCGACCGCATCACGGTGCAGGTCGACGGCTCGATGAAGACCGGCCGGGACGTCGTCATCGGCGCGCTGCTCGGCGCCGAGGAGTTCGGCTTCGCCACTGCGCCGCTGGTGGTCGCCGGCTGCGTGATGATGCGGGTCTGCCACCTCGACACCTGCCCGGTGGGCGTGGCGACGCAGAACCCGGAGCTGCGCAAGCGGTTCAACGGCTCGCCGGACTTCGTGGTGACCTTCTTCGAGTACATCGCGGAGGAGACCCGGGAGCTGCTCGCGCAGCTCGGCTTCCGCTCCATCGAGGAGGCCGTGGGACACGCCGAGCTGCTCGACACCCGCGCGGCGATCGACCACTGGAAGGCCGCCGGGCTGGACCTGGAGCCGGTGCTGCACATCCCCGAGCGGCCGTTCGGCGGCAGCCTGCACCGCATCCGCGGACAGGAGCACGGGCTGGAGAAGGCGCTCGACAACACCCTGATCTCGCTGTGCGACGGCGCGCTGTCGGACGGCCGGCCGGTGTGGCTCGAGATGCCGATCCGCAACGTCAACCGGACGGTCGGCACCATGCTCGGCCACGAGGTGACGAAGCGCTTCGGCGGCGAGGGCCTGCCGCAGGACACGATCCAGCTGCACTTCACCGGGTCCGCGGGGCAGTCGTTCGGCGCGTTCACGCCCAAGGGCATGACACTGCGGCTCGAGGGCGACGCCAACGACTACGTCGGCAAGGGCCTGTCCGGTGGCCGCATCGCGGTGTTCCCGCCGCGGACGTCGACCGCCGCGGGCTTCGTGGCCGAGGACAACATCATCGCGGGCAACGTGCTGCTCTACGGCGCGACCGCCGGCGAGGCGTACTTCCGCGGGGTCGTGGGGGAGCGGTTCGCGGTCCGGAACTCGGGCGCCATCGCCGTGGCCGAGGGCGTCGGGGACCACGGCTGCGAGTACATGACCGGTGGCCGGGTGCTCGTGCTCGGCCGCACCGGCCGCAACTTCGGGGCCGGCATGAGCGGCGGCATCGCCTACGTGCTCGACGCCGACGGGTCGTTCCCGGGGCGCGTGAACACCGAGATGGTGGACCTGCTGGGACTGGACGACGCCGACCGCGAGTTCATCGCGGAGGTGCTCAGCCGGCACCAGCACGAGACCGGTTCGACGGTCGCGGCGCAGCTGCTGCAGGACTGGCCGCAGGCGAGTGCCGCGTTCGTCAAGGTCATGCCCCGCGACTACGCCCGCGTGCTGTCCATCACGGCCAAGGCCGAGGCAGCCGGCCAGGACAGCGACGCAGCCGTCATGGCGTCGCTGTCCGCGCGCTGACGCCCGCCGCACCGCGCCCTCGAGCCACAGACACAGGAGACGACAGATGGCCGACCCGCAGGGGTTCATGAAGCACGGGCGGGAGCTGCCGACCCGTCGCCCGGTGGACGTCCGCATCCAGGACTGGAAGGAGGTGTACCAGCCCTTCCCGGAGGACCACCTGCGCACGCAGGCGTCCCGCTGCATGGACTGCGGCATCCCCTTCTGCCACAACGGGTGCCCGCTCGGGAACCTCATCCCCGAGTGGAACGACCTGGCACGCCGCGCCGACTGGCGTGACGCGGCCGAGCGGCTGCATGCGACGAACAACTTCCCGGAGTTCACCGGGCGGCTGTGCCCGGCGCCGTGCGAGGCCGCCTGCGTCCTCGGGATCGGCGACGACCCCGTGGCGATCAAGCAGGTCGAGGTGACCATCGCCGACCGGGCGTGGGACGAGGGCTGGGTGACCCCCCACGTCGCGGCCGAGCGCACCGGCAAGCGCGTGGCCGTCATCGGGTCGGGCCCGGCCGGGCTCGCCGCGGCGCAGCAGCTCACGCGCGCCGGCCACGACGTCACCGTCTACGAGCGCGAGGACCGGATCGGCGGCCTGCTCCGCTACGGCATCCCCGAGTTCAAGATGGAGAAGGCGGTCCTCGACCGCCGGCTCGCCCAGATGCGGGCGGAGGGCACCTCCTTCGTCACCAACTGCAACGTCGGCGGCGGCGAGGCGGGCGACCTGTCCGTGGCCGAGCTGCGCGTCTCGTACGACGCGGTGGTGCTCGCGGGCGGCTCGACCCTGGCCCGCGACCTGCGTGCGCCCGGCCGTGAGCTCGACGGCATCCACGTCGCCATGGAGTACCTGGTCCCGTCCAACAAGCTCCGCGAGGGCGACCAGGTCAGCGCCATCGACGCGCACGGCAAGAAGGTCATCATCATCGGCGGTGGTGACACGGGCGCCGACTGCCTCGGCACCGCCCACCGCCAGGGTGCCAGCTCGGTCGTGCAGATCGAGATCATGCCGAAGCCGCCGGAGGAGCGCGCCGCGTCGACGCCGTGGCCGATGTGGCCGCTGATGTACCGCACCTCCTCCGCGCACGAGGAGGGCGGCGAGCGGCTGTTCGCCGTCAACACCGAGGCGTTCGTCGGGGACGACCACGGCCGCGTCCGGGCGCTGCGGCTGCACGAGGTCGAGCAGGTGACCGGCGAGGACGGGCGCCCCCGGTTCGCCAAGGTCGAGGGGTCGGAGTTCGACCTCGAGGCCGACCTGGTCTTCCTGGCCATGGGCTTCACGGGGCCGCAGCGGCACGGTCTGCTGCACAACCTGGGCATCGAGATGGACGGTCGCGGCAACGTCGCGCGCGACGTCTCCTTCCGCACCAGCGCGCCGGGGGTCTACGTCTGCGGCGACATGGGCCGCGGGCAGAGCCTCATCGTGTGGGCGATCGCCGAGGGGCGTTCCTGCGCGGCGGCGGTCGACGCCGACCTCATGGCATCGACGATGCTCCCCGCGCCGCTGCAGGCGGCGCCGACGCTGAGCGGTGCCCGCACGCCCACCCGCGCCTGATCGACGGCGGAGGCCCGGCCTGGCGCCGGGCCTCCGCCGGGGCGACGATGCCAGCGTGAGGCTGACCGGAGGGCGACCGTGAGAGCGGTCGACGCCCAGGTACGGCTGGACCCCGTGCTGGCCGCCGGCCTGACGCCTGCCCAACGGCAGGCGGCGACCGTGCTGGTGCTGCGGGGGCGCGCCGAGGCCCTGCGGGGCCGGGCAGGTAGCCGCAGCCTGCTCCTGGCCCTGCGGGCCACCGAGGCGGAGCGGCAGCTGCTCACCGACGTCGGCCTCGACGCTGCCGCGGAACTGCTGCGGGGTAGCGAGGGACACCCCGCCGTGGTCGCGGCCATCGACCGCTGGGTGGCCGCCGTCGAGCTGGCCGAGCGGCTGCTCGCCGCGCCCGCGCGCGAACGCGGCGGCAGCTGACGGTGGGCCCGGGTGCCTCCGGTCGGATTCGAACCGACACTGTGCGGTGTTTGAGACCGCTCTCTCTGCCGTTGGAGTACGGAGGCGCGCTGGCTGAAACCTAGCGCCCGGTAGGGTGGGGCGCCGCAGGACCCGCCACCGCGGGGTGATCACCGGGAGACCATTGTGACCGACGCCCCAGCCACGCCCCGTCGGGTGCTCATCGCCGAGGACGAGGCCCTCATCCGCCTGGACCTCAGCGAGATGCTCCAGGAAGAGGGGTACGAGGTCGTCGGCGAAGCGGGCGACGGCGAGGCTGCGGTCCGGTTGACCGAGGAGCTCCGCCCGGACCTCGTGATCCTCGACGTGCAGATGCCCGTCCTGGACGGCATCAGCGCGGCCACCCAGATCGTGCAGCGCCGGATCGCCCCCGTCGTGATCCTCACGGCATTCAGCCAGCGGGACCTCGTGGAGCGGGCACGGGAGGCCGGCGCGATGGCCTACCTGGTGAAGCCCTTCCAGAAGAAGGACCTGCTCCCGATGATCGAGATGGCGGTCTCGCGGTTCTCCGAGATCGTCGCCCTGGAGGCGGAGGTCAGCGACCTGTCCGCCCGGCTCGAGGCGCGCAAGGTCATCGAGCGGGCCAAGGGGATGCTGCAGACGGAGTTCGGCATGACCGAGCCCCAGGCGTTCCGCTGGATCCAGAAGACGAGCATGGACCGCCGCAGCACCATGAAGGCCGTGGCCGAGGGGCTGCTGAGCGGCGCCGACGTGCCGGTACCCACCGAGTCCTGACGGAATCCTGACCGCGCGGGGGACCCGCGTCGCGGCCGCTGGGCCGTTCGGGTGGAGCGCAGGCTTCAGCCTCGCGCGGTGTGGCCTCGTCGTGCCCCCGCACCGAAGATGACGATGGGGACAGCACTGCCGCCCGGCCCGGAGCCGACGGTCGGATCCACCGAAAAAGAGGACGACAGCGTGCAGCACGACCTCGTGGTGCGCGAGGCCACACCGGACGATCTCGAGACGGTCGTGGCGCTCGCCCGGGACGTCGCGCCGGGCCGCGCCTCGCGCGGGCCCGCGCCGGCCCCGCAGCTGCTCCACGCCCGCTTCGCAGCCGCGCTCGCGGCGCCCGACGAGCGGCTGTTCGTGGCCTGCCGGGACGACAACAGCGTCGTGGGCATGGCCCTGGTCGTCGCGGGGACCACCGACGAGCTGCTGCCGGCGTCCGCGGTCCACCTGCTGCGGGCCTGCGTGGCACCCGGGAGCCGGCGCCGGGGCGCCGGGCGTGCGCTGGTCGCCGCCGCCCTCGGCTGGGCCGACGAGCTGGGTGCCGAGGTCCTCACGGCCGGCGTCCCGCCCACCGCGCGGGAGCTGCGGCGGTCGCTGGCGCGGCTGGGCTTCGGCCCGTCGTCCGAACGGCGGGTCGCCTCCGTGGCCGTGCTGCGCCGGCGGCTCGAGGACGGCTCCACCGCCGGAGTGACCAGCGTGACCGGTGCGGACCACCTGGCGCGGCGCCCGTCCCGCCGCGCGATGGTGCTAC
Organism: Mycobacterium sp.; assembly: GCA_025965515.1. Taxonomy (GTDB): domain Bacteria; phylum Actinomycetota; class Actinomycetes; order RYN-182; family RYN-182; genus RYN-182. The sequence continues at coordinate 12,605 of JAOPWU010000088.1, forward strand.
GGCGGCGGGGCGTCAGCGGCGCCTGAGCGCCCTCAGCGCGCGTCGCGCAGGGCGCAGGTCAGGCGGCTCGTGCAGATCCGCCGCCCGGCTTCGTCCACCACGACGATCTCGAACTGGGCGCTGCTGCGCCCGAGGTGCAGCGGCGTGGCCTCGGCGCGCACCTCGCCGGTGGTGATCGAGCGGTGGTGGGTCGCGTTGATGTCCACTCCGACCGCGATGCGCCCCTCGCCGGCGTGCAGCGCCGCGGCGATCGAGCCGACGGTCTCGGCGAGGACGCAAGACGCGCCGCCGTGGAGGATGCCGTAGGGCTGGGTGTTTCCCACCACCGGCATGGTGGCCGCCACGGTGCCCCAGGTGGGCTCGACGAAGCGGATCCCCATCCGGTCCGCCAGCGTGCCGAGCGACGCGGCGGCGAGCTGCTCCAGGTCCAGCAGCGGCGCGTCCACGCCGGCGGCCGGAGCGGGAGGGGTGGGGTGCATGCGGTGCTCCTGAGGGCCGGGCCGGCGCCTGTGCACCGGGTGGGTGGGTCGTTCCGACCATAGACTCGGCCCATGTCGACCCAGACTCCGAGCACCGTCGCCGGCGCCTCCGCGGCCCCCGCCCCCCGGCGCGCCGCCGCCGGGAAGGACAAGGCCGACGCCACCGCGATCGACCGGCACCGCCTGCTGCTGCTCGACGGCCACAGCCTCGCCTACCGGGCGTTCTTCGCCCTCCCGGTGGAGAACTTCTCGACGACCACCGGGCAGCCCACCAACGCGGTGTACGGCTTCACGTCGATGCTCATCAACGTCCTGCGGGACGAGAAGCCGACGCACGTCGCGGTGGCCTTCGACGAGAGCGCCCCGACCTTCCGGCACGCCGCGTACGACGGCTACAAGGCCACCCGCTCGGAGACGCCGGCCGACTTCCGCGGGCAGGTCAGCCTGGTCCGCGAGGTGCTGGACGCGCTGCGGATCCCCGTGGTGAGCATGCCCGGCTTCGAGGCCGACGACGTCCTCGCGACGCTCGCCACGGAGGCGGCCGAGCAGGACTACGACGTGCTCATCGTGACCGGCGACCGCGACGCCCTGCAGCTCGTGAGTGACCGGGTCACGGTGCTCATGAACCGCCGCGGCATCAGCGACATGACCCGGTTCACGCCCGCGGCGGTGGAGGAGAAGTACGGCCTGACCCCCGAGCAGTACCCGGAGTTCGCGGCGCTGCGGGGCGACCCCAGCGACAACCTGCCGAGCGTTCCGGGGCTGGGGGAGAAGACCGCCACCAAGCTCATCCAGCAGTTCGGCAGCGTCGCGGACCTCTCCGACCACGTCGACGAGGTGAAGGGCAAGGTCGGCGACAACCTGCGCGCCCACCTGGCGTCCGTGCTGCGCAACCGTCAGCTGACCGAGCTCGTACGCGACGTGCCCGTGGGCGTGGCGGTCGACGGGCTGCGGCTCGGCGCCTGGGACCGCGACGAGGTGCACAAGGTCTTCGATGCCCTGCAGTTCCGGGTGCTGCGCGAGCGGCTGTACGCCAGCCTGCAGGCGGCCGAGCCGGAGGCCGACGAGGGCTTCGAGGTGGCCACCACCGTCCTGGGGCCGGGGGAGGTGGCCGGCTGGCTCGGGGAGCACGCGGCCGGCACCGCCCGCGTGGGGTTGTCGTTCAGCGGCACCTGGGGGCGCGGCACCGGCACGCTGACCGGGGTGGCGCTCGCGCTCGGCGACGGCCAGGGCGCCTTCCTGGAGCCGGAGCAGCTCACGGCCGAGGACGACGCGGCGCTCGGGACCTGGCTCGCCGATCACGACCGCCCCAAGGCGGCCCACGACGTGAAGGGGCCGCTCCTGGCGGTCCACGCCCGCGGCTGGCAGCTCGAGGGCGTCACCAGCGACACGGCCCTCGCCGCCTACCTGGCGCTGCCCGGCCAGCGCTCCTTCGACCTCGCCGACCTGTCGCTGCGCTACCTGCGCCGCGAGCTGCGGACGGAGGAGGCCGCCAACGGCCAGCTCACCCTCGACGGGTCCGAGGAGACCGACCGCGCCCAGGCGGAGGCGCTGCGGGCCCGCGCGGTCGTCGACCTCGCCGAGTCCCTCGACGCGGACCTGGAACGGCGCAGCGCCACGCGGCTGCTGCGGGACGTGGAGCTGCCGCTCGAGGGCGTGCTGGCGCGGATGGAGGAGGTCGGCATCGCCGTCGACTCCGACCACCTGGCGGCGCTGCAGAGCGAGCTCGGCGCCGCTGTGAGGGAGGTCGCTGCCGCGGCGTACGCCAGCGTGGGGCACGACTTCAACCTGGGGTCGCCCAAGCAGCTGCAGCAGGTGCTCTTCGACGAGCTGGGGCTCCCCAAGACCAAGAAGATCAAGACCGGGTACACCACGGACGCCGACGCGCTGGCCTGGCTCGCCGTGCAGAGCGACCACCCGCTGCTCGGGCACCTGCTGCGCCACCGGGACGTCTCCCGGCTGAAGACGGTCGTCGACAGCCTGATCCCGATGGTCGACGACGCCGGCCGCATCCACACGACGTTCAACCAGATGATCGCGGCGACCGGCCGCCTCTCCAGCACCGACCCGAACCTGCAGAACATCCCGATCCGCACGGAGGAGGGCCGCCGCATCCGGCAGGCGTTCGTCGTCGGGCCCGGGTACGAGAGTCTGCTGACCGCCGACTACAGCCAGATCGAGATGCGGATCATGGCGCACCTGTCCGCCGACCAGGGCCTCATCGAGGCGTTCGGGAGCGGGGAGGACCTGCACACGACGGTGGCCAGCCGGGTGTTCGGGGTCGAGCGGGACCAGGTCGACCCGGAGATGCGCCGCCGGATCAAGGCCATGTCGTACGGCCTGGCCTACGGGCTGTCGGCCTACGGGCTCTCCCAGCAGCTGGGCATCACCCCGGACGAGGCGCGCGGCCAGATGGAGACGTACTTCGAGCGGTTCGGGGGCGTGCGGACCTACCTGCGCGATGTCGTCGACGTCGCCCGCCGCGACGGCTACACCGAGACCATCCTGGGCCGACGCCGCTACCTGCCGGACCTCGCCAGCGACAACGCCCAGCGGCGGCAGATGGCCGAGCGGATGGCCCTGAACGCGCCCATCCAGGGCAGCGCGGCGGACATCATCAAGCTCGCCATGCTCGCGGTGGACCGGGGGCTGCGGGAGCAGGGGCTGGCGTCCCGCCTGCTGCTGCAGGTGCACGACGAGCTGGTCCTGGAGGTCGCGCAGGGCGAGCGCGCCGCCGTCGAGGAGCTCGTCCGGTCGGCCATGGCGGACGCCTGGCCGATGTCGGTGCCGCTGGAGGTCAGCGTCGGCGCGGGCCGCACCTGGGACGACGCCGCCCACTAGGCCCGGGGCCGCCCCGTGACGTCACGTCACGGCGTGAGCGTCCAGATGCCCCGGCCGTGCGTCGCGGCCACCAGCCGCTGGCCCGGGGCGACCGTAAGGTTGTCGACGGCCGTGTGCGGGAGGTCCCCGACGCGCGCCCAGGTGGTCGCGGCCCCCTGGTCGGCGGCGGCCGCGAACACCCCGACGTCGGTGGCGAGCGCGAGCCGCCCGCTGCCCAGCACCAGCGCGTCGCCGGGCGCGTCCGGCAGGTTCCCGGTGAGGTCCGCCCAGCTCGCCCCGCCGTCGTGCGTCTCGAAGACGACGCCCTGCCCGCCACCCGGGATCCACCGTCGGCTGTACCCGTTGAAGATCACGAAGGCGTGCTGCGGGTCCGCCGGGTCCACCGTCACGCCCTGGATGTAGCGGTTGGGCAGCCCCGTCAGGGGCAGCTGGTGCCAGCTCCCGCCGGCGTTCGTGGCGACACCGCGGCTGAACGCGGGGCCGGGGTTGCCCCCGCCGCCGGTCCAGGCGGCGTAGGTGGTCGACCCGCTCGTGCTGACCGCGGTGGCCGCGTGGTCGGTGCCCAGGTCGTACTGCCGGGACCACGTGCAGGCACCCGGGGTGCAGACCGTCGCCCAACCGGCGGTGGTGTCCCAGACGTACTGGCCGCCCAGCACCCAGTGGTTGGTGGTCGCGGGGTCCTGCGTCAGGGGAGCGGCGAACCGCGCGTTGGGGTCGCAGTCCGGACGCGCGACGCCGTAGCCGATCCGCTGGCCCTGGCAGGTGGGGCTCATGGTCGTGAAGGAGTGGCCGCCGTCGGTCGTCGCGTAGGTCGCGCCGTTCGTGTACTCGCCGACCATCCGGTTAATGTCGGCGGGGTCGACGACCACGTAGAAACCGTCGCCGCCCGCCGGCTCGATGCCGGTGGTCCCGGGCCGGAAGAGGCCCGTGCCGTTGTCCTGCATACCGCCCCAGAAGCCCAGCGACGAGCCGCTCACGCCGCCGCGCGCGTCGTAGAACTGCAGCGTGTGGAGGGTGGCGTTGAGGTTGGTCCAGCCGCCGTACCCGGAGCGGGCCGCCGGCCGGCGGTAGACGCCGCCGTCGTTGCCGATGACGATCTGGCCGTTCACCAGCAGGGACGCGTGCTGGTCGGGGTGCGTGGTCGGCGGGCACGCCGAGCCGCACGCGAGGCCCAGGTTCCAGTACGGGCTGGCGGTGCTGAACGTGCGGCCGCCGTCCCCGGTCCGGAAGACCTCCTCCAGCCCGACGAAGACGAGGTCCGGGTTCGTGGGGTCGACCACCAGCGACTGGTTGTACCAGGACTGGATGCCGACGAGGTACGTGGGCGAGACGGCGGCTGTGAGCGCCGACCCGGAGTTCTCGAGCTTGGTGGCGTCGGCCAGCAGGGTCCACGGCCCCGCCGGGTCGCCGCTGCGGGAGACGTAGAAACCCTTGAGCGTGCTGGGCGCCCCGGCGTTCAGGGCGGCGGGGGACTGGATCAGCGCGTACAGCCGCCCGTCCGACGCGTAGGCGAGTGTGGTGCGCCCGATGTCGGCGTTGTCGAGCCCTTGCGCGACGACGCGGCGGAACGTCGCCCCGCTGTCGGTGGACCGGTAGAAGCCGTTGCCCGGCGCGCCGAGGCGCCAGCCGTTGACGGCGACGACCTGCCGGCCCGCGGTTCCGGGGCGGATCGCCACGCTGGTGACGTGGTTCGCGTACGGCGGCATGGGGTCGGTCGGGTCGGGCGCCAGGGCTCGGGTCCACGTCCCCCCGCCGCCGCTCGTGGTCCGGTACAGCCCGCGGTCGGTGGCGGCGTAGACGCCGCCCGCTCCGTCGAACCGGATCGCGTACACCTGGTGGTTCAGCAGGGCGGAGCCGCCGACCTGCGAGCCCGCGTTCAGCTGCAGCTGGCCGGTCTGGAGGTCGAGCCGGTAGACGCCGGTGCCCAGGTACGAGTCGGCGTTCGTGTTCGCCTCACCGGTCCCGACCCACAGGCTGTGGTCCGCCGGGTCGACCGCCAGGGCGCCGATCGACAGGGTCGGGGCGTCGTCGGTGAGCGGTTGCCACACCCCGCCGGCGTCGGCGCTGGCCCACACCCCGCCGTCCGCGGCGCCCGCGAAGAGCACACCCCGGTCGGTGGCCAGGGCCGTGATCCGGCCACTCACGACCCCGAAGCCGGTGCCCACGTTCGACCACAGCGGGTCGGTGTAGCCCTTCGGCTGGGCGTCGTAGGGCTGCCGGGTCTGCTCCGTCCAGGTCGCCGGGATCACGGGCATCGCGGCAGCCGCCCCCCGGGCGGCCAGCAGGGCGGCGGCCGGTGCCGGCGTCGTCGCGGGCGCGGAGCGGGCGGCGCTGTACGCGGCCGCGGTTTCTGCGAGGTCCGTCTCCCCGCCCCCCGCGGCGGGCGCCGCGAACGGGCTCACGGTCCCGGGTCCCGGTCGGGGGACCGAGGTGCCGCTGCGGACGACCGGGGCGGGCGGGCCGCCCGGGCCGACGTCCGCTGCGGCGATGCCGGGGACGGTGGTCGCGGTGAGCGCGCCGGCCGTCAGCGCGGTCAGCAGGAGCCACAGCCGCGGCGGCAGGGAGGGACGGCGGGGCATGGGGCGTCCTTTCGCGACCGGGGGTCTCCCGGTCGGCACCATCCAGGCACAGGTTGCGCCCGCCCGCCACCCATGCGGGGCTCAGCTGCCAGCGCCCCCTGCGGTCGGCCGGGAGCAGACGAAGATCGCGGTGCCGGGCAGCAGGGCACCGCGCTCGGGGGACCACTGCCCCCAGGTGCGGCGCTGGCGGGCGGGCCACTCGGGCTCCACCAGGTCCTCGAGCACCAGTCCGGCCGCGACGATCTCGCGCACCCGGTCGCCCAGGGTGCGGTGCGGCTCGACGTAGGCGGGCCGGCCGTCCGCGCCCGTCTCCAGGTACGGCGTCCGGTCGAAGTAGGTCTGGAAGACGGTCAGCGTCGCCGCCGCGGGGTCGTCGGGGAACACCCAGCGGAACGGGTGGGCGACGGAGAACACCCAGCGCCCGCCCGGGCGGAGCACGCGCGCGACCTCCCGCATCACCGTGGCGCTGTCGAGCACGAACGGCACCGCGCCGAACGCCGAGCAGGCGAGGTCGACGCTGGCGTCCGCGAGGGGGAGCCGGCCCGCGTCGGCCTGCGCCAGCGTGAGCCGGCCGCCGGTGACCGGGCCCGCGAGGCGCAGCTGCTCCAGCGAGATGTCGATCCCGACGACGTCCGCCCCGGCGGCGGCGAGCCAGCGGCCGCACTGGGCCGCGCCGCAGCCCACCTCCAGCACCCGCTTCCCGGCGAGCGCCTCCCGGGGGCCGAGCAGGTGCAGGTCGCCCTCGTCCAGCCCCTCGGGGCCCCAGACGAAGCGCGGCGTCCCGCTCCCCAGGAAGCTGCCGTTGGTGGCCTGGTAGTCCGCCGCGGCGGCGTCCCAGTAGCTGCGGTGTGCGTGCACGTCCTCGCCCGGCGCGACCGCGCCACGGCCCGCTGCGACGATCTCCACCGCCTGGCCCAGGTGCCCGAGCGGCGCGCCCCCGTCGTCCCGGGTGGCCTCCCCGGGGCCGCCCGGCAAGGGTCTTGCGCCGGCGGCCGAGGTGCTGGGATTCTCCGGGGCAGGGGGTTCGGAGCCGGTCGGCCGGGGTCCGGACATGTCACGATCCACGCCCCAAGTGTGGGGGTACCCGTTGACCTCCGGGACGGGCGCGGTAGCCTTGTCCCACACGAGGGCCGCGGGTCTCGGACCGAGCAGCCCCGCCGTGGTGTCATTTTCCGGTCGGTCTCGCGTTCGGCACTCCCGTCGGCGACTCTGCGCCCCGAGGATGGCCCTGGTCAGGCCCTCGCGCATCTCCTACGCCACCCTGCCGGAGCCGACCCCTTGACGAGCACCACCGAGCTTTCCCCGAGCACCGCCGCTACACCGACGCCCACCGCGCCCACCGGCGCGGCTGCGGTCCCCACGCTGCCCCAGGTCGCCATTAACGACATCGGCGGCATGGAGGAGTTCCTCGCGGCCATCGACGCCACGATCAAGTACTTCAACGATGGCGACATCGTCGAGGGCACGATCGTGAAGGTCGACCGTGACGAGGTGCTGCTCGACATCGGTTACAAGACCGAGGGCGTCATCCCCTCGCGCGAGCTGTCGATCAAGCACGATGTCGACCCGAACGAGGTCGTCGCCGTCGGCGACGCCGTCGAGGCCCTGGTCCTCCAGAAGGAGGACAAGGACGGTCGCCTGATCCTGTCCAAGAAGCGCGCCCAGTACGAGCGCGCCTGGGGCACGATCGAGGACATCAAGAACCGCGACGACGTGGTCAAGGGCACCGTCATCGAGGTGGTCAAGGGTGGCCTCATCCTCGACATCGGGCTGCGCGGCTTCCTGCCGGCGTCGCTCGTCGAGATGCGCCGCGTCCGGGACCTGCAGCCGTACGTCGGCCGGGAGCTCGAGGCGAAGATCATCGAGCTGGACAAGAACCGCAACAACGTGGTCCTGTCCCGCCGGCAGTGGCTCGAGCAGACCCAGAGCGAGGTGCGCTCCACCTTCCTGGCCACCCTGCAGAAGGGTCAGGTCCGCTCGGGTGTCGTCTCCAGCATCGTCAACTTTGGTGCGTTCGTGGACCTCGGCGGGGTCGACGGCCTCGTCCACGTCTCCGAGCTCTCCTGGAAGCACATCGACCACCCCTCCGAGGTCGTCGAGGTGGGCCAGGAGGTCACGGTCGAGGTCCTCGACGTCGACCTGGACCGCGAGCGGGTCAGCCTGTCGCTGAAGGCGACGCAGGAGGACCCGTGGCGCCAGTTCGCCCGGACGCACGCGATCGGGCAGGTCGTGCCCGGCAAGGTCACCAAGCTCGTCCCGTTCGGCGCGTTCGTGCGCGTCGAGGAGGGCATCGAGGGCCTGGTGCACATCTCCGAGCTGGCCGAGCGCCACGTGGAGGTGCCGGAGCAGGTCGTCAACGTCGGCGACGACATCCTGGTGCGGGTCATCGACATCGACCTGGACCGCCGTCGCATCTCGCTGTCGCTCAAGCAGGCGAACGACGCCTCCTCGCTGGCGGGTCAGGACGACACGTTCGACCCCGCGCACTACGGCATGGAGGTCACGTACGACGAGGCCGGCAACTACGTCTACCCGGAGGGCTTCGACCCCGAGACGCAGGCGTGGCTCCCGGGCTACGAGACGCAGCAGGCCGAGTGGGAGCGGCAGTACGCCGAGGCCCAGACGCGGTACGAGGCGCACCGCGAGCAGATCCGCAAGGCCGCCGAGGCCGAGGTCGAGGCCACCGGGCCGTCGACCTACTCCTCGGAAGAGGTCGAGACGGTCTCCGCGGTCGACGAGGACACGCTCCGCAAGCTGCGGGAGCAGTTCGGCGGTAGCTGAGCCGACCGGGCCTGACGCCCACCGGCACCACACGCACGGGCCCTCCGCTTCGGCGGGGGGCCCGTTGCCGTGTGCAGGTCGGGCGTGCGGCAGCATGGCCGCGTGGCGTTCATCGGGCTCACGGGCGGTATCGGGGCGGGCAAGAGCGCGGTGGCGGAGCTGCTCGCCGCGCACGGCGCGGTGGTGGTCGACGCCGACCGGGTGGCCCGGGAGGTGGTCGCCCCCGGCACGCCGGGGCTCGCCGCCGTGGCCGAGGCCTTCGGTCCCGGCGTGCTGGCACCCGACGGCTCGCTCGACCGGCCGGCGCTGGGCGCGATCGTCTTCGCCGACCCGGCGGTCCGCCGCCGGCTGGAGGCCATCACGCACCCGCTCATCGGCGCGGAGACGCTGCGGCGCATCGAGCGGGCGGGCGACGCGCCCGTGATTGTCCACGACGTACCGCTGCTGGTGGAGGCCGGGTTGACGCACGGCTACGACGACATCGTCGTGGTCGAGGCGCCGCGAGAGGTGCGGCTGGAGCGGCTGGCGGGGCGCGGGGTCGCCCGCGCGGACGCCGAGGCGCGCATGGCGTCGCAGGCCACCGACGCGCAGCGCCGCGCCGTCGCCACCGTCGTGGTGGACAACGCGGGGGACCGGGAGGCGCTGCGGCGCCAGGTCGATGCGCTGTGGGGGCGCTGGACGGCCGGACGGGCCGCGGCCGGAGCCTGACGGCCGCCCCGGGGCCGGGCAGCTTTTGTCGGCCCGGCGTGTTGGACTGGACATCATGAGGCCTGTCACCGACATCGTGCGCTCGCGTGCGCCGTTCAAGGTCGTCAGCGACTACGAGCCGGCGGGCGACCAGCCGGCCGCCATCGCGGAGCTCGCGCGGCGCGTCCGCGCGGGGGAGAAGGACGTCGTCCTGCTCGGCGCCACCGGCACGGGCAAGTCGGCGACCACCGCCTGGCTGGTGGAGGAGCTGCAGCGCCCCACCCTGGTGCTGGCCCCGAACAAGACGCTCGCCGCGCAGCTGGCCAACGAGCTGCGGGAGCTGTTCCCGAACAACGCCGTCGAGTACTTCGTCTCGTACTACGACTACTACCAGCCCGAGGCGTACATCCCGCAGACGGACACCTACATCGAGAAGGACAGCTCGGTCAACGACGAGGTCGAGCGCCTGCGTCACTCGGCGACGATGAGCCTGCTCACCCGGCGCGACACCATCGTGGTCGCCTCTGTCAGCTGCATCTACGGCCTCGGCACGCCGCAGGAGTACGTCGACCGGATGGTACGGCTGCGGGTGGGCGAGACCGTCGACCGCGACGCGCTGCTACGCCGCTTCGTGGACGTCCAGTACACGCGCAACGACCTGGCGTTCACCCGCGGCACGTTTCGGGTGCGGGGGGACACGATCGAGGTCTTCCCCGTGTACGAGGAGCTGGCGGTCCGCATCGAGATGTTCGGCGACGAGATCGAGCACCTCACCTACCTGCACCCGCTGACCGGCGAGGTCATCCGCGAGGCGGAGGAGATCTTCGTCTTCCCGGCGACGCACTACGTGGCCGGCCCGGAGCGCATGGAGCGGGCAGTCGCGGGCATCGAGGCGGAGCTGACCACGCAGCTGGCGACGTTCGAGGAGCAGGGCAAGCTCCTCGAGGCGCAGCGGCTGCGGATGCGGACCACCTACGACATCGAGATGATGCGGCAGGTCGGCTTCTGCAACGGCATCGAGAACTACTCGCGGCACATCGACGGCCGCGCCCCCGGCACGGCGCCGAACACGCTGCTCGACTACTTCCCGGACGATTTCCTGATGGTCATCGACGAGTCGCACGTGACCGTGCCGCAGATCGGCGGCATGTACGAGGGCGACATGAGCCGCAAGCGGATGCTCGTCGAGCACGGCTTCCGGCTGCCGAGCGCCTGCGACAACCGGCCCCTGCGGTGGGAGGAGTTCCTCGACCGGATCGACCAGACGGTCTATCTCTCCGCCACCCCGGGCCCGTACGAGCTGTCCCGCGGTGACGGCGTGGTCGAGCAGGTCATCCGGCCCACCGGCCTGCTGGACCCCGAGGTGATCGTGAAGCCCACGAAGGGGCAGATCGACGACCTGGTCCACGAGATCCGGCTGCGCACCGAGCGCGACGAGCGGGTGCTGGTCACCACGCTGACCAAGAAGATGTCGGAGGACCTCACCGACTACCTGCTGGACCTCGGCATCCGGGTCCGGTACCTGCACTCCGAGGTGGACACCATCCGGCGCATCGAGCTGCTGAAGGAACTGCGGATGGGGGAGTACGACGTCCTGGTCGGCATCAACCTCCTGCGCGAGGGCCTCGACCTGCCGGAGGTGTCCCTGGTCGCGATTCTCGACGCCGACAAGGAGGGCTTCCTCCGGTCGGACAAGTCGCTGATCCAGACGATCGGCCGCGCGGCGCGCAACGTGTCGGGGCAGGTCCACATGTATGCGGACAAGATCACGCCGTCCATGGCCAAGGCCATCGACGAGACGAATCGGCGCCGGCAGAAGCAGATCGCCTACAACGCCGAGCGCGGGCTCGACCCGCAGCCGCTGCGCAAGAAGATCATCGACATCCTCGACGACCTGGTCCGCGAGGCGGCGGAGGACGGGGAGCTGATCGGCGGCGGCGGTCGCAACCAGTCGCGCGGCAAGGCGCCCGTGCCCGGGATGGCCTCCCGCGGCCGGGGTGCCGGGGGCGCGGTGGGCAAGCACGCCGCCGAGCTGGCGGGGATGCCCCGGGCGGAGCTGGCGCAGCTCATCCAGCAGCTGGACGACCAGATGCACGAGGCGTCCCGGGAGCTGCAGTTCGAGGTCGCGGCGCGGCTGCGGGACGAGATCAACGAGCTCAAGAAGGAGCTGCGCGGTATGCAGGCGGCGGGGGTCCACTAGCCTTCGGCGGGGTTCGCCGACGAAGTCGACCTTCCCGAGGCCGCGCAGCCGTTGCCGCGCCTCGCCGACAGGTGCATTCCCGTGCCGTTGACTCGCGAAGACTAGGAACCGAGCATCTGCGGCGAGGCTAGCAGTGCAGCCGCTCGTGCGGTGAGGGGATTGGGTGCGCGGACCAGCGACAGTTGCCGTTGATTGGACTAACTGGTTGCAGGCGATCGGCAGCATCGTCAGCGGTTTGGCTGCGGTGCTAGCTCTGGTGCTCGCAACGCGCGCTTTCTTGAGAGAGCGGAAGCGCGCCGACTGGGCGGAAGCTCAGATGCTCGAAGAGCGCCGAAGCCTGGCGGCAGAGCGAACTGCCCGGCTCTATTTGGAGGAGTTGCGCACGGTCACTGAGCTAGTCCTGGCCCTCGAGTCGCCAAACATCTACCTGGTCCCGGCGGATCAGGGTCGCCTGTCTGGAGCGCTCGACCGGCTTCCACCGGGGCGCCTACCGCGCACACGGGTGTTCGTTGCGGGGCCGGTGGCGCCCGAGCGTGAGCCGCAGTTCCTAGCCGTTCGCCAGGAACTAGCGGCCGAGGCGCATCGTCTGGTGGCTATCGTCGGGGACCCGGTTTCCCCCTTGGCAGCGTCCTCGTAGCTTCGGTCTCCGATGCCCGTTACTGCTCGGGCCCACGCTGAAGGACACGAGCCGACTCGGTAAGCCCCATTTGGGCGGCGGCCTTCGGCGCGGCGACGTTCGCTGCCGGATGCGGCAGGTTCGTAGGCGGTCTCAGGTGACGCGGATCGGGTGGCGTGGCGATCTGCGGCGGATTCTGCCGGTCCTGGCCGGTCTCGCGTGACGCGGATCGGGTGGGGTGGCGATCTGCGTCAGTTCCAGCCGGCGCGAAACCCGCCCGGACTCCTACCAGCCCCGGGCGCGCCACTCCGCCAGATTCGGCCGCTCCGCGCCCAGCGTCGTGTCCGCCCCGTGGCCCGGGTAGATCCAGGTCTCGTCGGGCAGCCGGTCGAACACCTTGCTCTCCAGGTCGTCCATGAGCTGCGTGAACGCGGCCGCGTCGCCGAACGTGTTCCCCGGGCCGCCGGGGAACAGGCAGTCCCCGGTGAACAGGTGCGGTCGCTCCGGGTCACCCCGGTAGAGCAGCGCGATGGCGCCCGGGGTGTGCCCGACCAGCTCGATGACCTCCAGCTCGCACGTGCCCACGCGCACGACGTCGCCGTCCGCCAGCGGCCGGTCGGTCGGCACGGGGATCCCCTCCGCGTCGTTGCGCCCGGCCGCGGTGGTCGCGCCGGTGGCCTCGACCACCTCGGCGAGGGCCCCGACGTGGTCGAAGTGCCGGTGCGTGGTGACGACCGTCTCCAGCCCCCCGTCGCCGGCCAGGGCCAGCAGGGTGGGCGCGTCGGCCGCCGCGTCGATGAGCAGCTGGCTGCCCGTGTCGGTGCATCGCAGGAGGTAGGAGTCGTTGTCCATGGGGCCGACGGTGACCTTGCTGATCACCAGGTCGCCCGCCTGGCGGGTGTCCGCTGGGCCGCCGACGGTGACGGTGCCGGTGTAGCTCACGCTGCCTCCTCGGGGTCGCGCATGTCCGCCGCCCATCCTGCCCTGCACCGGTACTGCCCGGCACCCGCCTCGGCGGGGAGGATTTGTCGGGGGCTCGTGGTTAGGTCTAGGGGGCGCCTTGGGCACGAGCGTTCAACCCGAACGATCCGCGCGGCGCCCCGCCGTACGGCGCCGTGCGCGCCCCCTCGACCGACAGGACAGCTAGGACATCGTGGCCGACCGACTCCTCGTCCGTGGCGCGCGCGAGCACAACCTGCGCAACGTCTCCCTCGAGCTTCCCCGCGATGCGCTCATCGTGTTCACGGGGCTGTCCGGTTCCGGCAAGTCGAGCCTGGCCTTCGACACGATCTTCGCCGAGGGGCAGCGCCGCTACGTCGAGTCGCTGTCGTCCTACGCGCGGCAGTTCCTCGGCCAGATGGACAAGCCGGACGTGGACTTCATCGAGGGCCTGAGCCCCGCCGTGTCGATCGACCAGAAGTCCACCTCGCGCAACCCGCGCTCGACGGTGGGCACGGTCACCGAGGTCTACGACTACCTGCGCCTGCTGTTCGCGCGTGCCGGCCGCCCGCACTGCTACAACTGTGGCCGCCGCATCGCCCGGCAGCAGCCCAGCCAGATCGTCGACCGCGTCCTCGAGTACCCCGAGGGCACCCGCTTCCAGGTGCTGGCGCCCGTCGTCCGCGGCCGCAAGGGCGAGTACGTCGAGCTCTTCGCCGAGCTGCAGTCGCAGGGCTTCGCCCGCGCCCGGGTGGACGGCACCGTCGTGCAGCTCACCGACCCGCCGAAGCTCGCCAAGTACGAGAAGCACGACATCGAGATCGTCGTGGACCGGCTCACGGCCAAGGAGTCCAGCAAGCGGCGGCTCACCGACTCCGTCGAGACCGCGCTGCGGCTGGCGGACGGCCGGGTCGTCCTCGACTTCGTCGACCTGCCCGAGGACGACCCCGAGCGGACCCGCACGTTCAGTGAGCACCTCGCCTGCCCGTTCTGCGACCTCAGCTTCGACCAGCTCGAGCCCCGCTCCTTCAGCTTCAACGGCCCCTACGGCGCCTGCCCCACCTGCAGCGGCCTCGGCACGCGCAAGGAGGTCGACCCGGAGCTGGTCGTGCCCGATCCCAGCCTGTCGCTGGCGGAGGGCGCCGTGCAGCCGTGGGCCGGCGGCCACAACCAGGAGTACTTCGGCCGGCTCCTCAAGGCCCTGGCCGACCACCTCGGCTTCCGGCTGGACACGCCCTGGGAGAAGTTGCCGAAGAAGGCGCAGAACGCCGTGCTCCGCGGCTGCGGCGACGTGGAGGTCCACGTCCGCTACCGCAACCGGTACGGCCGGGAGCGCTCGTACTACACCGCGTTCGAGGGCGTCCTGCCGTTCCTCGAGCGGCGCCACCGCGAGGCGGAGAGCGAGACCAGCCGCGAGCGGTTCGAGGGGTACATGCGCGAGGTCCCCTGCCCGGCCTGCCAGGGCGCGCGGCTGAAGAAGGAGATCCTGGCGGTCACGCTGGGGGACCGGTCGATCTCCGAGGTCGCCGCCCTGCCCATCGACGAGTGCCGGCAGTTCCTGGCGACGCTCCAGCTCGACGAGCGCGAGCGGATGATCGGCGAGCGGGTGCTCAAGGAGGTCGACGCCCGGCTCGGCTTCCTCGTCGACGTGGGCCTCGGCTACCTGAGCCTGTCGCGGTCGGCCGCCACGCTCGCCGGGGGCGAGGCCCAGCGGATCCGGCTGGCGACGCAGATCGGCTCCGGGCTGGTCGGCGTCCTGTACGTGCTGGACGAGCCGAGCATCGGCCTGCACCAGCGCGACAACCGCAAGCTGATCGAGACGCTGATCCGGCTGCGGGACCTCGGCAACACGCTCATCGTGGTCGAGCACGACGAGGACACCATCGCGGCCGCGGACTGGGTCGTGGACATCGGGCCCGGCGCCGGGGAGCACGGCGGCAACGTCGTCGTGAGCGGCACCGTGAAGGACCTGCTCGCCAGCGAGGAGTCCATCACCGGCGCCTACCTCTCCGGCCGGCGCAGCATCGCCCTGCCCGCCGAGCGGCGTCCCCGTGACCCGGACCGGCAGCTCGTCATCAAGGGCGCCCGGGAGAACAACCTGCAGGGCGTCGACGTCTCGCTGCCGCTCGGCTGCTTCGTCGCGGTCACGGGCGTCAGCGGCTCCGGCAAGTCCACGCTGATCAACGACATCCTGGCGCGCGTCCTCGCGAACAAGCTCAACGGTGCCCGGCAGGTGCCCGGCCGGCACCGCACGGTCACCGGCCTGGAGCACCTCGACAAGCTGGTGCAGGTGGACCAGTCGCCGATCGGGCGGACCCCGCGGTCGAACCCGGCCACCTACACGGGCGTCTTCGACCACATCCGGCGGCTGTTCGCCGAGACGACGGAGGCGAAGGTCCGCGGCTACCTGCCCGGCCGGTTCAGCTTCAACATCAAGGGCGGCCGCTGCGAGGCGTGCGCCGGCGACGGCACCATCAAGATCGAGATGAACTTCCTCCCGGACGTCTACGTCCCGTGCGACGTGTGCCACGGCGCCCGGTACAACCGGGAGACCCTCGAGGTGCACTTCAAGGGCAAGACCATCTCCGAGGTGCTGGACATGCCCATCGAGGAGGCGGCCGACTTCTTCGGCGCGGTCCCGGCGATCGCCCGCCACCTCCGGACGCTGGTCGACGTCGGGCTGGGGTACGTGAGGCTGGGGCAGCCCGCGCCGACCCTGTCCGGCGGCGAGGCGCAGCGGGTGAAGCTCGCCGCGGAGCTGCAGAAGCGCTCGTCGGGGCGGACGGCCTACATCCTCGACGAGCCGACCACGGGTCTGCACTTCGAGGACATCCGCAAGCTGCTGGGCGTCCTGGGGCGGCTGGTCGACAACGGCAACAGCGTCATCGTCATCGAGCACAACCTCGACGTCATCAAGACCTCGGACTGGATCGTCGACATGGGTCCGGAAGGTGGTGGCGGTGGGGGCACGGTCGTCGCCGCGGGCACCCCGGAGGACGTGGCAGCCGTCTCGGAGAGCTATACCGGTCAGTTCCTCGCCGAGATGCTGCCGTCGCCCGCGCCCGCGAAGAAGCGGCGCAAGGTCTCCGAGGGTCAGCGCTCAGCCGGGGGTGGCCTTCGACAGCGGCGATGGGAAGCGAGCGGCAATCCGCACCCCATCGAGCCAGTCGGTCAGTTGACTTGCCTTGCGCGCCAACGCCTTCGACGCCTTGGCGTCGACCTCCTCGACGAGTTGCAGTACGACGCGGCCGTCGGCGTCCTGGGTCCAGCCGCCTACGATCCGACCGTCGCACCATGCCGTCGGACCGCCGTTGCCGTTGCGGTCGAACACCTGGGCCTTGTGCTGGCCGAGATACCAGTCTCTGTCCTGCCACCCCATCGTCGTCACGTCGAGGCCGGGGAGCAGGGCGCACCACCGGTCGCACGCGGGTTCGGGTTCCAGGTCATCCGGCACCACGTAGCCGGGGGTCCCGGCAAGGTCCACCTGGACGGCGCCGACATCACGAAGGCCGTCCCGCGCCCACGTCAGCGTGTGGCCGAAGTACCACTTCACGTCGTTGACGGTGGCGGGTCCGAACGTCCGCAACCACGTGCCGATCAGACTCGCTCGCGCGGCGTCGTGCTCCATCGGGTCGGGGTTGGCACCGAGCCACCGCGCCGTGGCGGTCCACTTCGGGCGCGATGAAGTCCAGGTGCCCTCGTTGGGGCCGCGGACCATGCGCCCTTCGACGCCCAACACCGTGAGCACTCGGGGCGAGATCGGCGCAGCCCCACCCCAACTCCTGCCCGGCGCAGGATCGTAGTCGCCCGCGAGTTGGGGGAGCGCCGCCCGAAGTTCCCGTGCGTTGGCGTGGCCGTGCTCACCAAGATGCCCGAGGACCGCCGTCGACGCTTCTGTCAGCCACACGTCACCGTCGGTCGCGATGCCTGCCTTCACCACGTCGGCGATCAGCTTCCTGCGCTCGTTGGTGGCCACCCGATCACTCGCCGCCGACTGCACGGCTGGCAGGTCCAAGGTGTCGAAGACCCACAGCGTCCGCCTCATCGCGAGGTGCTTGACCACGGTCCGGTCGTCATAGAGCGCGGCGTCGAGGTCGGCCACGCGAAACCCGCGACTGCGCGCCCACAGCGACAGATAGGGCGTGGCCGGGTCGGTGGCGTGCAGCCCGACGAAGGCATGGGCGACGCCCGCGACGTGTGCGTCGGTCGGCTCGGCCAGGAAGTGGCGTCGGGCCAGCCGTGTCCGCCGCTCCTCGACGGTGAAGGAGCGCACCGTCAGGTCTTGTCTGGCTCGTCCCGCATCGACGCCTTGATCTGTTCGAGGCGATCGTGGGCGGCGCGCTGCCGGGCCTCGTACTGCTCCTCGACCTGACGCCCCTCGACGGTCTCCGACGCCAGTTCTGATGACCCGATGGCTGTGCCATATCTGTTCTCGATCTTCTCCCTGACCGACTCGAAGGTCGGCACGCCGCCGGGGGTGTAGCCCGTATCGGGGGGTGCCACCGGCAGCGGGTCCGGCACGATCTCGGCGTCGATGATCTCGTCGGGACGTCCCACGTCGGACCCCGGATCTGGCGCAGTTGAGTCGACCACGCTGCCACCGTACCCCCGGCGATTGTTGGGATCGGTAGCGATTCAGCTCGCCTGTACTTGCCTCACGACGACGCCATCGGGGCGGAGCGAACGAAGGGAACTGACGAAATGAAGAAGATCGTGACGGCGGGCATCGGGATCGCGGCGGCCGCACTGGTTCTGGTCGGCTGCTCGGACGACAAGGGTTCGACGCCAGGTTCCAGCACACCCGCCGCGAGCGGCAGTAGCTCCACCCAGGTCAGCACCACAGGCAAGACCGAGGTCAAGGTCGAGGGCCAGGATCTGGCGGGCCTGGACCTGAGCTCCGTGACGTGCGTCAAGGCGGGCGGCAAGATCAACGTCGCGAGCGGCGCGGTCGGCGGCCAGCAGGGTGTCGCAGTCGTGATGGCGGACGCAACGCCGCCTGCGGTCGAGTCGCTGGGCCTGGTCGTCGACGGTAACGCGCTCGCCGTCGCCCAAATGGGCGGCATGAAGAGCGGCTCCGCAGACGTGGCGGTCGACGGCAGCACCTACACCATCACCGGCGAGGCGCAGGGCGCCGACATGAAGAACCCGATGGCGGGAATGATCACGAAGAAGTTCGAGATCAAGGTGACCTGCAGCTGATAGGTCACTCCGCGGGCGGCGGACGTGCACGGCACGTCCGCCGCTTTCGCACACTTCGGCTTGGTCGCTTCTGCTCCGTGCGGACTTATGATGCAGCCGTGTCGATCCCCTGCGAGCTGGAGCGGGCCCGCCACCTCGCCTTGGCCTCCGACGAGACGACGGCCAAGGAACTCTTGCTGTCCCTGATGCCGCAGATCGAGGAGGCCGACCGCGACGACTGGATGCTCGAGGCGCTGGCCCAACTCGGTGAGCTCTACCTGGTCAGGACGGCGTACGAAGGCGTGCGCGAGGGCGCCCTTCGCATCAGGGAGTGTCTCGCCATCTACTCGTCGATCCTGGCGGGCACCGCGGCGCCCGACGTGGTCGCGAAGTCCACCATGACGCCCGTCGAAGTGCGTCACCTGATTTGTAGGTACCGGCGCCGGGCCGGTTTTCTCGAGACGGGATTGGCGGCGGCCATCGGCGACCACGAGGGGGCAGCGGTCGCGCTCAGCGCGCTCGACGACGGCGACGACGAATTCGCCGACCTCGACGAGGAACACGCCTACCTGTTGAGCTATGCCCGGATCGTCTGTGCGGAGGCCCTGTGCGACGACGACCTGCACGTGCGGTCGGTGCCCTTGTGGGACAGCGTGATCCAGCACATCGAGTCGTCATCGGGCAGCAGCGAGTCGGCCGACAATCTGCGGGTGCTCGGCGGTATCGGGTATGCCAGATTCTGCATCGAAACCGGCAGGCTCGATCAGGCCGCACCCTGGCTGCGGCGGGCAGAGGCCCGTGCCGAGGCGCGCGGCTGGGAACTGGCCACGGCGCGAGCGCAATTGGAGCGCGGCGCCGCGAGCTGGTCCGCAGGTGACCGGGTCGGCACCGAAGCGCGGATGTACGAGGCCTATCCGGTCATCGCCAAGTACGCGCGCGCCAACGACGTCTCCCGGTGCTGGCTGTTCTTCGGCCTGACCAGAATGTCGGCGGGTGGTCTCAAGGTCGCCGACGAGTGTTGGGGAAACGCCGAGCGTCACTGGCGCGAACTCGGAAAGCCGTTCCACATTCACCGGATTCTGCTGCAGCGCAGCTGGATCGCCATCTTCCGGGGCCGTTACGCCGAGGCCGTCGACATGGTCACGCAGGCCCGCGCGTGTCTCGACTCCTCGCCACGCAGCAGCTGGTTG
>JAOPWU010000124.1 GCA_025965515.1 Mycobacterium sp.
GTCCAGCTCCAGCGGCGGCACGAGGCCGTCGCCCTCCCCCAGCAGGAAGCCCGTGAAGCGGGACCCGGGCCACAGCGGCTCGCCCACGTCGAGCCCGGCCCCGGGCACGAGAACCAGCCCCTCGACCAGCGGGAGCAGCCAGATGCAGTTCGGCCGGTACTACGAGGAGTTCGAGGTCGGGGCCATCTACAAGCACTGGCCGGGCAAGACCGTCACCGAGTACGACGACCACCTGTTCTGCCTGATCACCATGAACCACCACCCGCTGCACCTGGACGCGAACTACGCGAAGACCACGCCGCAGGGGAAGAACGTCGTCGTCGGCAACTACATCTACTCGCTGCTGCTCGGCATGAGCGTCGCGGACGTGTCCGGCAAGGCCATCGCCAACCTCGAGGTCGAGTCGCTCAAGCACGTCTTCCCGACGTTCCACGGCGACACCATCTACGGCGAGACCACCGTCCTCGACAAGACCGAGTCGAGGTCGAAGAACGACCGCGGCGTCGTCTACGTCGAGACGAAGGGCTACAACCAGGACGGCGTCCTGGTCTGCATCTTCCGGCGCAAGGTGATGGTCCCCAAGCGTTCCTACGGTGACTCCCGCGGCGGCGAGATGCCCGGCCGCCCCACCCTCGTCGAGAAGGACTGACGGCCGCCCCGGCGCGGCGGGGACCGCCGCGCCGGGGGAGATTCCGGCAGTAGCTCTTGACCCGGGCGAATCGGGGCAGGACCGTCGTGCGCATGGCGACGTCCGGGCGGTGTCCGCGCTGCGGCGGCCCCCTCACCCCCGCCCGCGACGCCGCCGCGGCGTCGACCACCCTCCCCGGGGCGAGTTCCCCCTGGGAGTGCGCGATCCACGGTCCGGTCGCCCCCTACACCGTCGCGCCGGAGCCGAGCGCCGAGGTGCTCGCGGACCTGGTCCGCTGGGCACCCGTCCCGGTGTGGCTCCCCGACCCGCTGCCCGCCGGGTGGCGCATGTCCGGGCTCGCGTGGGTCGGCGACGAGGCCCTGGGCGGCACGGCGGGCGCGGCCGTCGTCACCGCCCTGTCCGGCCCCCACCCGCTGGGCGGGTCGGCCGACATGCTGTTCGTGGCCGAGGACCCCGGGGTGGGGCTGGGCGCCCGGCTCGCGGGGCTGGGCGGTATCGACGCGGGCGACCTGGTGCAGGGGGCGCCCACCGGCAAGCTGTCCGCCGGCCGGCACCCCACCCCGGTCTGGGAGGTCGTCGCCGGGGGACCGGACGGCCAGCCGTCGCCCGACCCGTTCCACGGTGCCCAGGAACGGGTTGCGCTGGTGGGGGAGGCGGACGGCTGCTGGCTCTGGTGGATCCTGCATCCGCTCTCCGCCGGGCTGCTCACCGTCGAGCCGCCCAGCCTGGTGGACCTGCGCGACGCCGGCCGGGTGCCCGCCGACCTGGTCTACGGCGCGGGCAGCCTGCCGCTCGGCTGACAACACAGCGGCGCCGTGGGGCGCGGGGCGCTCAGTAGGCTGGGACGGCCGGCGTGGGCTCCGGCGGTCCCTCGGTGCGCGGCGCCGGCTGGCGTGAGGAGCGGAACCGGTGCGCATCGACCTGCACGTGCACAGCGCGGTGAGCGACGGCACGGACACCCCGACCGAGGTGGTGGCGGCCGCCCTCGCCACCGGCCTGGACGTGCTGGCGCTGACCGACCACGACACCACCGGCGGCTGGGACGAGGCGGCCGGGGCCGCGGCGCGGACCGGTCGCCCACTGCAGCTGGTGCGCGGCGCGGAGCTGTCCTGCGTCACCCCCGGGCCGGCCGGGACGCCGCCGATCAGCCTGCACCTGCTCGCCTACCTCTTCGACCCGGCGGAACCGGAGCTGCGGGAGCGGCGGTCGCTGCTGCGCGACGGCAGGGTCGGCCGCGGCCGGGCCATCGTGGACCGGCTGGCCGCCGCGGGCACGGGCGTGACGTGGGAGCAGGTCCGCCGCATCTCCGGGGACGGGGTGGTCGGCCGGCCGCACATCGCGGCGGCGCTCGTCGAGCGCGGGCACGTCGCGTCGGTGTCCGACGCCTTCAGCGACCAGTGGCTGGGCACGGCCAGCCCGTTCTACGTGGACAAGCCGGAGCTCGACGCCACCGAGGCGGTCCGCCTCGTGCGCGCCGCGGGCGGCGTGCCCGTCGTCGCGCACCCGTTCGCCGCGCTGCGGGGCCGGATCGTCGACGACGACACGGTCCGGGCGCTCGCCGCGGCGGGGCTCGCCGGGCTGGAGTGCGACCACCCCGATCACGACGCGGCAGCGCGGAAGCGCACCCGGCGGCTCGCCGCCGAGCTGGGGCTGTTCACCACCGGCTCGTCGGACTACCACGGCAGCCGCAAGGTGCAGGGGCTGGGCGCCTGTACGACCACGCCCGAGGCCTACGCGGCGCTGCTCGACCAGGTCGACCCGGCCCGCGGCGGGCTGCCCGTCCTGCGGTTCGGCGGATGAGCGTGCTCGCGGCGGTCACCCCGGTGCTGGCGGCGGCCGCCCCGCGGGGCGTCGACCGGATCATCGACGGGCCGCTGTTCGGCGAGGTGTTCGTGACGCTCGTCGTGATCATGGATCCGCTCGGGAACGTGCCGCTCTTCCTCTCGCTGACCCGGGGGCAGGACCTGCCCGCCCGCCGCCGGTCGGCGCGGCTGGCGGTGGTGGTGGCGGGCATCGTGATCGTGCTGTTCGCGCTCTTCGGCCAGTCGCTGTTCCACTACCTGGGCATCACGCTGCCCGCGCTCCAGGGGGCTGGGGGCCTGCTGCTCCTGCTGGTCGCGCTGGAGCTGCTGACCGGCAAGGGTGAGGAGGACCCCAGCGCGGTGGCCGACGTGAACGTCGCCCTGGTGCCGCTGGGCACGCCGCTCATCGCCGGGCCGGGCGCCATCGTCGCGACGATCGTGTTCGTCCGGCAGGCGCACGGGGTCCGCGGCGCCGTCGCGCTGACCCTCGCGATCGCAGCGGTCCTCCTGGTGGTGTACCTCGCGATGCGGTTCTGCCTGCCGCTGCTGCGCCTCCTGCGCGAGAGCGGCATCCACCTGCTCAGCCGGATCAGCGGCCTGCTCCTGTCGGCCATCGCCGTTCAGCTCGTGGCGGACAGCGTGCGGGCGTTCGTCAAGGCAGGCTGACCGTGCCGCGGCGGTAGCGTGGTGGGGTGCAGCCCCTTCCTGCCGTCCCCGCCCGGGCTCGTCGCGTCCCGGCAGTCCTCTCCCTGCTCGTCGCCCTGCTGGTCGCGGGGGTGGCGGCCGTGGCCGTCGCGCCCGCCGCCCGCGCCGCGTCGCCGCTCGCGAACGCGGCCTCCGTCTTCGCCGGCGGCACGCACCTGTACGTCGACCCGGCCGCG
>JAOPWU010000150.1 GCA_025965515.1 Mycobacterium sp.
GTCGGCGCCCGCCCAGCCAGCGCTCGCCCGGGCGGCCGTGGTCGAGGCTTCCCCGGCGACGGAGCACCCCGCCGTCGTGGCCGGTCGGGGCACCGCCCAGCCGGTCCCCGAGCGCAGCCACCCCGTCGAGACGCTGGCCACGCCGTCGACCGGCGACGTGCTCACCCCGGTCGCCGGAGCCACCTGGCAGGCGCAGCCCTCCGGGGGCCTCGCCCGGCACTACCTGCTCGCCGCACCGACGCTCGGGAACGGCCCGGCCCCGCTGCTGCTCCTGCTGCACGGGCTGAACCAGCACACCGCCACGTTCGTCACCGCCACCGGCATCCTGGCCGCCGCCCGGGCCGCCGGCGTCGTCGTCGCCGCTCCGGAGTCCCCCGACGCGTCCTGGAACGACGGCCGGTTCGGGCCGGCGGGCCGCAACGACGACGCGTTCCTCGTCGCCCTGGTGCAGACGCTCGCCGCCCGGGGCCTGGTCGACCCCACGCGGGTGACGGTCGCCGGTTTCTCCAACGGCGCCGGCATGGCGATGGAGCTGGTCGCGCGGCACCCCGCGATGTTCGCGGGCCTGGTCAGCGTCAGCGGCACGCTCGTCGCGACGCCGGACGCGCCGCGCCCGCGCAGCCCGATGGCCGCCACGTTCCTGCACGGCACGAGCGACCCGATCCAGCCGTGGGACGGCCGCCGCCAGCTCAGCCCGCGCATGCCCGCGCAGGTCGGCGAGGAGTTCACCGTGGGGACCTTCGCGACCGCTGCCGGGGTTGCGGGGCACCCCGCGCTGACCACCCTGCCGCACACCCGCGGTCCCGGGGTGGTGGAGGTGACCCGCTACGCGGCGGCCGCCGCGCCGACCGTCACGCTCTACACGCTCCGCGGCGCCGGGCACGTCTGGCCGGTCACCAGCTGCCGCGTCGCGGCCTGCACGGCGGGGCAGAGCTTCACGAGCCTCTCCGACGTGGACGCCACCACCCTGGCGGTCCGCGCGGCGGCGACCCTGCGGCGCGGCGCCGGCACCTGACCGCTGCGGCGGGCGGTTCCACGCCCGACCTGGCAGGCTGCCGATGTGGTGATCCGGAGACTGGTCGTGGTCGGGGGCGACGCCGCCGGCATGGCCGCCGCGGCGCAGGCGCGGCGCCGGCAGCCGGCCGAGACGCTCCAGATCGTGGCCTTCGAGCGGGGGCGGTTCACGTCCTACTCCGCCTGCGGCATCCCGTACTGGATCGCCGGCACCGTCGACGGGCCGGACGGCCTGGTCGCCCGGAGCCCGGAGGAGCACCGCCGCCAGGGCATCGACGTGCGGACCTGCCACGAGGTGATCGCCCTGGACACGGCGGCCCGCACGGTCACGGCGCGCATCCTGCCGGGTGCCGACCCGGCGGCGGGCGAGCCCGGCAGCACCGTCACCGTCCCCTACGACGACGTGGTGCTCGCCACCGGCAGCGTCCCCACCCGGCCCCCGATCGACGGCGTCGACGCGCCCGGGGTGTTCGGCGTGCAGACGCTCGAGGACGGGGTGGCCCTGCGGGCGGCGCTCGACGACGGGGCGCGGCGCGTGGTCGTGGTGGGGGGCGGCTACGTCGGCCTGGAGGTCGCGGAGGCCATGACCGTGCGCGGGGTGCCCGTCACGATCGTCGACCTCGCGCCGACCCCGATCGCGACGTTCGACCCCGACGTCGGCGCGGAGATCGCCGAGGTCGTGCGCGGGCTGGGCATCGAACTGGTCCTCTCGGACGGCGCCGCGGCCATCGAGACGGGGCCCGACGGCCACGCGACCGGGGTGCGGACCCGCAGCGGCCGCGTCCTGCCCGCCGACGCCGTGGTGCTGGGGCTCGGGGTCCGGCCCAACAGCGCGCTGGCCGTCGCGGCGGGCGTCCCCGTCGGGCCGGGTGGCGGGATCGTCACGGACCAGCGGATGCGGACGCCGGTGCCGGGGGTGTGGGCGGCGGGCGACTGCGTCGAGTCGTTGCACCGGGTCAGCGGGCAGCGGGTCGTGGCGGCCCTCGGGACGCACGCGAACAAGCAGGGCCGCGTGGCGGGGATCAACCTCGGCGGCGGCTACGCGACGTTCCCCGGCGTCATCGGCACGGCCGTCACGAAGATCTGCTCGCTGGAGGTGGCCCGGACCGGGCTCACGGAGCGTGAGGCGCAGCAGGCCGGCTTCGCCTACGTGACGGCCACGGTGGACTCGACCACCCGCGCCGGCTACTTCCCGGACACGCAGCCGATCCGCGTGAAGCTGCTGGCCGAGCGGCGGTCGGGCCGGCTGCTGGGCGCACAGATCTGGGGCCAGGAGGGCGCCGCGAAGCGGATCGACGTGCTCGCGACGGCGATCTGGAACGAGATGCCGGTCGACGAGGTGCTCGGCCTCGACCTGTCCTACGCGCCGCCGTTCGCGCCGGTGTGGGACCCGGTGCTCATCGCGGCGCGCAAGGCGCAGGAGGCCGTCGAGGCCGACCTCCGCCGCGGCTGAGCCACGGGCCTTTCGGTCACGGGCGGACGGTGAACGCCGTGTGGCCCGTGGCGCTGTCGACGGCGCTGGTGCGGACGTAGACCTGCGCCTCCCAGCGGCCGGTCGCGGCGAGCACCAGGCTGCGGCTGGAGTAGCGGTCGCCCGACTCCTGGTGCAGCGTCACCAGCTGCGCGGGGAGCCCCGGCCCGTACATCCGCAGGTCGACCTCGGGCAGCGCGAGGGCGTGCCCTGCGTCGTCCTGGGTGTCCAACACGGCCTGGACCGGCCCGCGGCGGGTCGCCGACAGTTGCAGGTGCACCGTCACCCCCGGGGCGAGCCGCAGGCGGGTGTCCAGCGGCAGCGCCGCCTCCCGGCCCGGGACCGCGCCGACCAGCGTGGCGGCCAGCCCGATGACGACGACGGCCACGAGCGCCTCGGTCGCCAGCAGCCGGTGCAGCGACTCCGGGGCCGCCGCCCGGCGCACCCGGGCGCGCGTGACCGCCGCGATCCCCACGATGGCCACCAGCCCGGCGATCTTGGCGAGCAGGATCAGCCCGTACGAGGTGCGGACCAGTTCGTCCCAGGCGTCGAACTGCCGCAGCGCCAGCAGCGTCCCGGTGGCGGCGATCAGCCCGATGCACCCCAGCGCCACGCCCGAGAACCGCGGCAGGACGGTCCGGGCGGTCGCGCGCCCGGCGGGCGTCCGCAGCGACCAGAGCAGCGCCAGGACCCCGCCGAGCCAGAGCGCCATCGCGGCCAGGTGGATCGCGTCCAGCGCGACCGCGCCCGGCCAGAGGGTACCGACGCGGCTGTGACCGGCGAACGGCCAGAGGGCCACCACGCCCAGCGAGAAGACGGCGAGTGCCTGCCAGGAGGCCAGCGTCAGCATGATCGCCAGCAGCACCAGGTGCGCCCCGGCGACCCAGCCCGGCGCGCTGGACAGCGTCTGGTTCCAGGCGGCACTGTCGCCCAGGGACGCCAGCCCGCCGCCGGACTGCGCGGGGACCAGCGCCAGGAGCCGCGCGAACTCCCCGACCGCCAAGACGATCGCGCCGGCGCGGCCCACCACCAGCGGGTCGACCGGTCGCCGGTCCTTCGGCCAGAGAGCGCCGAGCGCGACGGCGGCACCGAGCAGCACGAGGCCCAGGTAGCCGATCGCCCGCGTGACGGGCAGGGAGACGGGCTGCGAGACCGCGGTCGAGGCGCCGGCGTCGGGCGCCGGGACGCCGAGGCCGAACGTGAAGGTCCCGCCGACCACGTGGCCGTCGGCGGACACCACCCGCCAGCTGACCGCGTAGGCCCCGACGGCCAGGTGGGCGGGGAAGGCGGCGCGGATCCTCGGACCGTCATCCCGGGTCGGGCCCATCGCGACCCGGGACCCGCCCGGGCCGAGCACGCTGACGGCGTCGGTGCGCGCGGTGACCACCTCGTCGAACGTGAGGGTGACCTCCGCGGGCGGGTCGGCGAGTGTTGCGCCCGATGCGGGGGACGACGACAGCAGGATCGCGTGCGCCGCTGCGGGACCGGCCGTGCCGACGAGCAGGCCCGCCAACAGCAGGGGCAGCAGGAGCGCCCACCGCACCGCCCGGGAGCCCCGGGCGGGCGGCGAGAGGGGAGCGCTCACGCGCCGGGTCGGCGGCGCACGGCGGCGAACCCGCCGAGCGCCACCCCCAGGGCGCCGAGCACGATCCCGACGACGCTCAGCGTGCGGGCGGTGCCGTCGGCCGAGCTGCCCACCGATGCAGCCGCGGTGACGGACGGGCCCGACGGGGTGGTCGTGCCGCCCGCGGCGGGGAGGGAGAGCGTCGGGGCCGGGTGCGGCGGTTCGGGCTGGCCGGCGGCGGCCGGGGCGTCGATCCAGCGGACCACGGACCCGTCGGAGTAGGTCTGCAGCGTCTTGAAGGTCAGGGTCGCGACCTTCGGCAGGGGCCCCACGGAGACCGGGAAGTTCTGGAAGCTGCCGACCGGGATCCCGGGCGCCCCGGGGGTGGCCGTCCACACGATCCTGGTCACGACCTGGCTGAGCTGGCCGTCGTCGGTCGTGACGGGCGTGGCGAGCTTCGCCGTGGTGGCGACGGCCGTCCAGCCCGGGATCGGCTCGGTGAGGACGGACGCCAGCGGGGCGACCGTCGGGTCGGGCAGGTCGACCTCGACGGCCCTGGTCGACGCCGTGGCGCTCTCGGTGGGGACGCGGAAGGTGAGTTCGGTGTAGCCACCCTGGGCGGCGGTGTCGGGGTGGACGGTGACGTGGGCCGAGGCGGCGCCGGGCAGCGCGACGACCAGGCCGGTGGCCAGGACGGCACCGGCCAGTGCCGGGCGGGCGAATGTGCGGGTAGCAGACAGCAACGGAGGCTCCAGACAGGGAGGCGCCCCGGAGGGCGCGGGCGGGGAGGGGCGGCGTCCCCACCGCCTCACCCCGCGGGGAGGTCGGTCAGGCGCCGAGCGGGCAGGCCGCGGCCGGCGGTCCGCGCTGCCGCAGGGCGGTCGCGAGCAGCAGGCCGACCAGAGGGGCCGGGCCGGAGGCCGGCAGGGGGCGCGGCCGGGCGGCCGGGCAGGAGGCCGCCACCCGCGGGGCGCGCGGCAGGGCCGCGGCGAGG
>JAOPWU010000154.1 GCA_025965515.1 Mycobacterium sp.
TGGCTCTCACCCCCGGCGGCGGGCGGGTCGGGTCGGTGCTGTCCGGATCGCTCAACGAGGAGCTGGCCGATCTGGCCAGCGGAGGGTCACGCGGTCGGCTGCTCGACCTTCGGGTCGGCGATCTGGCCGCCAGTTCCGCCGGCCTCTCGTGCGGCGGCGACGCGCGGTGCGTGCTCGTGTCCGCGACGGAGCTCCCCGGCGCCTTGTGGGACCACCTCCGCAACCGTGACGCGGTCTGCCTGGTCAGCGCGCGCGAGGGCGACCGGATCGGCGCTACGGCGATGTTCACAGCAGCGTCGATCTCCGAGGCGCCGCCGGCCGCACAGGACCTGTTCCGCCAGGGCACGAGCGCCACCGGGGTGTTGCCGGACAGCGTGGTCTCGGTGTTCCGTCCGGTGCCGAAGCTGGCGATCATCGGCGCGGGCGCGATCTGTGAGGCGCTGCAGGCTGCGGGGGGACTGCTGGGCTGGCACACCCAGGCAGTGACCGACGCGAGCTCCGCCGCCGGCGTGGTGGCCGGGCTCGCTGCGATGGACAACCTCGTCGTCCTGAGCCATGACGACGACGTCGCAGGCGCCGCACTGGAGACCGCGCTCGCCGGCGACGTCGGCTACATCGGGGCCCTGGGATCGCGGCGCACGCAGCAGTCGCGGGCCCAGTGGCTGGCCGACCGGGGCGTCACCGACCTCCGCCGGGTGTACGGCCCGGCCGGGCTCGATGTCGGCGCCACCACCCCGGCCGAGATCGCCATCGCCATCTTGGCCGAGGCGTTGTCGGTCCGGTCCGGCTCGGTGCTGCAGTCACTGCGAGACCGGACCGGCTCGATCCACTGAGCGTGCCCGCCGACGACAGGACGGGTAGGCGACAACGGGAAGGACGCCGGTGCGAGCCACAGTGGTGACCGTGTCGGACCGGGTCTCACGAGGCGTGCGGCCTGACACCAGCGGAGTGCTCGCCGCGGAGCTGTTGGGGGAGCAGGGCTTCGAGACCGTCAACGCGGTCGTATCCGATGATGTCGCCGCGATCGCCGATGTGCTGCGGGCTGCGATCGCCGACGGTGTCGACCTCGTCGTGACGACCGGCGGCACCGGTGTGACTCCGCGCGACGTGACCCCGGAAGCCACGACGCCTGTCCTCGAACGACCGGCACCGGGTCTGGCCGAGCTGATCCGGCGCAGCGGGAGCGTACCGACCGCTGCCCTGTCCCGGGGCGTCGCCGGGGTCGCGGGCCGCACCCTGGTGATCAACCTGGCCGGCTCTCCGGGCGCGGTTCGGGAGGGGATCGCGGCCCTCGAGCCGATCCTCGCGCATGCGGTGAGCCAGCTGCGGGGGGGCGACCACTGAGGGTCGACGCTGCGCCGACCCGGTCCGCCGGCGTGGCCTCCGGCGCTATGTCCCGCGCGCGGCGAGCATGATCGGCTGGTGGTAGCCGCTGTCGGCCGGTGACAGCCAGCAGACCTGCTGCAAACCCACGTGCTCGGCGGCCCCCCGCAGTTCCTCGGCGGACCAGGCGCGGTAGGTCACCGGCGGCAGGCACTCCGTGGCCCAGCCGTCGGCCTCACGCCGCAGTAGGAAGGCCCGGCTGACGTAGCAGTCGGCGTCGAGCCAGTCCCAGGTCTGGAAGCTGATCGAGCCGCCGCTGCGGACCGGCTGGGTCGCCACCGGCCGGGCCTTGCGGTGCCGGTCGTAGTCCCGCGTGCTGACGGCGACGACCCCACCCGCCCGCAGGCGCCGGCGCATGGCCGCCAGCGCCGCCAGGACGTCGCTGCGGGTGAGCAGGTGCGGCAGGCTGTTGTCCGCGCAGACGACTGCGTCGAAGGCCTCGGTCGGCACGCCGCAGGGCTGCCGCATGTCCGCGACCACGAACGGGATGTTCAGCCGGCGGGCGGCCGCCTCGCGCCGGGCGCGCTGCACCGCCCGGCGGCTCAGGTCGCTGCCGACCACCGCGTGCCCGCAGGCCGCCAGGCCCAAGCTCTGCGTGCCGATCCCGCAGGCGGCGTCCCACACGGACAGGGACCGGTCCTGCACCCGGTAGCGCAGGAGGTGGTCGAGCAGCCGGCCCTGGCGGCCCACGGCCTGCTCCCAGTTGCCGACGAACTCGTCGTAGCTGTCGCTGAGCAGGTCGTAGAAGCCGCCCACCGAGGAGACGTCGCCGGTGCCGTCGGCGGAGTAGAGAACGGAGTCGCACGGGGAAGGTGGTTCGTTGCGCACGGGTCCAGGTGCCTTTCGGACGTCAGCCGGTCAGGATCGCCGAGCGCTCCGGGCCCCCGAATGTCCTGGACACGCTGACGGGAGCTGCCATCCGCCCGACCCGATCAGGCTGGCACGCGGGCGGGCGGCACGCACCGTCCCGGTCGTTTCCCCGCTGTGCCAGGTGCGTGGTGCTCCGCCGCCGCCGCCTCCCCTGACTGCCGGGCATGAGTTCCATGGCCGAGTGCCACTGCGCCGCGCACTATGGCGACGGGCAACCCCCCCCGAGGAGGGCACCGTGCCACCGACCTGGCTGACAGGACTGAGCTGGGTTTCGCTGGTGGCCGCGTTCGCCAGCGCCGCGCTCATCTCGTACGACCTGTTCGTCCGCGGCTACCGGCAGCGGATGGGCG
>JAOPWU010000226.1 GCA_025965515.1 Mycobacterium sp.
GGCCACCGCCGGTGGCCCCGCTTCTCGCGGCTCCGGCCCCCGCCGCGACGCGCCAGGGTGGACCGACCGCGGGCCGCGTCGGCAGGACGTCCCCGCGCGCCGGCCGCGCGACGACTCCCGCCCGCCCGCTGCCCCGGTCGATCCCGGCCCCACCGTGGACGAGGGGATCACAGCCGACCTGCTCGACCCCGCGGTGCGCTCCACGCTCCGCTCGCTCAGCATCGCCAGCGAGCAGAAGGTGGTCGGCCACCTCGTCATGGCCGGCCGGCTGCTCGACGACGACCCGGTCCTGGCCCTCCGCCACGCCCGCGCGGCGCGGTCCGTCGCCTCCCGGGTCGGCGTGGTGCGCGAGGCCGCCGGTATCGCCGCCTACGCCGCGGGCGAGTTCGCCGAGGCGCGCGCCGAGCTGCGCGCCGCCCGCCGGATGACCGGCGTCATGGACTACCTGCCGTTGCTGGCCGACTGCGAGCGCGCACTGGGACGTCCGGAGCAGGCGTTGGAGATCGCGCACGGCCCGGAGGTCGCGAAGCTACCGCCGGACGTCCGCGTCGAACTCATGATCGTGGCGAGTGGCGCCCGGCGCGACCTCGGCCAGGGGGAGGCGGCGATCGCGGAGCTCTCCGGCCGGGACCTCAACGACGACACGGTGCGGCCCTGGACCGGGCGGCTCTGGTACGCCTACGCGGAAGCGCTGCTGGCTGCCGGCCGTACGGACGAGGCGGCCACCTGGTTCGGCTCGGTCTCCTCGATCGACGAGGACGAAGAGACGGACGCGGCGGAGCGGTATGCAGCCCTGACCGGCGAGGAGACCGACGCCGAGGAGCCCCCTGCCGGGGACTGAGCGACTCAGCCCGCCGCGGTCCCGTGGCCGCGCAGCAGCACTCCGCCGAGCGGCTTCGGGACGAACGACGTCGCCTTGCGCGGCAGCAGGACCCCAGCCAGGGCGGCCGCAGCCAGCTGGACCGGCGTGACCGCCCGGCCTACCAGACAGATCCCCGTCCCCGCTGCGGCGGCGGCCGTGGCCGCGTCCGGGCCGTGCACGAACTCCAGCTCCGGGTCCCGGTCCGCCACCAGCGCGTCGGCCAGCGTGACGTCGAGGCCGCGCAGGACCGCCGGCGCGCCGGCCAGCAGCGACGGCGCCGGAGAGGTCACCAGGACGGCGCGGCCACGCCCACCGACCGCGGCGACGGCCGGCCCCGGCTGGCCCGCGAGGGCCGCCACCGCCTCCTCCGGGGACATGGGCGTCACCGTGCAGCGGCGGGCCAGGTCCCGCACCGCGTCGTCGAACGCCCAGCGTGGCAGGCAGCGCCCGATGGGCAGCACCTGCGGGCCGCCCGGCTCCCCGTCGCACAGCAGCGCCAGCACCCGCCCGTCCCCGCGGCCCTCCGCGGCGAGCCGCTGCGCGGCCGCCACGCGGTGGTGGCCGTCTGCGATGACGACGGGACCCGCCGCGAGGGCTCCCAGCTGCTCCGCCAGGACGGCGTCGGGTCCCGTCACCGGGCGCACCACGTGCCGCACGTGCCGCTCGACGACGTCCACGAGCGGCGCTCCGGTCTCCTGCAGCAGCGGCGCGACGCTGCCCGCCGTCGCCAGCACCATGACGGGGTCCCGGTCGTAGCGCCGGGCCGTCAGCAGCCGGGCCGTCCGCCGCACCACTCCCGGGTCGGTGCGCTCGTGCGGCAACACGCCGCCGTCCACAGCCAGGGCGAGCAGCAGCCCTCGCAGCCGCACCGCGCCGCCCGGGCCGCGCTGCTCGTACGCGAATACGCCGGGCGGCCCCGCCGCGTGCGTCGCCCTGCGGCCCCGGGTGGTGGCGCCCAACGGCCGCGGCACCGCCAGCAGCGGGGGGAACGCCTCGAGGTGGCAGCCGCCCGGTGCTCCGCCCCGCAACCCCGTTGCAGGAGCGACCACCGGCGACATTCACTGATCCTAGGAGTTCACCTGTCGCCGACACGGGCGGACCGTGGAGTGGCGGGCCGCAGGACCCGGCCGACGGAACACCGCGGGCGACCGCGGCGCTGAGGTTGGGGGAGCCCGATCGGGGCGACGAACAAGGCAGGGGTCCGCGGCCGCAGCCGCGGACCGGGCGCAGGCGGCAGCGGAAGGGGCGACGGTGAGCGAGGACGACGACGTGCTCCCCGGACCGTTCGGCGCGCGCGCGGCGGACCCCGGCGACCCGCGCGAGGGCGGCGAGGACCTGCCGGCCGGCTCCCCGGCCGGCTCCGTCTACGACTGGTACCGGCGCGGCATCGCGCTGCTGTCCGACGGGCACCCGGCCGCTGCCGCGCAGCTGCTGGCGCGGGCCGCCGAGGCGAGCCCGGAGTCGCGGCACGTGTCCGAGGCCTTCGCCCGCGCCCTCTACGACACCGGGGACTACGCCGCGGCCGGTGCGCACTTCACCCGGCTCGCCGAGCGGGACCCCGTCGACGACTACGCGCACTTCGGCGCCGGGATGGCCGCCGCCAAGCAGGGTGAGTACGGCGACGCCGTCGGCCACCTGGCTGTGGCCGCGGCGCTGCGCCCGGACAACCTGCGGTACCGCTCGGCCCTGCGCGGCGCCCGGCACGCCCGCTCGGCAGCCTCGTGACCGCCGGGTTCGCGGCCAGTAGCGAGGCGCTCGCGGTGCGGTACGACGTGGCGCTGCTGGACCTGGACGGCGTCGTCTACGTCGGGGCCGCCGTGGTGCCGCACGCGGCGGACGCCCTGGCCGCCGCGCGGCGGCAGGGCATGCGTACCGCGTTCGTGACCAACAACGCCTCCCGCCGGCCGGAGGCGGTCGCCGCCCACCTGCGCGAGCTGGGCGTCGAGGCGACGGCCGAGGACGTGGTGACGAGTGCGCAGGCGGCCGCGCGGCTGCTCCGCGAGAACCTGGCGCCTGGGACCCGCGTCTTCGTGGTCGGCACGGACGCGCTCGCCGACGAGGTCCGGCGCGTGGGCCTCGTGCCGGTCGGGGCTGCGCCCGCGGGCGGCGTGCCCGAGGCCGATGCGGTCGTCCAGGGGTACGACCCCGGGCTCGTCACTGAACAGCTCGCGCAGGCGACCGCGCTGGTGCGGAACGGCGCGCTGTTCGTCGCCGCCAATCGCGACCTCACGGTGCCCTCCGCCCGCGGCCGGCTGCCGGGGAACGGGGCCTACGTCCGGGTGGTGGCGGAGACCTCGGGCCGGCAGCCGCTGGTCGCCGGCAAGCCGGAGACCACGCTGCACGCCGAGTCGGTCGACCGCACCGCCGCCCGCCACCCCCTGGTCGTCGGGGACCGCCTCGACACCGACATCGAAGGGGCGGTCCGGGCGGGCACCGACGCCCTGCTCGTACTGACCGGGGTGACCGACCCGACCGACCTGCTCTGGGCCCCGCCGTCCCGGCGGCCCACCTACCTCGCACCCGACCTGCGCGGCCTGCTGCGACCGCACCCGGCCACCGACGTCGCGGGCGACGGCGTGGCCTGCCGCGCGGCGCACGCCCGCTGGGTGGGCGAGGCCGTCGAGGTGACGGGGGACCCGGGTGAGGACGGACTCGACGGGGTCCGCGCCGCGGCGACCCTCAGCTGGCTCCTGACCGACCGTGGGCACCCGACGGGCGCGCCCGCCCGGGGGGCCGCGTGGCCCGCCGGCCCCCGGCATGCCGGATGATGGGACGGCTCCGGCGACCGCCCCGGGGCACACCAGGATCAGGAGGGAGCCCGGCATGACCCGACCCACCCCGGGACCGGTCCCGCGTCCCCCCGGCGCGCCCGCGACCGACCCCACGAACGACGCCACGGCCGCCCTGGACGCCGCGCGGGAGGCGCTCGAGCGCCTCGACGACGCGCCGCTCGGCGAGCACCCGGGCATCCTCGACCTCGTGCACCAGCAGCTGCAGGCGACGCTGGCCGGCATGGACGCCCTGTGACGGGCGCCCCGGCCCTCCCCGGGCGGTGAGCCTCGCCCGGCTGGACGTGGAGCTGGTGCGACGCCACCTCGCCCGCAGCCGTGACCAGGCCCGTGAGCTCATCGCGGCGGGCGTCGTGAGCGTCGACGGCCTCGTGGCCACCAAACCCGCGCGGCAGGTGACCGCCGCGGCGGCGGTCACCGTCGCGGCGCCCGCGGCCGACGAGGAGTACGTGTCGCGCGGCGGGCACAAGCTCGCGGCGGCGCTGGACGCCTTCGCCGGCGACGGGTTGACGGTCGCCGGCCTGCGGTGCCTGGACGCCGGCGCGTCGACGGGCGGGTTCACCGACGTCCTGCTGCGGCACGGCGCCCACGCCGTCCTGGCGGTCGACGTCGGGTACGGCCAGCTGGCCTGGTCGCTGCGCAGCGACCCGCGCGTCACCGTGCTCGACCGCACCAACGTCCGGTACCTCACGGCGCAGACCGTGGCCCCGTTCGGCGGCCCGGTCGACGTGACCGTCGCCGACCTGTCCTTCATCCGGCTCGGCCTCGTGCTGCCGGCGCTGCGGGCCGTCACCCGTCCCGGGGGCCACCTCGCGCTGCTCGTGAAGCCGCAGTTCGAGGTCGGCAGGGAGCGGCTCGGCTCGGGCGGCGTCGTCCGGGACCTCGCGGCGCACGTCGACGTGCTGCGCCGCGTGCGGGGCGAGGCGGCCGCCGAGGGGCTGGTCGCCCGCGGGCTGGTCGCGAGCCCGCTTCCGGGGCCCGCGGGGAACGTCGAGTACGTCCTCCACCTGGTGCACCACGACGGGGAGCTCGCCGCGGGGGTGGACGACGACCTCGTCGAGGCGGTGGTCACCGCCGGCCCCGGCCGGCTCGCCCCCGTGGCGCCCCGGCGCGATGCGGAGGGCGATTCGGCGCACCCGGACGGACCCCCTGACGGGTCGCCGCGCGCGGACGGGGCAGGGTGAGCGCGTGAGACACGTCGGTCGCCCCCCGCAGAAGGTCCTCCTGGTCGCCCACACCGGCCGCCCCGCCGCGGTCAGCACCGCCCGCCGCATCGCCGACCGGATGCTGGACGCCGGCGTGGCCATGCGCCTGCTCGCCTCCGAGGCGGTGGCCCTGGACCTGCCCCGGGCCGACGTGGTCCCCGACCACAGTGACCTCGCCGACGGCGTCGACATGGTTCTCGTCCTGGGCGGGGACGGGACGCTGCTGCGCGGCGCGGAGATCTCCCGCGGCACCGACGCGTCGCTGCTGGGCGTGAACCTGGGGCACGTCGGCTTCCTCGCCGAGGCCGAGCTGGACGGTGTCGACAGCGCGGTCGACCGCCTGCTCGCCGGCGACTACGCGGTCGAGGAGCGGATGACCCTCGACGCCCTGGTCGTGCGCCGGGACGGCCGCCGCGAGCTGGGCTGGGCGCTCAACGACGTCAGCGTCGAGAAGCCGAACCGGCAGAAGGTCCTGGACTGCGTCGTCGAGGTCGACGCCCGGCCGCTGTCGCGGTTCGGCTGCGACGGCGTGGTGCTGTCCACCCCGACCGGCTCCACCGCGTACGCCTTCTCGTGCGGCGGCCCCGTGATGTGGCCCGACGTGCAGGCGCTGCTGCTCACGCCCATCAGCGCGCACGCCCTGTTCGCGCGCCCGATCGTCGTCGCCCCCACCAGCCACCTCGCGGTGGAGGTCAGCAGCCCCGCGGTG
This sequence comes from Mycobacterium sp., assembly GCA_025965515.1. Lineage (GTDB taxonomy): Bacteria > Actinomycetota > Actinomycetes > RYN-182 > RYN-182 > RYN-182. The sequence goes on from JAOPWU010000226.1 coordinate 5,566, forward strand.
GTCTGGTGCGACGGCCGGCGGACCTTCGACCTGGAGGCGGGGGACCGGATCGAGGCGACCGGCGGGACGACGCCGGTGCAGCTCGCGCGGCTGTCGGGGCTGCCGTTCACCGACCGGCTGGTGCGCAAGTTCGAGCTGCCCGTCCAGGGGTGGCGCGGCACGGCGCGCAGCGGCGACTGAGAGAACGCACCGAGGCGACCGCCCGCCCCGGCGAGTCTCCGCCACGGTCGCTGCGCGGCCGGGTCGCGGTCCCTACAGTCGAACACATGCTCGAAGAGATGCGCATCCGCGACCTCGGGGTCATCGCCGACGCGCTGCTCGACTTCGCGCCGGGGCTGACCGTCCTGACCGGCGAGACGGGCGCCGGCAAGACGATGGTGCTCACCGGGCTGGGCCTGCTGCTGGGCGGCCGGTCCGACGCCGCCCGCGTGCGGGCCGGGGCCGAGCGCGCCGTGGTGGAGGGCCGGTTCGACCCGCCACCCGCCGCGGCCGCGCGGGTGGCGGAGGCGGGCGGGGACCTCGACGAGGACGGCACGCTGCTGGTCGGCCGCTCCGTGACCGCGGCCGGCCGGTCCCGCGCGACCTGCGGCGGGCAGACGGTGCCCGTCGCGGTGCTCACCGAGCTGGGGGAGTCGCTCGTCGCCGTGCACGGGCAGAGCGACCAGCAGCGCCTGCTGCGCCCGTCCCGGCAGCGGGAGGCGCTGGACCGGTACGCCGGCGCGGACCTCGCCGCGCTGCTGGTGACCTACCGCGAGGCCTACGGGCAGGTGCGGTCGCTGCGCCGCGAGATCACGCGCCTGCAGGCGGAGGCCGGCGCGCGCGCCGCCGAGCGGGAGGGGCTCGCCCGGCTCGTCGACGCGTGCGAGCGGCTCGACCCGGCGCCGGGCGAGGACGTCGCGCTGCGGCAGGCGATCGCCCGGCGGTCCAACGCCGAGGCGCTCGAGGTGGCCGCCCACCGGGCGCACGAGCTGCTGTCGGGCTCGGCCGCGGACACCGCCGCGCCCGACGTGCGGCTGCTGCTGGACCAGGCGCGCCGGGCGGTCGCGGCCGAGAGCGGGCAGGACGCGTCCCTGCAGGCGCTGGAGCAGCGGCTGACCGAGCTGGCGGTGCTCGCCGCCGATCTGGCCGGGGACCTCGCCTCCTACGCCGAGGGCATCGAGTCGGACCCGGAGAGCCTGTCCGCCGCGCAGGAACGGCTCGCCGCGCTGGTCACCTGCGCCCGGCGGGCCGGTGTGACGGACCGGGCCGACGCCGACGGGGCCTCCGTCGCGGACGCGCTGCTGGCCTGGTCGGAGAAGGCGTCCCGGCGGCTGCTCGAGCTCGACGACGACGCCGATGCCGTGGACCGGCTGCGCGGCGAGGAGGAGGCGGCGACCGCCAGGCTGCTCGCCGCCGGGACGGAGCTGAGCCGGCTGCGTCGGGCGTCGGCGGGTGAGCTGGGCCGGGCCGTGGCCGCGGAGCTGGCCGCCCTGTCCATGCCGCACGCCCGTCTGGAGGTGCTCGTGACGGCCCGGCCCGCCGGGGCGGGCGACGGGGCCCCGACCTTCGAGCTGGACGGCGTGCCCGTGGCCGCGGGCCCGGACGGGTTCGACGAGGTCGCGCTGCTGTTGGCCGCGCACGCCGGCGCCGAGCCGCTGCCGCTGGCCCGCGGTGCGAGCGGCGGCGAGCTGTCCCGCGTCATGCTGGCGCTCGAGGTCGTGCTGGCAGGGTCCGACCCGGTCGGCACGATGGTCTTCGACGAGGTCGACGCGGGGGTGGGCGGCCGTGCCGCCGTCGAGATCGGCCGGCGCCTCGCCCTGCTCGCCCGCGACACCCAGGTCGTCTGCGTGACGCATCTGCCGCAGGTGGCCGCGTTCGCCGACCGGCACCTCGTGGTCCGCAAGAGCGACGACGGCCGCATCACCAGTTCGGGCGTGGTGGCCGTCGACGGCGAGGAGCGGATCGAGGAGACCTCCCGGATGCTGTCGGGCCTGGACGGGTCCCAGTCGGCGCGGTCGCACGCCCGCGAGCTGCTGGAGACGGCCCGGGCGCTGCGCGAGCAGCCGGCCGCAGCCGACCGGCGGGCGCCGAAGCGGGTGACGGCGACCACGTCCTGATGCCCGCGACACACCCTCGGCGGAGCCCGGTCGGCTCCGTTGAGGATGCGACCATGGGCCGCGCGCCGCAACGGCGCGACCGACCGGGGGGAGAGGTCAGAGCATCGTGAAATTGAGTTTGCGGCGGTCGCGCGCCGAGGTGCTGCCCGGCGTCGTGGGGACGGTCCGCCTCGACCGCCGGACCAAGAACCTGACCAAGCGGCTCGTACCCGGCGACATCGCCGTCCTCGACCACGTGGACCTCGACCGGGTGTCCGCCGAGGCACTCGTCGCCACCCAGGTCGCGGGCGTCGTCAATGTGGCGCCCAGCATCAGCGGCCGGTACCCGAACCTCGGCCCGGAGATCCTGGCCGCGGCGGGCATCCCGCTGCTGGACGGCGTCGGCGAGGGCGCGTTCGCGCTGCGCGAGGGCGCCACCGTGTGCCTCGACGGCGACACGCTGTACTCCGTGACCCGCGACGGCCGCGTGCCCGTGGTGACCGGGACGCCCCAGGACATCGAGTCGATTGCCCACTCGATGGTGGAGGCCCGGGCGGGCCTCGCCGTGCAGCTCGAGGCGTTCGCCGCCAACACGATGGAGTTCCTGCGCCGCGAGCGGGACCTCCTGCTCGACGGCATCGGCGTGCCCGAGCTGTCCACGCAGCTGACCGGCCGCCACGTGCTCCTCGTCGTGCGCGGCTACGACTACAAGCAGGACCTCGCCAGCCTGCGCCCGTACATCCGCGAGTACCGGCCCGTCCTCATCGGGGTCGACGGCGGCGCCGACGCCCTCCGCGAGGAGGGGTACACGCCCGACATGATCGTCGGGGACATGGACTCGGTCAGCGACGAGGTGCTCTGCTGCGGGGCCGAGGTGGTCGTGCACGCCTACTCGGACGGCCACGCCCCGGGGCTGGAGCGGGTGCGGGGGCTGGGCATCACGCCCGTCGTCTTCCCGTGCGCGGGGACCAGCGAGGACGCCGCCATGCTGCTCGCCGATGAGTCGGGCGCGTCGCTCATCGTCGCCGTGGGCAGCCACGCCACGCTGGTGGAGTTCCTGGACAAGGGCCGCGGCGGGATGGCCAGCACGTTCCTCACCCGGCTGCGGGTCGGCAGCAAACTGGTGGACGCCAAGGGCGTGAGCCGGCTCTACCGCAGCCGCATCAAGATGTCGTCGCTGGTGCTGCTCATCGTCGCCGCGGTGCTCTGTCTCGCGGTCACGATCATGGTGTCGGACGCCGGCCGGACGTACGTGGACCTGGGCGTCGACCGGTGGCACGGCCTCGTGCACTGGGTGCGGTCGCTGCGCCTGTGACCCGGGTGGGGGCCGCCGGGGACGGCCCCGGCCGGGACCCGGCGCGGGCAATGGCATCCTGAACGCGTCATGGTCGATTTCCGTTACCACGTCGTGTCGATCGTCGCCGTGTTCCTGGCGCTCACGGTCGGCCTCGTCCTGGGCACCACCACCCTCAACGGAGGGGTCGTCCACGACCTCAACGGGCGTGTGACGACCCTGATCTCCGACAAGGAGTCGCTGCAGAACAGCTACGACGCCGCGAACGCCACGCTGGACGACACCGACGCCGTGCTGCAGCGCCTGGGCGGCCCGCTGGTGGCCGGCAAGCTCACCGGCCGCACCGTCACGCTGGTCACCGTGCCGGACGCGGACACGGCGACCGTGTCCGGCGTCGCGTCGGTGCTGCGCGCTGCCGGTGCGACGGTGGCGTACCAGGTGTCGCTGGCCCGGTCCTTCCTCGCGGCGACGCCGGCCACCTCCCTGCAGGGGCTCGTCGACCGGTTCGCGCCCCCCGGCAGCGAGCCGCAGCGCCAGGACACCCCGGCGGCCCGTGCCGCGGCGGTGTTGGGGGCCGCGCTCGTCGGAGCGCCGGCCGCCGCGCCCGGGCTCACGGCCGGCGACGTGCTGCAGGCCTTCGCCGGCGCGAAGCTCGTCGACGGCACCGGGGAGCGGCCGGGCGACCTGCTGGTGCTGGTGGCGGACAGCCCACCGACGCAGGGCGAGACGGACGCCCGCAACCCCATGGCGGTGGCACTCGTCGCCGCGGCCGCGAAGGCGGGCGCCGGCGCGGTGGCCGTCGGGCCCGTCACGGCGGCGGGCCGGGGCGGCCTGCTGGCCGCCCTGCGGGCGCAGGCCGGCTCGATCGGCGCCTCCACGGTCGACGGCGCGGACCGCGTGGCCGGCCAGATCACCATCGTCTATGCGCTGCAGGGCGAGCTGCTCGGCAAGAGCGGCCAGTACGGCAGCGGGCCCGGCAACCAGGGGGCGCTGCCCGGCAGCGTGCCGAACGCCCCCGACCCGTTGCCCACCGGTGGAGCATCCGCCGCACCGGTGCCGGTCCGGTGAGCCGGCGCCGGTCACCCTCCGGCGCCGGGGCGGGCCGCCTCCGGGCTCTCGCGACGCCCCTGGGCGCGGCGGTGGCCGCCTCCTTGCCGACCCTGGGCAACCGGGTCCCCGCAGGGTGGGAGCTGGTGAACCACCGCGGCCGCCGGGTGTCGCTGACCGGCGGCGCGGGCGTGGCCGGCGGACTGGTCCTGGCGGGGGTGCTCGCCGGCCGGGTGGACCTCGTGGTCGCGGCCGGCGGCAGCGCGCTGGTCGGCCGGTACGACGACGTCGCCGGCGCGCGGGACGGCGTGAAGGGGTTCGCCGGGCACCTCGGCGCCTTGCGCTCCGGACGGCTCACCGCCGGCACCGTCAAGCTGCTGGGCATTCCGGCCGTGGCGGTGGCCGCGGCGCTGCTGCACGGTCGCGACCGGACGCCGCTCGGCGTCTGCCGCGACGCCGCGCTCGTCGCGGGGACGGCCAACCTCGTCAACCTCTTCGATCTCCGCCCCGGGCGGGCGCTGAAGGTCGTGGCCGCAGCGGCGGCCGTGACAGGCAGTGTCCGCGACACGTCGGGGCAGGCCGTACTGGCGGCCTCGCTCGCCGCCCTGCCGGCCGACGTGCGGGAGCGCACCATGCTGGGCGACACGGGTGCGAACGCGCTCGGCGCGAGCCTCGGCCTGGCCTGGTGCTCGGGCCGCCCCGCAGCCCGGTGGGGCGCGCTCGCGGGTGTCGCGGCCCTGACGGCCCTCAGCGAGCGGCTGAGCTTCTCGGCGTGGATCGTCGACCACCCTTGGGCCGCCGCGGTCGACGGGTGGGGACGCCTGCCGTGACCGACGCCGCGCCCGTGCCGTTCTCCGGCCCCGCGGCCGCCGATCCCGTCGCCGACGGAACCCCCGTGTCCGCGCCCGCCGCCGGGCCCGCTTCCGACGTCGGCCGGGCGGCCGCGGGGATCGCGGTCGTCACCGCGGCCGGGCGCGGCCTCGGCTTCCTGCGGACGGCCGCCGCCGGCCGCGTGCTCGGCGCCACTCCGCTGGGGGACGCGTACACCGCGGCCAACCTCGTCCCGAACGTGCTGTTCGACGTGACCGCCGGGGGCGTCCTGACCGCGGTGGTGGTGCCCCTGGTGGGCCGGGACGCGGCCGCCGGCGCCGTTGACCGGGTCAGCCGGACCGCCTCCGCCCTGTTCACCTACGTCGCAGTCGTGCTCGTCCCCCTGGCGGTCATCGTGGCCGTCTGCGCACACCCGCTCGCCGAGCTGCTCCTCGCCGGGGCTCCTCCGGCCGTCCGCCGGGACGAGGTCGCGGGGGCCACCCGGATGCTGCGGCTGTTCGCGCCGCAGGTGGTGCTGTACGGGGTGGGCGTGGTCGCCGCGGGCCTGCTGCAGGCGCACCGCCGGTTCCTCGCGCCCGCGGTGGCGCCCGCGCTGTCGAGCGTGGTGGTGATCGCGGCCTACCTCGCGTTCGCGGTCACCGGCGGCACGCACCGGGTGGCCGCGCTCGCCACGCCGGAACTGCTGCTGCTGGCCGGGGGCACCACGCTCGGGGTGGTGGCGCTGTCCCTGCCGCTGCTCGTGCCGCTGCGGTCGCTGGGGCTGCGGCTGCGCCCCACGCTGCGCCTCGAGCCGGCGGCCCGGCGCAGCGCGGTCCGGCTCGCGGGCGCCGGCGTGGCGGCCGTGGCGGCGCAGCAGTGCGCTGCCGTGGTGGCGGTGCGGCTCGCCGCCGGGCGGCCTGGTGGCGCGCTGGTCGTCACCCTGGCGCAGACGGTGCTGCTGGTGCCCTGGGCGGTGCTGGCGGTCCCGGTGGCGACGAGCTGCTTCCCCCTGCTGGTGACGGCCCCGACGCCCGAGGCCTACGCCGGGGTGCTGCGCGCCGCGGGCTCGCGGCTGCTGCTGGCCGTCTCCCTGGGCGTCGCCCTGCTGGCCGCGGCTGCGGAGCCGCTCAGCCACCTGGTGCTGTCGGCCCGCCCCGGTGCCGCGGCGGCCGGCGCGGCGACGCTGCGGTGGGCGATCGTCGCCGGCTGCCCCGGCGTGATCGGGTACGGCGTCGTCGCGCTCGCGGGCCGAGCGCTCTACGCCGGCAATCGGACCGCCGCCGCCGCGGTGATCACCGCCGGGGGCTGGCTCACCGCGGCGGTGCTGGCGCTCGCGGCCGCAGGCCTGGGTGTGAGGGTCGGCCCCACGGTGGTCGAGGCCCTGTGGTCGGTGGGGCTGTGCGCGGCGGGCCTGGTCGCCGTGGCGCTGCTCGGGCGCCGTGGCGTGGCAGGGCCGCCCCGCGTGGCGCTCGCCGCGCTGG
>JAOPWU010000258.1 GCA_025965515.1 Mycobacterium sp.
CGCCCCGCCCGCTGCCACCGCTGCCGCGGCCGGCGGGGGCAGGCCGCTCGGGCCGGGGCCGGTACGCGGCACCGTCCCGTCCGGTGCGCGCCTGGCGCCGGCTGACGGCGCTGCACGGCGGGGAGGCGCCGGTGAGCCAGCCCGACAGCTGGTGGGCCGAGGCCGGCCGCTACCTGGGCCTGCTGCCGGGGCACGAGCTCGACGCCCCGGCGCCCGAACCAGACGCCGCCGAGGAGGCGCCCGCCGACCGGACCGAGGCTCCCGGCGCGCCCGACGCGCCTGGGGAGCGCCCCGAGGGGGCACGGTTGGACGGGGACGCCGCGGGCTAGGTTGGGATGGTGCCTGCACCGACCCCCCTGCCGCGCCCCGGCTACCCCGTCCTGCGCACCACCCTCGCCAACGGCCTGCGTGTCGTCGTGGCCCCCGACGCGACGGCTCCGGTCGTCGGGGTCGCGGTCTACTACGACGTCGGTTTCCGCAGCGAGCCGGTCGGGCGCACGGGCTTCGCGCACCTGTTCGAGCACCTGATGTTCCAGGGCTCCGCGAACGTCGCGAAGCTGGAGCACGCCCGGCAGGTGCAGGGCGCCGGCGGCATCTTCAACGGCAGTACGACGCCGGACTACACGAACTACTTCGAGATCCTGCCGAGCCATGCGCTGGAGCTGGCGCTGTTCCTCGAGGCCGACCGGATGGACAGCCCGAGCCTCACCGAGGAGAACCTGGCCAACCAGGTCTCCGTGGTGCAGGAGGAGATCCGGGTCAACGTGCTGAACCGGCCGTACGGCGGGTTCCCGTGGATCTCGCTGCCGCCGGTCGCGTTCGACACGTTCGCCAACGCCCACAACGGCTACGGCGACTTCGCGGAGCTCGAGGCGGCGACGGTCGCGGACGCGCAGGACTTCTTCACCCAGTACTACGCGCCGGCCAACGCGGTGCTCACGGTTGCGGGGGACGTGGACCCGGACGGGGTCGTCGAGCTCGTCGAGCGGCACTTCGGGCCCATCGCGGCCCGCCCCGTCCCGTCGCGCCCGGGCTTCGCCGAGCCCCCGCTCCGGGAGCCCCGGCGCGCCGTGCTCGCCGACGCGCTCGCCACCAACCCCGCGGTCGCCGCGGGCTGGCGCGGTGTCGACCCCGTCGCCGACCTCCCGGGGCAGCTGGCCCGGGTGGTGCTCTGTGACCTCATGACGGCCGGGGACGCGAGCCGCCTGGAGCGGCGGCTGGTCCAGCAGGACCGCACGTGCCTGTCCGCCGAGCTCTACCTCGGCACCTTCGGCGACCCCTTCGGGCAGCGCGACCCGGCGCTGCTCACCTTCGAGGCCGTCCACAGCGAGGAGGCCTCACCCGACGACATCGTCGCCGTGGTGACCGAGGAGCTGCACCGGGTCGCCACGGACGGGCTCGCCGCAGGGGAGCTGGACAGGGTCCGCGCCCGGCTGGCGGCCCGGCTGTTCCGCGAGGCCGACCAGGTGCTCGAGCGCACCCTCGCCCTGTCCGCCTTCGAGCTGCAGCGCGGCCGCCCCGAGCTCTTGAACGAGCTGCCCGGCCTCATCGCGGAGGTCACCGCCGAGCAGGTGCGGCAGGCCGCCGCCGAGACCGCCGACCAGTACCCCGCCGTCCTGGAGCTCCGCCCGGGAGCCGGCTCGGCAGCGACCACGGGAGCGTCCGCATGACCACCCCCACCCTGGGCCGCCCCACCACGGCGCCGGCCCTCGGCGCGCCGCACGTCGTGGCCCCCCCGGAGTCGTCGGAGCGCCGCCTCGCGAACGGGCTCCGCGTCGCGGTGGTCCGCCGCCCCGGCGTCCCACTGGTGGAGCTGCGGCTGCACATCCCCTTCGCCGGGACGAGCGAGCGGCACCACGCGGCCGCCGAGGTGCTGGCCGAGACGGTGTTCACCGGCACCGCCCACCACGACCGCGCGGGTCTCGCGGCTGCCGTGCAGGCGCTCGGCGGCGCCGTCGCCGCCGGCGTCGACGCGGACCGGCTCGTGGTGTCCGGCAGCTCGCTCGCGCCCGCCCTGCCGGAGTTCTTGGGGCTCGTCGCCGAGGCGCTGCAGGAGGCCACCTTCCCCGAGGAGGAGGTCGCCGGCGAGATCGGTCGACTGGTGCAGGAGCTGCAGATCGCGCGCAGCCAGCCCGGGCTGCTGGCCCGGGAGGCGCTGCTGTCCCGGATGTACGGCGACCACCCCTACGGGCGGGATCTGCCGGACCCGGACGTGCTGCGGACCGTGACCCCCGCCGAGCTGCGGGACCTGCACGCGCGACGGGTCGCGCCGGACGAGGCGACGCTGGTGCTGGTCGGGGACATCGACCCGGACGGCGCCCTGGCGGCCGCCGAGGAGGCTCTGACGGGCTGGCGCGGCACCGCGGTGGGGGAGCAGCTGCCGCCGCTGCCGGAGCACCGGCCGGGCCCCGTCGTCCTGGTCGACCGCCCCGGCGCGGTCCAGACGAACATCCGGCTGGGCGGTCCGGCGCTGCCGCGGACGCACCCGGACTTCCCCGCCCTGCAGCTGGCCAACGTCATCTACGGCGGGTACTTCACGTCGCGGCTGGTGGCGAACATCCGCGAGGACAAGGGGTACACCTACTCGCCGCGCTCCGGCCTGGACCACCCCCGCGCCGGCAGCCGCTTCACCGTCGCCGCGGATGTCGCCACCGAGGTGACGGCCGCCGCCCTGCTCGAGATCTCCTACGAGCTCGGCCGGATGGTCACCTCGACCGTCACCGCGGAGGAGCTCGAGGCCGCGCGGCAGTACGCCATCGGCACGCTGGCGCTGTCCACGGCCACCCAGGCAGGACTGGCGTCGACGCTGGCGGCGCTGCTGCCCCAGGGACTCGGCGTGGCGTACCTGACCGCCGCACCGCTGGCGCTGGCGGCCGTGACCGCCGAGCAGGTGCAGCGGGTCAGCGAGCGGTTCCTCGCGCCCAGCGGCCTGGTGACCGTCCTGCTCGGTGACAGGGCGGTGATCGCCGAGCCGGTGGCGCGGCTGCGCCCGATCGAGACGGCCTGACGTGCCCGGACGCCCCGCCGGTCCGCCGCTGCTGTCCCGTTCCACCGTCGACCGCGATGCGGCGCGGCGCGGCGACCCGGAGGCGTTGCGCGCCGCCTGGGAGGCGGAGGGGCGGCTGCTGCGGCTGCGGGTGCGGCGCGGGGTCGGGCTCGCCGCCCCCGCCACCCCGGACGGCGGCGGGCTCGACCTGCCGCCGACCGGTGGCCTGCCGTTCGACCCGCAGGCGTACTACCTCGGCCGTGACGCGGAGGCTTTCTACTTCGCGGTCGTGGAGACCGGGCCGGTGGCGGCCGAAGCCGCGCTGACCGAGCCCCACGTCGACCTGCGGTCCGCGGGCGCGAGCCTGTCGGCGCGCGACGCGGGGCTGCTGACGCACGCCGTCGCGCTGGCCGAGTGGCGCGCGACGCACCTGCACTGCCCCCGCTGCGGCGCGGCCACCGACCTCGTGCCCGGCGGGCACAGCGCGCACTGCCCCGTCGACGGGCGGGACCAGTTCCCCCGGACAGACCCGGCCGTGATCATGCTGGTGACCACGACCGACGGCGAACGGGCCCTGCTCGGCCGCCAGGCGAGCTGGCCGCTCGGCCGCTACTCCTGCCTGGCGGGGTTCGTGGAGGCCGGGGAGTCCGCCGAGCAGGCCGTGGTCCGGGAGGTCGCCGAGGAGGCGGGCATCCGCGGGCTGCGGGCCGTGCGGCCGCTGGCCACGCAGCCCTGGCCGTTTCCCGCAAGCCTCATGCTGGGGTACCGCGCCGAGGCGGACGAGGCGCCGCCCGTGCCGGAGGACGCCGAACTCGTGGACGTGTCCTGGTACGCCCGCGACGCGGTCCGCGCGGGCATCGCCGACGGCAGCATGGTGCTGCCGCCGCAGGTGAGCATCGCCCGCATGATCATCGACGGCTGGCTCGGCGAGGACGGCGGCGAGGTCCCGGCCGACCCGGGAATCCACCGCTTCGCCTGATCGGGCGCGGGCTGCGGCCCGCCGCCGTCAGTGCTGCGGGGGCCGCAGTTCCACGGGCAGGTCGCCGGCCGGGGCGCCGTGCGCCGACGCCACCACGGCGGTCGCCAGGTCGAACACCTTCTGGCCACGGCTGCGGGCGATCCGCCGCAGCTGCTCGAACGCGGTGCGCGGGGGTGCGCCCAGCCGTTCGGCCAGGACGCCGATCGCCTGCTCCACCAGCACCCGGGCCGCGAGGGCGTGCTCGAGCTGCCGGACCTGGACGCGCAGCCGCTCCAGTTCCGAGGCCGACGGATCGGCACGGCCGGGAGCCGCTGCGGGCCGCGGCGGCCCTGCGACGAGATCGGCGAGGGTCAGGGCGACGATCAGATCGGTGTCGCCGTCCAACTCCCCGCCGGGAGCGGGGACGACGTGCCACTGACCGTCGGTGCGACGCAGCGTCACTTCCGGGGAGGAGCCGGGGGTTCCCGGGGCAGCCTGCTGTGCAGGCGGCTCGGGGGTGCCCGCGGGACCGGGGGGCACGGTTGTCATGGCGGCCTCGTTGTTCTTCGGGTCGTCTCGCGGCCGGACGGGCACGCAAGGTGGCTTCGTTAGAACAACGACGCCGCGAGGGCCCCGGAGGTCGGCCGACCGGCGTCACTTGACTCGGCCGGTTGGCCCCCCTGGGCCGGTCCCGCGGGCGCAAGGCGGGTCCGGGGGACGTTAGCCGATCGCGGCCAGCCGACCCGTGACATCGCGCAGGCTGGGGTTCGTGGCGGTCGAACCGTCGGGAAACAGGACCGTTGGGACGGTGGCGTTACCGCCGTTCGTCTGCTTGACGAACTCCTCCGCCACCGGATCCTGCTCGATGTCGACCTCGACGAAGGCGATCCCCTCGCGATCCAGCTGCCCCTTCAAGCGGCGGCAGTAGCCGCACCACGGGGTGCTGTACATGGTCAGGGTTGCGGACATCGGGCGGCTCTCCTCGGGTGGCGACGGCAGATCGTCTTGCAGTCTCGTCAACAGCCGGGGTGTTCGGCGTCTTCCACACCTGGCTCGGGAGACAATGCTCCCCGTGTCCGCCCCGCCCTTCCCCGCCCCGGCCGCCGTCCTTCCCGCCGGAGGGGGCGGCGCCGCCGAGCGTGTGCTCGCCGGGCTCGACCCGGAGCAGCGCGCCGCCGTCGTGGCTGTAACCGGCCCGGTGTGCATCCTGGCGGGCGCCGGCACGGGCAAGACCCGCGCGATCACCCACCGCATCGCCTACGCGGTCCACTCGGGTGCCGCCGCGCCGAACCAGGTCCTCGCCGTGACGTTCACGGCGCGGGCGGCGGGGGAGCTGCGGGAGCGGCTGCGCGGGCTCGGCGTCCCGGCCGTGCAGGCCCGCACCTTCCACGCGGCGGCGCTGCGCCAGCTGTCGTACTTCTGGCCGCGGGTGGTCGGGGGCGGGATGCCCGGGCTCGTCGAGAACAAGATCGGGCTCGTCGCGCAGGCCGCAGCCCGGCTGGGCCCCCCGCCGTCCCGCACGGAGCTGCGCGACCTGACCGGCGAGATCGAGTGGGCCAAGTCCTGCCTGGTCGGCCCCGCCGACTACCCGGCCGCGGCGGCCGCGGCGCACCGCCAGCCGCCCCGCGACCCCGCCATCATCACCGCGCTCTACGAGAACTACGAGGCCGCGAAGCGGCGGACCGAGCAGGTCGACTTCGAGGACCTGCTGCTGCTGACCGCGGCGATGATCGAGGACCACCCCGAGGTGGCCGAGGAGCTGCGCTCCCAGTACCGCCACTTCACGGTGGACGAGTACCAGGATGTGAACCCGCTGCAGCAGCGGCTGCTCGACGCCTGGCTGGGGGACCGCGACGACCTCTGCGTCGTCGGCGACGCGAATCAGACGATCTACTCGTTCACCGGCGCCACCCCGCACTACCTGCTGCAGTTCGGCCGGCGGTTCCCCGAGGCGACGCTCGTCCGCCTCGTCCGCGACTACCGCTCGACCCCGCAGGTCGTGAAGCTGGCGAACACCGTCATCGGCGCCGCGCGGTCCGTGCCGGCGGGAGCGCGGCTGCGGCTGGAGGCCCAGCGCCCCGACGGGCCGGAGCCCATCACGCTGGAGTTCGACAACGAGGCCGACGAGGCGGCGGGCGTCGCCGCCCGGATCAAGGCGCTCGTCGAGGCCGGCCGGGAGCCGGCGGAGATCGCCGTGCTCTACCGCGTCAACGCGCAGTCGCAGGCGTACGAGCAGGCGCTGGCGCTCGCCGGCGTCCCGTACCTGGTGAAGGGTGGGGCGCGGTTCTTCGACCGCCCGGAGGTCCGCGACGCGCTGCGGTTGCTGCGGGCCGCGACCCGCAGCCCGGACGAGGTGGCGGAGCCCGACCGGGAGGGTGCGGCGGGGGAGCTGCCCGCCACCGTGGCCCGCGTCCTCGCCGCGCTGGGCTGGTCGGCCGGGGCCGCCCCGGAGGGCACCGGCGCCGTGCGGGAGCGATGGGAGAACCTCGCCGCCGTGCACCGGCTGGCGGTGCAGTCCGGCGCCCCGACCCTGGCGGCGTTCGTGGCGTCGCTCGAGGAACGCGCCGCCAACCAGCACGCCCCCACCGTGCAGGGCGTGACGCTCGCCAGCCTCCACGCCGCCAAGGGGCTGGAGTGGGACGCGGTGTTCCTGGTCGGGGTCGCCGAGGGCACCCTGCCGATCGCGCTGGCAGCCACGGACGCGCAGGTCGAGGAGGAGCGCCGGCTGTTCTACGTCGGCATCACCCGGGCTCGCGAACACCTGATGGTGTCCTGGGCGACCAGCCGCACGGAGGGCCGCCGCGGCAACCGCAAGCCGTCCCGGTTCCTCGACGGGATCATCGCCCCGCGCCCCAGCGCCCCCGCCCGCCGCACCGCGCTGCGGGGGGTGGCGCACTGCCGCACCTGCTCCCGGCCGCTCACGTCGTCCGTGGAGCGCAAGCTGGGGCGCTGCGAGGGGTGCCCGGCCTCCTACGACGAGGCGCTGTTCGACGCCCTGCGGGCCTGGCGGCTCGGCCGCGCCCAGGAGCAGGGGCAGCCCGCGTTCGTGGTGTTCACCGACGCGACGCTGCAGGCGATCTGCGAGCAGCGGCCGACGTCGCTGGCGGAGCTCGCCCGGCTGCCCGGGATCGGGCAGGCCAAGCTCGACCGGTACGGCGCAGACGTGCTCGCCCTGTGCGCCGGCACGGCGCCGGACGGCGGCTCCGCGGCCTGACCGCGGCCCGTGGCCTGAGAGCAGCTGAGAGCGGCCGTCGGCGCAGCACGCCCTCGGCGCCGAAAAAGAAGTGGCGGGCGATTCGGCGACCCGTCTAGTCTCCGTGCCACGTGCTGATCACCAAGATCGGCGCCCCGCGCAGCCGCGCCCCGCACGAGAGGAGCCGTCCGATGGTCTCGACGTCGCTCCTCGTGCTGCCGCCCGCCGGCACCCTCGCCGCGCTGCCTGGGCAGAAGCGCCGCGCAACCGCGGGCGACCACCGCCTTGCCACGTCCGCGTGGACGCGCCTGACGGCCGTCGTCACCGCTGGGGCTGCCACGCCGGCAGGTCACACGGCGACGGACGCCGCCCGCGGCGCCAAGGCGCACAACCGCTCCGCAGCCCTCCACCCAATGTTCGACCCCGACCCGGATCCGCCCGCCTCCTAGGCGCCGGCCTCGCAGCCGCCACCTCCAGGCCGCGGATCCCCTCTCGGGGACCGCGGCCTTCGTCGTTTCCCGGTCCCCACGGCCTTCCGGCCGCCCGACCCGAACGACGACCGATCCTGGAGGTTGAGACCGTGACCGCCCTGGCCACCGAGGACCTGTGCGGAATGGGAACGGTGCCCGCGACCGTCCCGCCGTGCTGGTCGTGCGACCCGGAGCTGTTCTTCGCCGAGCGTCCCGACGACGTCGAACGCGCCAAGGCCATCTGCGGGCCCTGCCCGCTGCGTGACGCATGCCTGCAGGGCGCCCTGGACCGCGGTGAACCGTGGGGCGTGTGGGGTGGCCAGCTGGTGCTCGCCGGCGTCGTCGTGCCCCGCAAGCGGCCACGAGGCCGCCCGCGCAAGCACCCGCTGCCCGTCGGCGGGTGACCCGGCGCGCGCTGCGCGCCCTCCCGAGGAGTCCCCATGTGCCGTCCCCTGTTCGAAGCACCCCCGCGGCGGCCGCTAGTCCGCCGGGCGGTGCCGGCGCGGCGACAGCTGCCCCGGCCCGCCCGGTACTGTCCGGACCGTGCCGACCGCCGACCGGATCCATCCGCTCGCGGCCGCCACACCGGCCGTGGCGACCCCGCCCGTCCCCGGGGTGCCGCGCCCGGACCTGGGTCCCGCGCTGGCCGTGCTGCTGGACCCGTCCCTCGCGCACGTCGTCGACCTCGTCGCGTGGGCGGAGGACGGCCAGGTGCACGTCGCGGACGCCGCGGGGCAGGCCTGCGTCCCCCGGGACGACCCGGGCCGGGGGTGGACGACGGTGCGCGGCCGCAACCCCGTCGCCGACCAGGACCCGCTGGCGGGCGGTGGCATACCGGGCCGACCTGAGACCCCCTCCACGGCGGTGGCGGGTGCCGGGCGCAGCTACCCGCACGCGGCCGAGCGGCTCGTCGACGCCCTCGCCGACCCCGACCGCGCCCCCGACCTCTGGGTCGTGCACACCGCCGACCACCACTGGCCGGAGCGCGAGGGACACCTGGGGGAGCACGGGTCGCTGAACGTGGGGCAGTCGCGCGCCCCGCTGCTGCTGTCCGGCGCCGGCGTCGCCGCCCGCGGGCCGCTGCCCCGCTC
>JAOPWU010000157.1 GCA_025965515.1 Mycobacterium sp.
CTCGCCGCGGCGGTCGCCACCGCGCGCGGCCGGCTCGCCGCGACGGTCTGGAGCTCCACCGCGGCCGCCGACGCGCGGGCCGCCAGCGGCCGGGCCCTGGATCGGGTACAGGCCTGCGCCGACGCGCTGCGGCGGGCGGCGTGACGGCCCCGCCGGTGCCGCCGCTGGAGGTCCGCGGCGGTCCGGGCTGCCTCGTAGCGCGGCTCGACGACCTCGACCGCGCCGCCGCGACGCTGGCCATCGCAGCGGCTGCCTGCCTCGGCTGCGCGCAGCGGCTCCTCGCCGCGGTCCCCGGCGGCCTGCTGGCCGGGGACCTGCACCGGACCGCCGCGGTGCTGGAGCTCGTCGCCGGGCCGCGCGGGCTGCTGCGGACCGCCCTGGAGCTGGCCGGGCAGGCCGCCGCGTGGCGCGCGGCGCGGGCCGCGTACGCAGCGGCGGAGACGACGTCGCGGGCGGCCCTCGACCAGGCCGGCCGGGCGCTGGGCGCGGCCCTCGGTCCCGCCCTGCTGGAGACCGGCGCCGCGACGGCCGCTGCGGTGGTCGCGGACCGGGCGGCGCTGTCGGGCGCGGAACGGCTGCTGACCGCCGCCGGCCGCCCGGGGGACGCCGCCCGGCTGCGGCGGGCGGGGGCGAGGCTGGACCCCGCGGCGGCGCTGGTCGGCGCCCTGCGCGACGACCCGGCACTGGTGGGGGTGGCCGTGCGGCTCGCGCCCGGCCTCGCCGACGACGTCGCCGGGCTGCTGGGCGCCCCGGGCCCCCGGACGCTGCACACGGGGCTCGCCGAGCTCGCCGCCCTCTACCCCGACGGGCACGCCGTGCTGGGCCCGCCGTGGACCGACCCGACCGGGGCCGGTGCGGTCGGCGGGCTCGCGGGGCTGCTGGGCGGGGTGGCGCGCCGGGACGTCGACCCGGGCCCCGGCTCGATCACGCCGCTACCCGCCCAGCGGGCGCCGGACGGTTCGCCCGCCGCGCAGATCGGGGTCCGCGTCGTCCGCGGGACGGACGGGGCCGGTGCACCCCGCACCGCGCTGGCAGTCGAGGTGCCGGGCACGCGGGAGTGGGAGCCGCCGCCCGGGGACGCGGCGCTCAACGACCTGGGCACCAACCTGCACGCCGCGGCCGGGCAGCCGACGGCCTACGCGGCGGCCGTGACGGCCGCGGTGCGGGACACCCTGCGCGCCGACGGGCTCGAGACGTCGGACGTGCCCGTACTGCTCGTCGGCCACAGCCAGGGCGGCCTGGTGGCGCTCGCGGCGGCGGGGCAGCTGCGCGCCGCAGGGGTGGACGTCACGCACGTCGTGACGGCGGGCAGCCCGATCGGCCGGCTACCCGTCCCCGCCGGGGTGCACGTCCTGGCGCTGGAGGGGCGGCGGGACCTCGTGCCCGCGCTGGACGCGGCCGCCAACCCGGCCCGGGCGGACCTCGTGACCGTCACCGGCGGCCCCGCGGCCGCAGTGCCCGGAGCCGCCGACCCGCACACCCTGCTCGGCGCGTACGTGCCGCTGGCCGGGCAGGTGGACGGCAGCGGAGCGCCTGCGCTGGCGGGCTTCCGGGCGTCCGCGCAGGCGTTCCTCGCCGGGACGGCCGAGCCGACCCGCGTCTACCCCGCGTGGCGCACCCGGGGGCCGGCGTGACGGGGCGGCTGCGGGTCCCTCAGACCGGCTGGACGAGGGCGGTGGCGATGGCCGCCAGCCCCTCGCCGCGACCGGTGAGCCCCAGCCCGTCGGTGGTGGTGGCCGCGACGCTCACCGGCGCGCCCACCGCCGCGGAGAGCACCTGCTGCGCCTCGGCCCGCCGCGGTGCGAGCTTGGGGCGCACCCCGATCACCTGGATGGCCACGTTGACCGGGGCGAGGCCCACGGCGGCGCAGCGCCGCACCGTCTCGGCCAGCAGCGCGACGCCGGAGGCACCGGCCCACGCCGGGTCGCTGGTGCCGAACTGGGAGCCCAGGTCGCCCAGCCCGCAGGCGGACAGCAGCGCGTCACAGGCCGCGTGCGCAGCCACGTCCGCGTCGGAGTGCCCCGCCAGCCCGACCTCGGACGGCCAGAGCAGCCCGGCCACCCACAGCGGGCGCCCGGGGGCGAACGCGTGGACGTCGGCGCCGAGGCCCGTCCGCAGGTCTGTCACCGCGCCACCGTCCCACTGTCCGTGGCCCCGTCCCGGGCCAGCAGTGCCTCGGCCAGCAGCAGGTCCAGCGGCCGGGTCACCTTGAACGCCCGCTCGTCGCCCGGCACCACCCGGACGCGGACACCCAGGGCCTCGGCCAGCCCGGCGTCGTCGGTGTGCTCGGCGCCCCCCCGGTGGGCCTGCTCCAGCACCGGCCGCCAGAAGCCCTGCGGGGTCTGCACGGCCCGCAGCTCGACGCGGTCGACCGTGCGCACCACGGCCCCGTCCGCGCCGACCTGCTTGATCGTGTCCACGACCGGGAGGCCCGGGACGATGACCGGGTCCTCCGGGGTGACCACCGCGGCGACCGCGTCCAGGAGCCCCGGCGGGGTGAGGCAGCGGGCCGCGTCGTGGACGAGCACGATCCCGACCGCGGGGTCGAGCGCCGCGAGCGCCCGCCGGACGCTCTCGGAGCGCGTCGCGCCGCCCGGCACGACCACGGTCGCGAGCCGCGGGGCGTACCGGGCCGCGAGCTCCGCCAGGGTGTCCTCCGCCGCCGGCGGCGCCGCGACAACCAGGTGGGTCATGCGCGCGCTGGCGGCCAGCCGGCGCAGCGTGTGCGCGATGAGGGGGATCCCGGCGAGCGGGCGCAGCGCCTTCGGCGTGCCGCCGCCCAGCCGCTCCCCGCTGCCCGCGGCGGGCAGCAGCACCCCGACCGGGGCGCCGGGGCCGGCTGCAGGAGTCGTCACACCGGCGATGGTCGCAGAAACGACGAAGACCCCCGCCACAGGGGCGAGGGTCTTCGGGTACAGAACGGCAGCGTCAGCTGGCGAGGACCTCGTCGAGCAGCAGCTCGGCCTTGTCCTCGTTGGTGCCCTCGGCGAGCGCGAGCTCGCTCACGAGGATCTGGCGCGCCTTCGAGAGCATGCGCTTCTCGCCGGCCGACAGGCCCCGCTCCTTGTCGCGACGCCACAGGTCGCGGACGACCTCGGACACCTTGTTCACGTCACCGGAGGCCAGCTTCTCCAGGTTCGCCTTGTACCGGCGGGACCAGTTGGTCGGCTCCTCGGTGTGCGGCGCGCGCAGCACCGCGAACACCTTGTCCAGGCCCTCCTGGCCCACGACGTCGCGGACGCCCACGAGCTCCGCGTTGTCGGCGGGGACCCGAACCGTGAGGTCACCCTGCGCGACCTTGAGGACGAGGTATGTCTTCTCGATACCCTTGATGACCCGGGTCTCGACGGCCTCGATGAGCGCCGCACCGTGGTGCGGGTAAACGACCGTCTCGCCGACTGTGAACGTCATGTGGCAGAACCCCTTCCGCTTTGCTACCAGTCTAGCAGTCACTATCTGTGCAGGTCAGGTGCCTGTTCTGTGTGCCTCACGCCGAGATTTCGCTTGACTCGGCGACGAGAAGGTGTAGCGGCCGGAACAGGCGCCCTGCGGCGGCGCGCCGGCCGGGGTCCGGGGCCGCCGCGGCCGCCGGACGTCGCCGCCACCACCCCGCCACGACAGGCGCGAGCGCGTACAGGTAGCTACGCAGCGTGCGCGCCGCCGGCAGGGGTGAGATGCCGTGCGGCGGGTGCCGGCCCGGGCTGGTCGAGCGCTGCCGCGCGGAGCACAGTGAGGGGGTGAGCACGCGAGGGCCCAGGCCCGCCGACGACGGCGACGTGCCCGGGGAGCGTGACGCCGCCGGGCCGCTGGATTCCGGCCTGGGGGCGCTCGGCTCCTTCCGCGTGCCGGACGACATCGCCGAGCTCGACGCCGACATCGCGGCCTACCACCGGGAGCTGCGGGCGGCGGCGCGGCGGGCGCGCCGGGTCCAGCTCCTGTCGGGTCCGGTGCAGCGAGGGCCGCTCGTGGTGATGGGCCTCGCCGTCCTGGCCGCGCTGACGACACTGCTCGCCTCGCTCGTCCCCGCCTTCCCGCACGCGCAGCGCGCCGTGCCGCTGGCGGCCCCTGGCGTCCCGACCGGCCAGGTGGGCGGGCTGCTGCCGGACGTCACGGTCGAGCGGGAGATCACCGCCAGCGTCCGCGAGCTGGCGCGGCCCGCCGTGCTCCTGCTGCTGCCCACCGGCTGTGGCTGCGCGGTCGACGTGCAGCACGCCGCGCAACTGCTGACCGGGCGCAAGGTGCCGCTGCTGCTCGTCGCGGACGCGCCGGAGACGGACGAGGCCCGCAAGCTCGCCGGCGGCCAGGACATCGGGCGCGGCGTGCCGGGCGTGGTCGTCGACCGCGGCCAGCGGGTGGCGGCCGGCCTCCGCGTGCTGCCCGACACCGTGACCATGGTCTACGTGCGGCCCGACGGGCTGATCACCGACATCATCCGGGAGGTCGTCCCCGGCACCCTGTTCAGCCTCTCGGCGGTCGACCGCGCGGAGGGCACCGACCCCTCGCTGGGGGCCGACACGGGCGCCCCGGCGGTCGTTTCGCCGGGGGCCCCGGACGCCACGGCCCTGTCCACCGGGCAACCGACCGGGCCGGCCGTCGCGCCCAGCGCCTCCATCGTCGCCACGCGCGGGCCCGCCACCGCCGGCGCTGCCTGACGCCCCGACCGGCCTGCCCACGGCCGGCGCCGGCATGCCGCTAGGCTTGTCCCC
>JAOPWU010000218.1 GCA_025965515.1 Mycobacterium sp.
GTGTCCACGTCCCAGGCACAGGGTCGCCCGCCGACGTTACGGCAGCGTGGCGCGCCGAAACCGGCTATCGGGTCCGGCGGCGGGTCACTACGCTCCGACGGGTGGCAGCCGCACCGCCCGCCGTCGAGCTCGTCGACCTCGTGAAGCGCTACCCGAAACGGCCCGTGAACGCCGTCGACGGGCTGTCCTTCGCGGTCGACCGGGCCGAGATCTTCGGGCTGCTCGGCCCGAACGGCGCCGGCAAGACGACCACGGTCGGCGTCCTCACGACCCGCGTGCTGCCGACCAGCGGACAGGCCCGCCTCATCGGCATCGACGTGGCAACAGAGCCGTCGGCGGCGCGCCGGGCGCTCGGGGTGGTGCCGCAGCGCAGCAACCTCGACCGGTCGCTGACCGCCCGGCAGAACCTCGTCTTCCACGCGGCGTACCACGGCATGGGCCGGGCCGAGCGCAACGCCCGCGCCACCGAGCTGCTGGAGCTGCTGGGCCTGGGCGACCGCGGCAACGACAAGGTCGACAACTACTCCGGCGGCATGGCGCAGCGGCTGCTCATCGCCCGCGCGCTGATGCACCGACCCGAGGTGCTGTTCCTCGACGAGCCCAGCACGGGTCTCGACCCCCAGGCTCGGCTGTTCGTCTGGGACACCGTCCGGCAGCTGCGGGAGGACGGCGTGACCATCGTCCTCACGACGCACGACATGGAGGAGGCGGCCGTGCTCGCGGACCGCGTCGGCATCGTCGACAACGGCAGGCTGCTGGCGCTCGACACCCCGGACGCGCTGACCCGCTCGCTGCCGGGCAGCGCGAGCCTCGACCTGACCGTGGCCTTCGGCGAGCAGGACACAGCGGCGGGGGTCGTGGCGGCGCTCGGCGCCATGGCCGGCGTGCAGGCGGTCGAGCCCGTCGGCGCGCCGCCGGACGGGGTCCCCGGGCCAGGCGACGTGCGGGTCCGCCTCGCGCTGGAGGGGGAGGCCGCGGCGATGGTGGCGCCGGTCAGCTCGCTGCTGACGGAGCGGGGCAGCCGGCTGCGCGGCGTCGACCTGTCGGAGCCGAGCCTGCAGGACGTCTTCATCTCTCTCACCGGCCGGGACCTGCGGTGACCGCCGTTGCGGCGCCCGCCGCCACCGCGCCGGCGCGGCTGTCGTACCGGACCCCGTTCCTGGCCCTGCTCTGGCGGGACCTCTTCGTCACGGGCCGGGAGCTGCCGAGCTTCCTGGCGCAGGTGATCCTGCAGCCGCTGTTCCTGCTGTTCGTCTTCGGCCGGGTACTGCGGAACCTCGGCTACACGCAGGGCAACTTCGCCGAGGTGCTGCTGCCGGGGATCGTCGCCTTCACCGCGTTCCTCACGGCGCTGCAGAACACGGCGCTGCCGCTTGTCATCGACTTCTCCTACACCAAGGAGATCGAGGACCGGCTGCTGGCGCCGCTGCCGACGACCCTCGTGGCGCTCGAGAAGGTGCTGTTCGCGACGCTGCGCGCGCTGGTGGCCGCCGTCGTCATGTTCCCGCTCGGCTGGGCGGTCCTGGGGTCGCTGTCGGTGCCCGGGGCCGCGGTCCTCCCCGTGGCGGTGAGCCTGGTGCTGGGGTCGCTGGTCGGCTCCGCGATCGGGATGACCGTCGGCACCGCCGTCACCCCCGCCAAGATCAACATCGTCTTCACGCTGGTGCTCACGCCGCTGCTGTTCACGGGCTGCACCCAGTTCCCGTTCCGCGGCCTGTCGCACCTGCGCTGGTTCCAGGTGATCTGCGCGTGCAACCCCCTCACGTACGTCAGCGAGGGGGTGCGCGGCGCGATGGTGCCGGACGTGCCGCACATCCCGTTCTGGATCTGCGCCCTCGCGCTGCTGGGGCTGCTCGCACTCTTCCTCGCCCTGGGGATCCGCGGCTTCCGCCGCCGCGCGCTGGACTGACCGGGCGCCCGGCAGGATGGGGGCATGACCACCCCCGACCCGGCGGCCGTCGCCGCCGTCCGCGCCGCGCTCGCCGCCGCCGACTACACCGTCGAGGGCGTCGCAGCGCTGCTCGGCCCGGTCGCCCACGCGGCGATGAACCGCGGCGAGACCGTGCCCGCGCTGGGGGTCACCGCCGGCGACGACGGTCGGCTGGCGACGCTGGTGCGGCTGTTCCTGCTGGGGGAGCCCGTCCCCCTTGCCGCCGCGGCCGCCGCGCTGCCGGGGCCGGCCGCAGCGGAGCTGGGGCTGGTCGACGCCGGCGCGGACGGGGTGTGCGCGCTGCTCGACGTGCGGCCGCACGCGGACGACGTCGGCGGCTGGTGGGTCGTCTCCGACCTGGGCTCGGGTCCGGCGCGGCCGGGGCCCGTCGCCCCGGACCACGTCCTCGGGATCGGCGGCGCGTCGGTGAGCCTCGCCGACGCCACCCTCCGCCTGCCTTCCGCGTGCGCGCTGGACCTCGGGACCGGCTGCGGCATCCAGGCCCTGCACCTGTCGCGGCACGCCGACCGCATCGTCGGGACCGACAGGAACCCCCGGGCCCTGCGGCTGGCCGCCCTGACGATGGCGCTGAACGGGCTGGAGCCGCGGGTCGAGCTGCTCGAGGGCGACCTCTTCGCGCCCGTGACCGGCCGCCGGTTCGACCTGATCGTCAGCAACCCGCCCTTCGTGGTCTCCCCGGGCGGCAGCGACCTGCTCTACCGGGACTCGGGGCTGGCGGGCGACGCCGTCGCGGAGCGCATCGTCCGCACCGCCCCCACGCACCTGGTGCCGGGCGGGACGGCCCAGCTGCTCGCCAACTGGATGCACGTCGCCGGCACCGATTGGCGTGAGCGCGTGGCCGCGTGGGTGCCGGAGGGGGTGGACGCCTGGTTCCTGCAGCGGGAGGTGCAGGACCCCGCGGACTACGTGGAGACCTGGCTGCGGGACAGCGGTGAGGCCGGCACCCCCGGCTACGCCGCCACCTACGACGCCTGGCTGCGCTGGTTCGACGACATGGACGTGACCGGTATCGGCTTCGGGCACGTGCTGCTGCGCGCCTCCGGCAGCGCGACCCCCTGGCTCGTCACCGAGGAGCTCACCCAGCAGACCGACCACCCGCTGGCCCCGGCGCTGGGCGCGCAGGTGGCGCGGCTGGACTGGCTCCGCGGCCGCGACGACGCGGCGCTGCTGGCGCACGCGTTCCTGGTCGCCCCGTCGCTGCGGCTGGAGCAGCAGGCGCAGGTGGGGGAGGACGGCTGGGAGGTCGTGGACCAGGCGCTGCACCTGCTGGACGGGCTCCGCCGCCGGGCCGGCACGGACGCCGTGGGGGCCGCGCTGGTGGCGGGCTGCGACGGCGCGACGCCGCTGGGGACCGTCGTGGCCGTGCTGGCAGCGACGTCGGGGATGACCGCCCACGAGCTGACGGCGCCGGTCTGCGGGGCGGTCCGGCGGATGGTGGAGGACGGGTTTCTGGTGCCGGAAGGCCCGTGATCGGTCGCGCACGTCCGGTTTTAGGCCCGGGCCCTTCGGTACGCCGACACGGTCGTGAGGCAGCGGTGTGGCGGTGGCATGCCGCCGGGCGAGGCGGCGTGGTTGGCCCCGCCGGCGTGGGGCCGCTGGTGGGGCGGCTGGTGCCGGTTGCGGACGGTCAGCGCGCCCCTGTCTGCGCCGGCTGTTTGGATGACGGGGTGACGCAGCCTCGCGTGCCCCGCCTGACCAACCTGCCCAATCTGCGCGACCTGGGAGGCCTCCCGACCGTCGACGGCAACCGCACCCGCCCCGGAGTGGTGTTCCGCTCGGACGCGCCGTCGCACCTGGCCGACGACGAGGTCCGCGCGCTCGTCGACGCGCTGGGGGTTCGCCGGGCCGTCGACCTGCGGCTGGACCGCGACGTCTCGGTCGGCCCTGACTACCCGCTGGCCGACGCCGGGGTCGAGCACATCCGGCTGCCGATAGGGCTGGTGGCCTCCGCGGCGGACGCGCCCGTGCCCGACCGCCTCGACATGGCGGCGGCCTACCGGACGTACCTCGACAGCGACGCCCCCAGCCTGGTGGCGGCGCTGCGCGTCCTCGCGGACGAGGGCGGGCCGGTGCTCGTCCACTGCGCCGCGGGCAAGGACCGGACCGGCACGCTGCTGGCACTCGCGCTGGAGGCGGTCGGCGTCGTACGGGACGCCGTCGTCGCGGACTACGCGGCCACCGGCGACAACATGCCCGCGCTGGTCGAGCTCTGGAAGCGGCGCGACCCGGGGTTCGCCGAGGTCTTCGAAGCGCTGCCCCCGCAGCTGTTCCAGGCGGACGCCGACACCATGACCCGCTTCCTGGAAGGCATGGACGCCGAGTTCGGCACCGCGTCGCACGCCGGGCCCGCGGCCTGGGTGCGGGCGCAGGGCATCACCGAGGACGAGATCGCGGCGCTGCGCTCCCGCCTGGTCGGGTGACCGGCTAGAGGTGGACGTCCACCGCGGCGCCGACGGCCGGAGCCGCGGGTGCGGCCTGCCCGGCCTCCGGCGCCGGCCCGGCCACGCCCAGCTGGCGCGGGGTGATGAGCGTCCCCACCACCTGCGCCGTCGAGGTGTAGTGACCCGGCGGCAGCTCGCAGGCCGTCACCAGGCTGCCGACGCGGACGACGACCGTGACCGGCTGGTCGGTGACGAACGGGGGCCGCGGTCCGCTCTCGATGCCCTGCGGCGGCAGGGGAGCGGGCTCCGGCGCAGGGGCAGGCGGCTCGGGCCGCGGCGGCAGCGCCGCGGTGGGCGGGAGGCCGGGCATGAAGGCGGTGGACACCATCCTGGGCTCCTGGAGGCGGAGGTGCGCCCGAGGTGCCCGGCGGGTCCGAAGGGGTCGCCGGTGACGCCGGCGGACCAGCCGGTCGGGCGTGATCCCAGCGATCATCGGCACCGCGACGGGCGGTCTTCAGCAGCTGTCCGGGGGACAACTGCTACCGGCTCGAGGGCCGTGCGTCAGGCGGTCGGCTCGTCCGTGGGGGCGCCGGGCTGCTGCAGCAGCGCCAACGGGTCCGCCTCGCCGGTGCGGTACCGGCGGGTGATCTCCGCGGAGCAGGCGTCGAACACGGCCTGCACCTGGCGGCGGCGCCCGGACACCGAGTGCTCCTCCGTGCGCAGCAGCTCGATGGCGGCGGTGATCTCCTCCGTCGACTGGGCGCTCACGTCGGAGACGCCCGGGTCGGAGACGAGCCCCTCGACGTAGCGGCGCGACTCGCCCGCACGGCTGGGCTCCTTGGTGCCGTGGCGGCCCATGCCGAAGGCCGGGCCGCGGGTGCCGTGCTCGGCCAGGATGGCGGCCAGGGACTCGACGAGCCCACCCTCGCGGCCCTCCTCGCGGCGCTGCAGCTCGGCCCCGAGGATGTCGAGCCGCCCCTGCAGCAGGCGCCGCAGGTAGGAGAGGTCGACCTCCTCCTGATCGGCGTCGTCGCGGAGCTGACGTACCTCGGCGAGGCTCAGGTCGGGGAGACCGGAGAGGTAGTCCTCGGCGAGCACGTGGTCGAGGCGGCGGTTGCCCCCGGGCCGGACGTCGTAAGGCATGCCTCCATCGTGTCATGCGCGGGCGCGGCGCGGGCCATCCTTGTGGGGGATGCTCAAGCGGCAGATCGCCAATGCCGACAGGACCAGATGGTCGGGGCGCACGGTCCCCGCCGGGACCGAGGCGGAGGTGGCCATGCTTCGCGGCGATCTCGCCCAGGGCGGACTGGTGGCCGCGTTGCGCGCCGTCACGGCCGAGCCCGGCGCCACCGGCACCCTGCGGCTGCACGGGCCCGAGGACGCGGTCGCCGCCGTGTCGCTGTCCGGCGGACGCGTCCACGCCGTCCTGACCGCCGACCCGCAGCCCGACGTCGAGACCCGGCTGCGCACCGCGGGGCTGGTGTCGCGCGCCGACCTGGCCGAGGCCGAGGAGGGGCAGCAGGAGCTGGTCGACTGGAGCGTCGGCGAGCTGCTGGTCGAGCTGGGCATCCTCTCCGAGGAGGTCCTGACCGCGGCGGCCGCCGAACTGCTCGCCGACGCCCTCGACCGCGTGGCTTCCTGGACCGCGGGCCGCTGGAGCTTCCTCGCCGGTGAGCGGACGCGGGAGCTGCCCGGGGTGGCGCTCGACGTCGACGCGGTTGCGGAGCAGCTGCAGCGGCGGGCGACGGCGCTGCGGGCCGCGTGGGCCGTGGCGCTGGGCCCGGAGGCCGTGGTGAGCCTGGCCGATGCGGGGGCCGCGCCGGCGGACGGCGCTGGTGCGGTGACGCTCGATGACGCCGCCCGGACGCTGCTGCTGGCCGTGGACGGCGAGCGGTGCGTGGCGGACCTGGCGCTGAGCTGCGGGTTGTCCCTGCTGGAGGCGGCGACGGTGGTCGGTGTGCTCGTGGCCGCCGGGCTCGCCGACGTCCAGGTGGGGGTGGACGGCGATGCCCACGCTTCGACCCGCGAGGCCGCCGCACCGGCGCCCGCGGGGGACGACGGCATGGCCGCCACGCTCGCCGCGCTCGCCGCAGCGCTGTCCGGCAGCCGGCCGGAGTCGACGCCCCGACCCGAGCGCGCGGCGGGTGGGTTCGTGGTCGGGCTGCGCCCGGAGGCGGGGTACGACCTGGTCGTGGGCCGCGACGTCGCGGGACTGCTGCCGGTCGAGCAGCCGGGGGACGCCGAGACCCGGCGCCGCCGGGCACGCGCCGACGGGCCGCTCGAAGAGTCCGGTGCCGAGGTCGAGGATCCGTTCGCCGCCGCGCTCGCGAAGGTGTCCGCGGCCCTCTCCAGCACGCTGGGGGACGCGATCGAGCCCGAGCCGGAGGATGTCGTGGTGCAGCGGGTCGGTCCTGCCGCCGACCTGCCCCGGGACGACGACGACCCCGACGCCCGGCGGCGGGCGCGGCTGCGCCGGGCGGCCGCGGCGGAGCTGGCGGACGCCTTCCGCGACGCGGCGGACCCGGGGGCCGTGGTGGACCCGCTGGCGCCGGAGCTGCTGGTGCCCGGGGTCGCTGCAGAACGCGAGCCGGCGCCGGTGCTGCACGTGGCGGGGACGCGGAACGCCGAGCCGGAGGCCGCCTGGGCGCCGGTGGTGGACCTGGCCGAGCGGCGGGCCTTGCGTGAGGGTGACGTGGCCGAGGCGGTGGAGCCGTCGGCGACCGAGCAGGACGTCGCGGCCGAGCGGGCCGAGCTCGAGCGGGCCGAGATCGAGCGGGCGGAGATCGAGCGGGCCGAGGCCGAGCGGGCCGTGATCGAGCGGGCCGTGATCGAGCGGGCCGAGGCCGAGCGGGCCGAGGCTGAGCGGGCCGAGGTTCGTCGCGCCGCTGCAGCGCAGGCCGAGGCGGCCGAGCGGGTCGTCGCGGAGCGCGCCGACGCCGGACGTGCTGCTGCCGTGCAGGCGGCGGCGGAGCGGGCGGCCGCGGA
>JAOPWU010000234.1 GCA_025965515.1 Mycobacterium sp.
CTCGCGGTCGCGGGGCCGCGCGCGGTGGCCGCCCGGCCGTGGCCGTGCCTGGGGCTCGCCCTCGGGAGCACGGTGATCGACCTCGACCACACGATCCTGTACACGAACTGGTTCGGGAACTTCCAGACCTTCCGCCACGAGCACGGCCGGCCGTACTCGCACAGCCTCGTGACGATCCTGGTGGTCCTCGTGCTGGCAGCCGCGGCCCGCCGCGGGTCCCGGGGGCGGGCGGTCCTGCTGGGCGGCGCCGTGGGGCTCGCGCTCCACTTCTTCCGGGACTTCTCCGAAGGGCCGGGGGTGCCGCTGTTCTGGCCGGCGACGACCGCAGCCCTCACCGTGCCCTACCCCTGGTACGGCGCCGTCGTCGTCGTCTCGACGGTGGTGGCGACCGCCCGCAGCAGGGGTGCGGGCCCCGCGGGCCGGACGAGCTCGGTGGCGCCCGGGCGACAGGCCTCCCAGTAGCGGCGGACGGTGTCCGCGTCGCGCCGGAAGCGGCGCCCCAGCGGGGCCGCGAGGACGGTGGTCCGCCCCGCCCGGTCCACGGCGAGCAGCCGCACGCGACCGCGGTACCGGGCCACCCGCAGTTCTCGGACGTCGTGCCAGGCGAGCCGCCGGCGCTTCCGGAATCCTGTGCGGTTCACCAGGCCGTCGGGCCGCAGCTCGACCCCCGAGCGGAAGACCACGACGCCGCCCAGCACCCAGACCGTCGGGACGGCGACGGTGTGCAGCAGCACGGCCCCGCCGACGGACAGCGCCGCGAGCGCGACGAGAGCCGGCAGCAGCCAGGCGCGCGCGGCCGGCCGCAGCACCACAACCGACCGCCTGGCGGGGGCCTGAGCCGGACGGGTGACAGAGATCACGGACGCGGTCACAGGCACCTCTTCCCGGGGCGACCCTCTGACGGGGCCTCGGATACCCGTATCGGCAGGTGGGAAGGCCCGACCCACTGTCCTTTCGGCCGATGGACGGGGCGCGCCGGAGGCTCCTCCCGCCCCCCTCCTTCCTGAGACAAACGGGGGACGGCCTCGCTTCACCCGCAACGACGCGCGTAGAACCCCGTTGTTCCCAGAACCTGATGCCCCGGGGAAGGAGCAGCACCTGTGACCATCGACCGCGGTGGGGTCCGCGACCTCAGTGCCGTGATCGACGATCTCCTGGTTCCCGCGCAGCGGTACCCGCTCGTGGATCCGCCGCTGCCGGCGGAGCGCTCCGCCGTCTCGCGGTGGGAGCGCCGCTACCTCGGGGCACTCGCCGCGCTGGACGCGGTCCTGATCCTGGTCGCCGTGCTCGTCTCGTCCCAGCTGCGCTTCTCGGGCGCCCCGCTGCAGGGCGTCAACCTCGCCGCCGCGCTCGCGATCCCCCTCCTCTGGCTGGGCGCGCTCGCGGTCCAGGGCGTCTACGAGCCCCGGCGGCTCGGCGCCACGCACGAGTTCCGGCAGGTCTTCGACGCATGCCTGCGCGTCGGCGCCGCGACGGCCACCGTCGCCTTCCTCGTGCACGCCCCCGTCAGCCGCTCCTTCCTGCTGGGCGTGCTGGTCATCGCCACCCTGCTGCTGCTCGCCGGCCGCGCCGGCGCCCGCGCGGCCCTGCACCGGATGCGGCGCAACGGCCGCTGCCTGCACCACGTCGTCGCCGTCGGCCGGCCGGAGGACATCCACCACCTGGCGGAGCAGGCGCGCCGCGCCGGGAACGCCGGGTTCGCGATCACGGCCGCCTGCACCGACGGTGCGCCGCGCGGCACGGTCCTGGTCGGCGACGACGCCGACATTCCCGTGCAGGGCACCGTCGCCGACGCCGTGGCCGTCGCGGTGGCCACCAAGGCGGACACGATCGCCGTCGTCTCCACCGGCGGCGGCTGCGACCGCGAGACGCTGCGGCAGATCGCCTGGGAGATAGAGGGCACCGAGCTTCGACTGCTCATCGCCCCGGCGTTCACCGACGTGGCGGGCCCACGCATCACCGTGAAGCCGCTCGCGGGGCTGCCGCTGCTACACCTCGAGCAGCCCTCCCTGCGGGGGATCCGGGCGTTCGGCAAGAGCGTCTTCGAGCGCGGGGTGGCGGCGGTTGCCCTGCTGCTGCTGAGCCCCCTGTTCCTCGTCGTCGCCCTCGCGGTCCGGATCGACAGCCGGGGCCCGGCCCTCTACGGCCAGACCCGCATCGGCAAGGGCGGTGCCCCGTTCACCTGCTGGAAGTTCCGCAGCATGCGGGCCGGCGCGGACGCGGAGCTGGCCGCGCTGCTGGCCTTCTCGCAGGGCAACGGGCTGCTCTTCAAGATGCGGGAGGACCCCCGGGTCACGCGGGTCGGACGGCTGCTGCGCCGGTTCAGCATCGACGAGCTGCCGCAGCTGTGCAACGTGCTGCTCGGCAGCATGAGCCTGGTCGGGCCCCGCCCGCCGCTCCCCACCGAGGTCGACCGGTACGAGACCGACGTGCGGCGCCGCCTGCTCGTGAAGCCGGGGATGACCGGCCTCTGGCAGGTCTCCGGCCGCAGCGACCTGTCGTGGGAGGAGTCGGTCCGGCTCGACCTCTACTACGTGGAGAACTGGTCGCCGCAGCTCGACATGGCGATCATCGCCCGGACCATCGGGGCGGTCGTCCGCAGCTGCGGCGCGTACTGACCGCCGGGGCGTGAGGCGGCGCACCGGCCGGGGCAGGAACTCCCGGATGCCTGCGCCGCGGGCCGCGCCGGAGGGACCGCCACGAGCACGCCTGCCGATCCGCCGCCGCCCACGACCACCCTGGTGGTGATGGGCGTCTCCGGCGGCGGCAAGACCACCCTGGCGCAGCGCCTGGCGGGCCGCCTGGGGTGGCCGTTCGCCGAGGGCGACGCGTTCCACCCCGCGTCGAACATCGAGCTCATGCGCACGGGCCACCCGCTCGGCGACGCGGAGCGGTGGCCGTGGCTGCAGGCCGTGGCGCGGTGGATCGGCGAGCAGGAGGCGGCCGGCTCCAACGCGGTCGTGACGTGCTCCGCCCTGCGCCGCACGTACCGGGACCTGCTCCGGGACGGCCACCCGTCCGTGCTGTTCGTGCAGCTCAATGCGCCCGCCGGCGTGCTGGCCGACCGGCTGGCGAACCGGCGGCATCACTACATGCCGCCCACGCTGCTGACGAGCCAGCTGGCGACGCTCGAGCCGCTGCAGCCCGACGAGCCGGGCTTCGTCGTCGACGCCACCGGGCCGCCCGACGCCGTGGCGGACCTCGTGCTCGCGCGGCTGGCGGCGCTGCGGCCCACCGCGGTCCCACCCTCGGCCACCCCACCGGTGGCACCGTGCTGACCGCCCCCTTCGCGGCTCTCGCGCCGGTGGCGGCGATCGCGCACTCGCACAACGACACCCGGCTCATCGTGGCCGCGGTGCTCGGCATCGCCGTCGTCGTCGCGCTCATCACCGGGCTGCGGCTGCACCCGTTCCTGGCGCTGGTGCTGGGCTCCGCCGTGCTGGGCGCCGTCGCGGGCGTCTCGGCGGCGGACACCGTCACGAGCTTCACCGCCGGCGTCGGGTCGACCGTCGGCAGCGTCGGCGTGCTCATCGCGCTGGGGGCGATGGTGGGCGGGCTGCTCGCCGACTCCGGCGGCGCCGACCGGATCGTCACCACGCTGGTGGACCGGGTGTCCGGCGCGCGCCTCCCCTGGGTGCTGGCCGCCGTCGCCGCGCTGCTGGGGCTGCCGCTGTTCTTCGAGATCGGCGTGGTGCTGCTCGTGCCGATCGTGCTGCTGGTCGCCCGTCGCAGCCGGCTGCCGGTACTGCGCGTGGGCATCCCGGCGCTCGCCGGGCTCTCGGTGCTCCACGGCCTGGTCCCGCCGCACCCCGGGCCGCTCGCGGCGATCGCCGTGCTGCACGCCGACCTCGGGACCACGCTCGCCTTCGGCCTCGTCATCGCCATTCCGGCCATCGTGGTGGCGGGGCCGCTGTTCGGCATCGTCGCGACCCGCTTCGTCACCGCTCGGACCGTCGACGCGGCCGCTCCCATCCCGGGCGGGGTTGCGGACCCTGCGGACCGGCCCGGCCCTGGGGCGACGGCGGCCAGCGACGTGGCTCCGGTGGAGGGGACGCACCCCGTCGCGGCCGCCCGCCGCAGCCCCGGCGCGGTCGCCACCGCGGCCACCGTCCTGCTGCCCGTGGTGCTGATGCTGCTGCGGGCGGGCGGCGAGCTGCTGCTGAGCCCGGGCCGGACCCGCTCGGTGCTGGACGTGATCGGCAACCCGCCCGTCGCCCTGCTGGCCGGGGTGCTCGTCGCCATGGTCACGCTCGGCGCGGGTAGCGGCATGGGCCGGGTGCAGGTCTCCGACGCGGTCGCGCGGTCGCTGCCGCCGATCGCGGGGATCCTGCTCATCGTCGCCGCGGGCGGCGGCTTCAAGCAGGTGCTCGTGGACGCCGGCGTCGGGCAGGTCATCGCCGACGGGGCGAAGGGGGCGCACCTGTCGCCGCTCATCCTGGGCTGGCTTGTGGCCGTCGGCATCCGTCTGGCGACCGGCTCGGCCACCGTGGCGACGATCACCGCCGCCGGGATCGTGGCACCCCTGGCGACGGGCCAGACCACCGCCACCGTCGCGCTGCTGGCGCTGGCGGTGGGTTCGGGATCGCTCTTCTTCTCGCACGTGAACGACGCCGGGTTCTGGCTCGTGAAGGAGTACTTCGGCCTGACCGTGGGCGAGACCTTGCGGAGCTGGTCGGTGATGGAGACGATCATCTCGGTGGTCGGGCTCATCGGAGTGCTGGTCCTGCACCTGCTGGCCTGAACCGCCCACCGCGGTGATCCAGCTGCCCCCACCGGGCGTGGCAGAGTGCAGGTATGGCAGACCAGGTGCGGGTAGTGGCGATCCTGACGACGCAGGCGGGCCGGGGTGACGAGGTCCTCGCGCTGTGGCCGGACCTTGCGGCGCAGGTGCGCGCCGAGGAGGGCTGCCGCGGTTACGACCTCTACCGCGTGATCGGCAACAACGATCGGTTCATCGTCCAGGAGCAGTGGGCGTCGCTGGACGCGCTCGCCACGCACGGCGCCAGCCCCCACATGCGCGACTTCGGCCGAGCCGCCGCGGGCATCCTCACCGGGCCGGCCGAGGTGATCGTCACGCCGGACACCCCGGCGGTGTGACGCCGTGACCGCGCAGGCAGGCATCTTCGCGCTCGGGACGCCGGAGCACTGCTACCTCGAGCTGGACCTGCTGCCCGGGCGGACCGGCGAGGAGCTCGTCCGGGCACTGGCGGCCATGACCGAGCCGCTCTCCAGCACCGGCGGGGTCAACGTCGTGCTCGCCTTCCGCCCGGAGCTCTGGGAGCAGGTCGCCCCCGGGGAGGGTCCGGCCGACGCCGCGTCGTGGACGGAGCAGCTGCGCGGGCCGGACGGCTTCGTGATGCCCGCGACGCAGCACGACGCGTGGGCGTGGATCGCCGGCGGCGACCGCACCGCCGTGTTCGACAACGCGCGGGCGCTCCTGGCGGCCGTGGCGCCCGTCGCCCGCATCGCCCGCGAGACCACCGGCTGGCTGTACAAGCACGACCGCGACCTGACCGGGTTCATCGACGGTACGGAGAACCCGAAGCTGCTGGAGGCCCCCGCCGTGGCCGTCGTCCCGGCCGGGCAGCCCGGCGCGGGGAGCAGCGTGGTGCTGCACCAGGTCTGGCGGCACAACACCGGCGAGTGGGAGAAGCTCGGCACGCACGGCCAGGAACTGGCCATGGGCCGCACCAAGGCCGACAGCATCGAGCTGCCCCCGCAGGAGATGCCGCCCAGCGCCCACGTCGCGCGGACGACGCTCGAGGTCGACGGCGAGGAGAAGGACATCTTCCGCCGCAACGTCGCCTACGGCGGCGTGACCGACCACGGCACCGTGTTCGTCGGCTTCGCGCAGGACCAGTGGCGGCTGACGGAGATGCTGCGGCGCATGGCGGGCGCGAGCGACGGCATCCGCTGCGAGCTGACCAAGTACGTCATCCCGATGAGCGGCGCGTACTACACCGTGCCGACGGTCGAGGCGCTGGCGCGGTTCGCGCCGGAGGACGACGAGGGCTGAGGCCCCCGCAAGGCCCGGCGCACCGGCGCGCGTCCGCACGTGGGCGACACCAGGCACGCCCCGACGAGCCCCACGTCGCCCACCCGCGCAGCTGAGAGCCAGCCGCAGGCGCAGCGCCCCGCCGCTCGGTATCGTTCGCCGGTGCCGCCCGACACGCCCCCGTCCGCCGCGCCGTTCGTCCCGCCGGACGCGGACCTCGCCAGCCTGCGTGCCGCGGCCGCGCAGTGCCGCGGCTGCCACCTCCACGAGCTCCCCGAGACGCGCACCGTCTTCGGGGAGGGGCCGCCCACCGCCCGGGCCGTCCTCGTCGGCGAGCAGCCCGGCGACGTCGAGGACCGCCGCGGCCGCCCGTTCGTCGGCCCGGCCGGCAAGCTGCTGGACCGGGCGCTGGTCGCCGCGGGGCTCGACCGGGAGCAGGTCTACGTCACGAACGCCGTGAAGCACTTCAAGTTCCGCCAGGACGGCCCGCGCAACCGGCGCATCCACGCCACCCCGGACACCCTCGAGGTGGCGGCCTGCAAGCCGTGGCTCGTGGCCGAGCTCAACGTGCTGCGGCCGCAGCTCGTGGTGCTGCTGGGCGCGACGGCCGCGAAGGCGCTGCTGGGCCCGTCGTTCCGCGTCACCAAGCAGCGCGGCCAGCTGCTCGACGGCCCGCCGAACAGCGGCGCGCAGCTACTGGCCACGATCCACCCGTCGGCCGTGCTCCGGGCCCGGGACGACGACCGCGAGGCCGCATTCGAGGGGCTCGTCGCGGACCTCACCGTGGCGGCCCGGGCACTCGCCGGGAACGGTGCCGGGACGACCGCGTGACCCTCTCGCCACCGGGCACGGCCCTTCGGGCCGTTCCCGACAAGCAGCTGCGCCCGGGCGCCCTCGGGCTGGCCGCGTCCACCGTCATCGGCGTCGCCTCCACCGCCCCGGCGTACAGCCTGGCCGCGACCATCGGCGGCGTCGTGGCGGCCGTCGGCCTGCACGCCCCGGCGATCATGCTCGTGGCGTTCCTGCCGATGCTGGCGATCGCGGTGGCCTACCGCGAGCTCAACGCGACCGACCCCGACTGCGGCACCACCTTCACCTGGGCGGCCCGCGCGTTCGGGCCGCGAACCGGGTGGCTCGGGGGCTGGGGCGTCATCGCCAGCGACGTGCTGGTCATGGCCAACCTCGCAGCCATCAGCGGCCAGTACGGCTTCCAGCTGATCGGCGCCCGGGGGCTCGCCGGCAGCACCGGCTGGACCAGCCTGGCGGGCGTCGCCTGGATCGTCGCCATGGCCGTCGTCTGCTACCGCGGCATCGAGGTCAGCACCCGCGTGCAGTACGTGTTGTTGCTGATCGAGGTGGTGATGCTGGCGCTCTTCAGCGTCGTGGCGCTGGTCCGCGTCGCGACGGGGCACGGTGGCGCCGGCTCGATCCACCCGCAGTGGAGCTGGCTGGCGCCGTGGGGCCACGGCGTCGGGCTGTCGGGCTTCACCACCGCCGTGCTGCTCGCCACGTTCATCTACTGGGGCTGGGACACCGCCGTCTCCGTCAACGAGGAGACCCGCGACAGCACCCGGACGCCCGGTCGCGCCGCCGTGCTGTCGACCCTGCTGCTGGTGCTGACCTTCACCGTGGTCACCGTCGCGGCGCAGGCGTTCGCCGGGGTCGGGACCACCGGCGACGGCCTCGCCAACCCCGGGCACGCCGACGACGTGCTGTCCTCGCTCGGGGCGGCGGTGTTCGGAGGTGGCGCCACCGGGGCGGTCCTCACCAAGCTGCTCGTCGCCATGGTGCTCAGCTCCGCCGCGGCGTCCACCCTGACGACGATCATGCCGACGGCGCGGACCACGCTGGCCATGGCGAGCTACCGGGCGCTGCCCCGGCCGTTCGCCCGGGTCCACCCGCGGTTCCAGACGCCGGGCGTGTCGACGCTCGCGTTCGCGGTGGCGTCCGTCGCCTGCTACGTCGGCTTCACCGCCTGGTCGTCCGACGTGCTCGCCGACAGCGTCTCCGCCACGGCACTGCTCATCGCCTTCTACTACGGCCTCACGGGCTTCGCCTGCGCGTGGCACTACCGGGCCGCGCTGCGCCGCTCGCCCCGTGCCCTGCTGCTGCAGGGCGTCGTGCCGGCACTGGGCGGCCTGGCCCTGCTGTTCGCCTTCGTGCAGTCGGTGATCGACGGGGTCGGCACCGGCGACAACGGCAGCTCCTCCCGCGTGTTCGGCGTCGGCGGGATCGTCGTCGTGGGCGTGGGCAGCCTGCTGCTCGGCGGCCTGCTCATGCTGCTGTGGCAGTGGCGGGCGCCGGAGTTCTTCCGCGGGCGCACCTTCGCGCCGGTCGACGCGACGGAACTCGACGTGACCGGCGCGGCGGACGGCCGGGCCTAGCTGGTACCGGTGCTCGCCGGTGCCTGCTCGCTCGTGGTGGTCGCCGGCGCCTGCTCGCCGGAGGTGAGGTCGATGGTGCGCGACCCGCCGGTCTCGATGGGGATGCGCCGCGGCAGCGCCTCCTGCGCGACGGGGATCGTCAGCCGCAGCACCCCGTCGGCGTACTCGGCGTGTACGTGGCCGGCGTCCAGCGCATCGGCGAGCTGCAGCTGCCGGGTGAACATGCCCATGGGCCGCTCGGCGATCAGCACCGGCTCCTCGGACCCGTACTCCGCGTGGCGCTCGGCGCGGATCGTGAGCAGCCGCTGCTCGTGCGTGATCTCCACGCTCGACGGATCGACGCCGGGCAGGTCCATCGCGACGTGGTAGCCGTCCTCGGCCTGCCAGACGTCCATCGGCATGCCGAGCGGTGTCCGGGCCCCGGAGAGCAGCTGGCTCGTCAGCCGGTCGACCTGCCGGAAGGGGTCACTGAAGGGATCGAAACGCATGATGCTCACGGGGTGCCTCCTCGCACGACCTGAGGGTCGTCGCACCGCGCGCCACTCGGCGACCGCTCCCCCGAGCACCCCCGTCGCGCGTCGTCACCCTCGCAGCGCACGGCCGCGACAACCGCGGAACGAACTCGTCCGATGCTGACGCTACGCGCGCACCGAGCCGCCGGGAACGGGCGAACCGCCCCTGTCCGAAGTCCCCCACAGGCGGTGAGGGGCAATACCGAGCGCCGAGCCGATCAGCGGGGCACACTGACGTCGAGCGGAGGTGCGCCGGTGGGGGGCACGTGGCACGGGCCCGACGGGCCGGCGGTGGGAGGGTGACCGAGCTGGCGGACACGGACCTGGTGGACCTGCTCGACCCGGCCACCCAGGAGCTGCTGCTGGTCGAGGGTGCGCAGGTGGGGCTGCTCCTGCAGGACACCGAGGGCACCATCATCCGGGCCAACCCCGCCGCCGCGCGCGCCCTCGGGCTGCTGCCGGAGGAGCTCCAGGGCAGGGGCCCCTTCGACCCCGGCTGGCGGGCGACGGACACCGACGGCCACCTGCTCCTGCCCGAGCAGTACCCGGTCAGCCGGGCGCTCGCGACCGGGGTCCCCGTCGTCGCGGTGATCGGCCTGGAACGGGTCCGGACGGTGCCGCACGACGACGACCGCCCCGCCGAGCTGGCCTGGATGGACGTGCGCTGCCGCCCGCTGTTCCACCCGGGCGCGCAGCGGCCCTACGGCGTCGTCACCACCGTGCTCGACGCGACCCGGCGCCACGTCGCCGAGAGCCAGCTCCGCGCCGCCGAGACGCGGTTCCAGCGGCTGCTACAGCACGCCGCGATCGGCTTCGGCGTGCTGCACCCCTACGACGGCAGCTGGGTGTCGGTCAACGCCGCACTCTGCCGGCTCCTCGGCTACACCGAGGAGGAGCTGCTGGCCACGCCGGTCGCCTCCCTCGTCTCCGCGGACACGCTGGCGTCAGCGATCGTCGCGTTCCGGCAGCTGCGGCACGGCGTCATCGGCCACCACGAGTCGGAGGCCCAGCTCCGCCGCCGGGACGGCTCCCTGGTCTGGACCTCCATCTCGAGCACCTTCGTCCGCCGGGAGGACGGCTCCGCCGACGCGCTGCTGCTGCAGGTGCTCGACATCAGTGAGCGCCGCCGGGCGCACGCCGAGCTGACCCACCGGGCGTTGCACGACCCGCTCACCGGCCTGCCCAACCGGGTCGTGCTCCTGGACCGGCTGGAGCACGCGCTGACCTACGCCCGGCGCGAACGCCGGAACGTCGGCGTGCTGTTCCTCGACCTCGACGACTTCAAGACCGTGAACGACACCCACGGCCACGACGTGGGCGACGAGCTGCTGCGGCAGGTGGCCGAGCGGCTCCGGGACGTCAGCCGTAGCTGCGACACCGTCGTGCGGCTCGGCGGGGACGAGTTCGTCGTCCTCTGCGAGGGCAGCGGGACGCTCGAGGGGCTGCGGTCCTTCGCTGCCCGGCTGACCGAGGCGATCGGCCGGCCCTACCAGTGCGCGGGCCTGGAACTGCACACCACCGCGAGCGTCGGGGTCGCCGCGGGGGACGGCCCCGACCCCGCCACGCTGCTGCGTCGGGCGGACGCGGCGATGTACCGGCGCAAGCAGCGCCGCCGCGGGCGCCGCGAGCCCTGAGGCCGAAGATCATCCCGTTCGGCCGGGACGGGGGACGGGGCCGTCAGGCGAACAGCGCGCGGCCCCACCAGTCGGCCCCGTCGACCACGCCGGGCGGACAGGCGAAGACCGCGCTGCCGGTATGGGTGAGGTACTCGTTGAGGGCGTCGCCGCCCCGCCCGGCGAGGCGCTGCTGCACCGGGATGAAGCCCGTCCGGGGGTCCTTCTGGTAGGCCAGGAAGAACAGCCCCGCGTCGAGCCGGCCGAGCCCGTCGCTGCCGTCGACGTACGAGTACCCGCGGCGCAGCAGCCGGGCCCCGTTGTTGGTCTCCGGCGCGGCGAGCCGCACGTGCGCGTCCAGCGGGATGGCCGGCGCCCCCGCTGCGGTGGTGCCCGCCAGGTCGAGCGCGGTGAACTCGGTCCCACCTGAGAGCGGCGCCCCCTCGGCCTTCGTGCGGCCGACCGCCCGCTCCTGCTCAGCGAGCGCGCTGCGGTCCCACACCTCGATGCGCATCCCGATCCGGCGGGCGACGAGGTAGGACCCGCCGCGCATCCAGGCCCCGGGACCCGACCCGTCCGCCCAGACGTGGTCGCCCAGCAGCGCGGCGTCCTCGACCTTGAGGTTGGCCGTCCCGTCCTTGAAGCCGAACAGGTTGCGCGGGGTGGCCTGGCTGCGGCTGGTGGACGAGGTGCGGCCGAAGCCGAGCTGGCTCCACCGCACCTCGGCGGCGCCGCGGGCGATGCGCGCGAGGTTGCGGATGGCGTGCACCGCCACCTGGGGGTCGTCGGCGCAGGCCTGAACGGCGAGGTCCCCGCCGCTCCGCTCCGGCCGCAGCGCGTCGCCGGGGAACGCCGGCAGGTCCGCGAGTGCCGCGGGCCGGCGCGCGGCGAGCCCGTAGCGGTCCACGCCGCCGGATGTGAAGAGCCCCGGCCCGAACCCCACGGTCAGGGTCAGGTTGGCGGCCGGCAGCCCCTCGGCCTCACCGGTGTCATCCGGCGGCGCGGCCGGGTGACCCCCGGCGCCACCGCCGACGGCGCGGCCCGCCGTCATGGCGCGGGCGGCTGCGGTCCACTCCCGCAGCAGCGCCACGACCTCGGCGCGGTCCGTCGTCGTCAGGTCGAACGCCACGAAGTGCAGCCGGTCCTGCGCGGGCGTCGCGATGCCCGCCTGGTGCACCCCGTGGAACGGCACCGTCGCGGCGCCGGCGGCCCGTGGCGCGGCACCCCCGTCGATCCCACAGGCCGTGAGCCCCGCACCGGCGACCGTGGCCGCGGCGCCGGCCGCCGCGCCGCCGAGCAGCTGCCGCCGGGAGAGCGCGAACCGGGCCATCAGCCGACCACCGCGGCGGTCACCCGCGAGACGGGCTCCGCGACCGCGTCGATGAGCGTGGCGAGCTGCTTCACCTGGTCGGGCGTGAGCGTGGTGTACGGCACGAAGCTGCTGCCGCTGCCGTAGGGCGCGAGCGCCGCGTCGACGGCCCGGAACCGGGTGTCGAGCTGCTGCAGCAGCGCCGGCTGCCGGGCGGCGAGCACCGGACGCAGGGCCGCCACGGCCGCCTCGGCTCCGGCGACGTTGCCGGCGAAGTCCACGAGGTCGATGTGGCTGTACCGCTCCTCCTCGCCGGTGACCTTCGTGCGGGCCACCTCGTCGAGGAGCGACTTCGCGCCGTTGCCGATCTGGTCGACCGTGAGGTGCAGCCCCGCGACGGTCGTCCGCAGCTCCGTCACGTCGGCGAGCAGCTGGTCGGCGATCGGGCCGTCGGCCGCGATGCTGCCGGTCCAGAGGTCCCGCTCGAGCCGGTGGAAGCCGGTGAAGGTGGTGCCGGGGCCGACGTCGGTCTCGCGATCGTCGATCCGGGGGTCGAGGTCACCCAGCGACTCGCCGATCGGTTCGATGCGCTCGTAGGGCAGCCGCGCCGCGGCGTAGAGCTCCTTCGCCCGGGCGACGTCGCCGGCCTTCACCGCGGCGACGAACGGGGTGGTGGCCGCGACGAGCTCCGCGGCGGTCTGCTCGACGCCCGCCTGGTAGCTGGCGATGGCCTGGGCGACTGCCGGGTCCACCGGCGCGGTGCTGCCGGCGGGGGTGACCGTCAGGGTGCTGCGGACGCCGTGGCCGGTCATGCCGGGCCGGCAGGCCAGCTCGAAGGTGCCCGCCGGCAGGTTCACGGTGAGATGCCTGGTCAGCCCTGGCCCGACGTTCTCGACCTCGCCGACGGCCTTGTCGCCCGGGGCGTAGACGTACAGCTCGGTGACCTGCCGGCCCGCGTTGTGGATGTCGATGGTGCGGACGCCGGCCGGAACGCTGGTCGCCGAGGGGACGCAGGTCGTGTCCGTGGCCGCCACGGCGAGGCCCGCGTTCCCGGCGGCCGCCGCACCGCCCCCGCAGGCGACCAGGCCCACGGACGCGAGGGCCAGGGCACCGAGGGCGAGCAGCGACGGACGTGGGGGCGCAAGCATGCACGCCAGGTTAGGTCAGGCTGCCCTTACTCGGCAATCGAGGTGACCGGCTGCGACGGGAGTCACGCCCCGGCGCGCTCACGACCGGCGACGACGGAGCAGCAGCAGGGTGAATCCGGCGACCGCCACCCCGGCGGGCACCAACCGCTCCCAGCGGGGCACCCGGCGGAACTCCAGGTCCCCCAGGCCACCGGGGCCGCGGATGGTCCCCGGTGCACCGGCGTCCCGCTGCCCGCTCGGCGGCAGGCTGTGCATGGCGAACTCCTCCGCCTCGGCGCGCGCGTCGATCCCATGGGCCCGCTCCTGCGCGGCGGCAGCGGACCCGACGGGCTGCCCCGGCTCGACCACCTCCCCGAGGTCGTCGGTGGGGCCCGCGATGCGGACGCCGTCGCCGGAGACGTACGGATACCCCTCCGGGACGCCGGCGGCCAGGGCCTCGGCGGGCGTCAGGACGTCGCCGTGCTGCTGCCCCAGCGCGTCGAGCGCGGGGCTCTTCTCCGCGTCGATGATCGCCTTCTTGGGCTCCCGCTCGCCGCCGATCTCGCCCGTGCCGCCCATCCCCTGGGTGCCCGCCTTCCGGCCCATGCCGGTGTCGTCGGTCACGTCGTTCCTCCAGCCGGTTCCCTCAGTGACCCGTCGCCGTCCGGTGGCGACACGTCGTCGGCGATCGGCCTACCCGCCGGGCCGTCCAGGACACGCGGCTCCGGGCGCATCGCGGCAGCGGCGGGCCCCGGCGCGTCCGGACCCACCGGCACCACGTCCGCGCGGTACCGGCGCAGCGACGGCATGAACACCGCTACGGCCGCCACCGCCACGAGGCAGACGATCCCACCGCTGACCACGCTGACCCGCGGGTCGAAGAGGCTCGCCACGCCGCCGGATTCCAGGTCCCCCAGCCGGGGGCCGCCGGCCACGACAACGATGAAGATGCCGGACAGCCTGCCCCGCAGCGCGTCCGGGGTCACCGCCTGCACGATCGCGTTGCGGAACACGGCGCTCACCATGTCGGCCGCCCCGGCGACCGCCAGCAGGACGAGCCCCAGCCAGAGCGCCGTCGTCAGCCCGAACGCCGCGATCGAGGCGCCCCACACGACCACCGAGAGCAGCACCGCGGTGCCGTGGCGCTGCACCCGGGAGATCCAACCGCCGGTGGCCCCGCTGACGAGCGCCCCCACGGCCGGCGCCGCGTACAACAGCCCCGCCGTCCGCGCCCCGCCGGCGAACTGCCCGGCCGCCAACGCCGGGAACAGCGCCCGGGGCATGCCGAAGACCATCGCGACGATGTCCGCGGCGAAGCTCGCCCCCAGCGCCCGCTGCGTGCGCAGGTAGCGCAGGCCCTCGGCGACGCTGCGCAGCCCCGACCGCGTCGCCCCGCCGAGCGGCGGCATCGCCGGTAGCCGCACCACCGCCCACGCCGTCGCCGCGAAGGTCACCGTGTCCAGCAGGTACACGGCCTGCGAGCCGGCGGTGCCGACCAGCAGGCCCGCCAGCAGCGGACCGACCGTGAGCGCCAGGTTGAAGCCGACCTGCTCCAGGCTGCCCGCCGCGGGGATCTGGTCGCGCCGCAGCAGCCGGGCGGGGAACGTCCGCCGCGTCGGGCTGTCGACCGCGCTGCAGCCGGCCTGCAGCGCCGTGAGCACCAGCAGCACCGGCACGGAGGCCACGCCCGTCAGCGTCACGACGGCGAAGGCCAGCGAGCACAGCGCGAGACCGGCCGTCGTGAGGAGCACGAGCCGGCGGCGGTCGACCGCGTCGGCGATCGCGCCGCCGAGGAGTCCCAGCAGCACCAGCGGTACGAGTCCGACCAGGCCCACGAGCCCGACCTGCAGGCTGGAGCGGGACAACGTGTACACCTGCAGCGGCACGGCGACGAACGTCATCTGGGTGCCGAGCGAGCTGACGGTCTCGGCGGCCCACAGGCCCCGGAACGTCGGGGAGTCCCGCAGCGGCGTCAGGTCGGCGGACAGGGCCCCTGCCGCCCGGCGGAGGCGCCCGGCCGGGCGGGGCGGCGTCACGGGCCCAGCATCGCCGACGCGCCCGGGGCCCGGCGGCGGAACGGCCCGCCGCGTGGGCGACACCACGCACCGTGGGGCGTGCACCGTGTCGCCCGCGCTGCGGGGCCGGCGGTGCCGCGCCGTTCCGGCGAGCCGGCGGCGCCTCAGGGAGCCAGGCGCTCCAGCACCCAGCCCGCCGCCGTGTGGGTATCGCGGAACCGGAGCCGGTCGTGCAGCCGGTCCGGCCGGCCCTGCCAGAACTCCACGGCCTCGGGGACGATCCGCAGCCCTCCCCAGTCGGGCGGCACCGGCACCGGTCCGTCGCCGAACCGCGCGGCGACCGCCGCGGCCCGCGCCGCCAATTCCGCGCGCCCGGCGATGACGCGCGACTGCGGCGAGATCCAGGCACCCAGCTGGCTGCCGTGGGGCCGCGTCGTGGC
Source organism: Mycobacterium sp. (assembly GCA_025965515.1). GTDB lineage: Bacteria > Actinomycetota > Actinomycetes > RYN-182 > RYN-182 > RYN-182. The sequence goes on from JAOPWU010000234.1 coordinate 15,396, forward strand.
GTAGGCGAGGGTCTCCGCCCGGCTCACCCGCTCCACGCGGCCCTCGACCTGCACCTGCCGCTGCAACGGCACCCAGGAGAAGCAGAGCGCGGCGCGGGGGTTCTGCAGCGCCTCGAAGCCCTTGCGGGACGTGTAGTTCGTGTAGACGACGAAGCCCCGGGCGTCCACGGCCTTCAGCAGCACGGTCCGGGCGCTCGGCACCCCGGCCGGGGAGGCGGTGGCCAGCACGCAGGCGTTCGGCTCCGCCAGCAGGCCCCCCGCGACGGCCGTCGTGAACCACCGGTCGAACTGCCCGAGCCAGTCGCCGGCGACGGCACCCTCGTCGAGCCGGCCGTCGGCGTAGGCGACCCGCAGCGCGGCGGGGTCGGCGGGCGGGGCGGCCGACGGCAGGGGGGCTTCGGGGTGCGGCGGCGGCGTGGACACGGCCCCATGGTGACCGCTGTGACGCGCGGATGAGGGACGGTGGGAGGATGCGCGACAGCGGGTCATCCGGACCGGGTGGCCTGGTGCGACCTGCCGACAGGGCGGGCCGGCACGAGGGGGGCCGACGAGGCCCGGTGCGACGGGAGCGGCAATGGCGGAGTTCAAGCCCGGCCTCGAGGGGGTCAAGGCCTTCGAGACGGAGATCGCGGAGCCGGACAAGGAAGGCAGTGCCCTCCGGTACCGCGGTGTCGACATCGAGGACCTTGTGGGCCAGGTGTCCTTCGGCAACGTCTGGGGCCTGCTGGTCGACGGCAAGTTCAAGCCGGGCCTACCGCCCGCCGAGCCGTACCCGCTGCCGGTGCACTCCGGTGACATCCGCGTCGACGTGCAGTCGGCCATCGCCATGACCGCCCCCTACTGGGGCCTGCAGCAGCAGCTCGACATCTCCCCCGAGCAGGTCCGCGACGACCTCGCCCGGGTGAGCGTGATGGCGCTGTCCTTCGTCGCGCAGTCGGCCCGCGGCATCAACCAGCCGGCCGTGCCGCAGAAGGAGATCGACAAGGCCAGCACGGTCGTCGAGCGCTTCATGATCCGCTGGAAGGGCGACCCCGACCCGGCCCACACCAAGGCCGTCGACGCCTACTTCTGCTCGGCCGCCGAGCACGGCATGAACGCCTCCACGTTCACGGCCCGCGTCGTCGCCTCGACGGGCGCCGACGTCGCGGCGTGCATCTCGTCCGCCATCGGCGCGCTGTCCGGCCCGCTGCACGGCGGCGCCCCGTCCCGCGTGCTGAAGATGCTGGACGAGGTCGAGCGCGAGGACGACGCCCGCACCTACGTGAAGAAGCTGCTGGACCGCGGCGACCGGCTCATGGGCTTCGGTCACCGCGTCTACCGCGCCGAGGACCCGCGCGCCCGCGTCCTGCGCCGCACCGCCCGGGAGCTCGGCAGCGAGCGCTACGCCGTCGCCGAGGCGCTCGAGGAGGCGGCCCTGGCCGAGCTGCGCGAGCGGCAGCCGAACCGCGTCCTCGCCACGAACGTCGAGTTCTGGTCCGCCGTGGTCCTCGACTTCGCCGGGGTGCCCGCGCACATGTTCACGTCGATGTTCACCTGCGCCCGCACCGCCGGGTGGAGCGCGCACATCCTCGAGCAGAAGAAGCTCAACAAGCTCATCCGCCCGTCCGCCGAGTACGTCGGCCCGCCGAAGCGGGACGTCAGCGACGTCCCGAGCGGCACCGTCCCCGAGGGCAACCTCGTATGACGTCCAGCACGGCGACCGCCGTCACGATCCCCGAGGCGCTGCTGCCCGCCGACGGCCGCTTCGGTTGCGGCCCGTCGAAGGTGCGACCGGAGGCGCTCGCCGCCCTGGCGTCGTCCGGGGTCGGCCTCATGGGGACGTCGCACCGGCAGGCCCCCGTGAAGGGCCTGGTCCGGGCGGTCCGCGAGGGCCTGCGGCAGCTGTTCGCGCTGCCCGAGGGCTACGAGGTCGTTCTCGGCAACGGCGGGGCGACCGCGTTCTGGGACATCGCCACGCTCAACCTGGTCCGCGAGCGCTCGCAGCACCTGGTGTTCGGGGAGTTCTCGTCGAAGTTCGCGGCGGCCACCAAGGCCGCCCCCTTCCTCGGCGACCCGTCGGTCATCAAGACGGACCCGGGCACCGCGCCCGAGGCACGCGCCGAGGCCGGCGTCGACGTGTACGCGCTGACGCACAACGAGACGTCGACCGGCGTCATGACGCAGATCCGGCGGCCGGCGGGCACGGACGACGACGCGCTCGTCCTCGTCGACGCCACCTCCGGGGCCGGCGGCCTGCCGCTCGACCCCACGCAGACCGACGCGTACTACTTCGCGCCGCAGAAGAACTTCGCGAGCGACGGCGGGCTGTGGCTCGCGCTGATGTCCCCGGCGGCCCTGGCCCGCGTCGAGGAGATCAAGGGCTCCGGCCGGTGGATCCCCACCAGCTACGACCTGGCCACCGCCATCGAGAACAGCCGGCTGGACCAGACGTACAACACCCCCGCGGTCGCGACGCTGTTCCTCCTGGCGGACCAGCTCCAGTGGCTCAACGCGCAGGGCGGCCTGGACTGGGCGGTGAGCCGCACGACCGACTCCTCGTCCCGGCTGTACGGCTGGGCCGAGGCGTCCGACTACGCCACCCCGTTCGTGGCGGACCCGGCGCAGCGGTCGCTCGTCGTCGGCACCATCGACATCGACGACGCCGTCGACGCCGCCGCGATCAGCAAGACGCTGCGCGCGCACGGCGTCGTCGACACCGAGCCGTACCGAAAGCTCGGCCGCAACCAGCTGCGGATCGGCATGTTCCCGGCGGTCGAGCCGACCGACATCGACAAGCTCACCGCCTGCATCGACCACGTGGTGGCCCAGCTGCGCGGCTGATCCACCTGCTCCAGGACAGGGCCGACCCACCCGGGCCGGCCCTGTCGCGTTGCGGGAGGGATTCGTTCGTAAAGGATCGGTGACGATCCCGCGTGGAATCGTGCGAAGGTTCACCCGTGCGTGCAACGGTAGGGACGCAGAAGCGGCCGACACTTTCCTCAACGACGAGGAATGCCGTTTCTGACGCCGCCGCGAAAGGTTCGTCCCATGCTCGACACGCAGCTGCTCGACACCGGAGCCCAGACCGCCGACGCCCCCGTGGCCCCCGCGCAGCGGAGCCCCTCCCGCACGCGCCGAACCCCCTGCAGCGGTGACCTCGCCGGCTGCCGCGAGCTGCTGTTCCAGGTCGAGCACCACCTCGACTCCAACGAGCCGAACCTCGCCCTCGACGGCCTCGCGCGGCTGCGCGTCGGGCTCGTCGGCGTCGGCCGGGTCCGCGCGCTGCTGGACCTGCTCGAGGGCCGCGCGCTGCTGGCGCTGGGGCAGTCCGTCGACGCGCTGGAGCTGCTGCGCTCCGCCGCCCGGTCCTCCTGCTTCGTGGACCTCGACGGCCGCCCGCTGGACCGCACCCAGGTCAACGAGCTCGTGGCCCACGCCCGCCGTTCGGCCGCGGCGCGCCGGGCCGCCTGAGCCGAGCGCCCTCCCGAATCCGGTCGCCGGTTCCCGCCGCCGGGCGGGTTCCGCGGACCCGGGCGCCGTCGCGGCCGCCCCGCCTGCGAGGCTGCCCCGGTGGATCCGGAACTCCTGCTGCACCGCCACCTCTCCCACCAGCTCGGCCGGTGGCCGCCGCGGCGTGGGCTGGACGTGGTCGGCTCGCCGCTGCGCACCCGCCCCGGCTGGGACGGTTCGACGCGGGCCGTCTGGGGCGTCGCCACCCCGGACGCCGCGGTGCTGTCCGTCCCGCCCGCCGTCGCCGAGCAGGCGCAGGCGCTCGGTGACGAACTCTCCTGCCTGGCGGATCCGGCCTGGGGCGCGGCACTGGCCGAGCTCGTGGCGCGCCCCGGCGGCCAGGTGGGCACCGGCGTCTTCCGCTCCATCGGGCCCCGCGGGCTCCCCGACCTGCCGGACGCCGGCAGCTGGCTGTCCGTCGACGACCCGCGGGTGCCCTCGTGGCTGCAGCCCTTCCGCGGGCCGGCACTCGTCGCCCTCGACGAGCACGGGGCGTACGGCGCGGGGGTCGGGCTGAAGCGCCACGACGAGTACGGCTGGGAGATCGCGGTCGTGACCGAGCCCGCGCTGCGCGGCCGGGGCGTCGCCCGGCGGCTCGTCGTGCAGGCGGCCCGCGCCGTCCTGGCCCAGGGGCGCGCCGTGACCTACTTGCACGCCCCCGACAACGCGGCCTCCGCGCACGTCGCCGAGGCCGCGGGGTTCCCGGTCCGCGGCTGGCGCGTGGTCGGGCTCTGGGGCGGCGACTGACCGTCCCCTGCCGGGCTGTGGCACCCTCGCGGGGTGACGCGACGCCCGGACCCCCCGCCACTACAGGCCAACGAGATCGCCGCCGTCGGCACCGGGACCGGCAGCTTCGCCGTTCTCCTGATCGTGGCCCTGATCGAGCACGGCCGGCTGGCCGCCGACGGCCACGAGTGGTGGATAGGTGTCACCGCCGTCGGGGTGGGGCTGGGGCTACTCGGGCTCCTCTGGGTGGTCCCCCGGGCCCGCGCCCGGGGCCGCACCGTGCCCCCGTCGGACGGCGCCGCCTAGTCCGCGAGGTCCTCCTCGGCCGCGACCAGCAGCCGCACCGCCGGGTCCGCGAGCGCGGCGGCGACCGCGTGCCGCAGCCCCCACGCCCCGGCCGCC
>JAOPWU010000167.1 GCA_025965515.1 Mycobacterium sp.
GGCGGGCTCCCGGACGACCACCGGCAGCGCCAGCGTCGCCGGCAGCGGTACCACGGCGACCGGGACGGCCGGCGCCTCGCGCAGCCCCAGCCGCGCGTGCAGCTGCCGCAACGGCGCCGGGGCCCACCAATTGCGGTGCCCCAGCAGCGTCATCGTCGCCGGGACCAGCAGGCAGCGCACCACGGTCGCGTCCACCAGGACGGCCGTGGCGAGTGCGACCCCCATCTCCTTCAGGGCCAGGAGCTGGCCCGACGCGAACCCGCCGAACACCACGATCATCAGCGCCGCGGCAGAGGTGATGATCTTCCCCGACCGTTGCAGCCCGAGTGCGACCGCCTCGTCGGTCGGCACGCCGGCCTCGTGCAGCTCCTTGACCCGGGCGATCAGGAAGACCTCGTAGTCCATCGACAGCGCGAAGGCGAACACGGCGGCGATCACCGGGATGACCGCCTCCAGCGACCCGCCGTGCTGGAACCCGAGCAGGCGGGAGACGGGGCCGTCCTGGAAGACGGTCACCAGCACCCCCAGCGTGGCGGCCTGCGACAGCAGATTGGTGACCAGCGCCTTCGCCGGGATGGCCAGCGAGCCGGTCATCAGGAACAGCAGCACGAACAGGGCGCCGAACGTCCAGCCGAGCGCAGCTGGCAGGCTCGCGCGGACCATCTGGCCGAAGTCGGCGAGCGCGGCGGCCTGGCCGGTCACGTGCACGTCCGCGCTGGGGCGGTGCGCCCGCAACCAGGTGACGGCAGCCCGCGCCTGGTCGCCCTGCCCACTCCCGGCCATGGTCACGTGGACCGCCACCCCGGAGGTCAGCGGCACCGGTTCCACCCACGCCACCCCCGGTAGGCGTCCGGCCTGCTCGAGGTAGCCGGTCCACCCGACGGGTGCCCCCTGGGCGTCCACCACGGTGATCGGGGCCGTGCTGTCGCCGCCGGCCCGCTGCTGCACCTGCTCGGCGACCTGCCGGCTCTGCGCGCCCGCCGGCAGCGAGGCGACCGAGCCCATCGTGTACTTGGCGTGCAGGACGGGGGCCCCGATGGCGAGCAGGGTCGCGCCGACCAGCGCCAGGACCACCAGCCGGCGGCGCTGCACAAGCTGGGCCAGCCGGGCGAACGCCCCGGCCCCGTCCGGCTGACGCGCCGCCCCGACCCGGTGGCCCACCAGGCGCAGCGCCGCCGGCACGGCGGTCACCGCTGCGAGCATCGCGACGACGACGACGCCCGCGCCACCGATCGCGAGGGAGCGGAACATCGGGTTGGGGAACGCGGCGAGTCCCGAGAGCGCGAGCGCGACGGTGATCCCGCTGAACACGACGGTGCGTCCCGCGGTGGTGACCGCCCGGCTGGTCGCCTGCTCGACGCTGAGCCCGGCCGCCCGCTCCTCGCGGAAACGGCTCACCAGGAGCAGCGCGTAGTCGATCGACAGCCCCAGGCCGAGCATGGTCACCGCGTTGACGGCGTAGCTGGACAGGGTGGTGCAGCGGCTGGCGACCAGGAGAACCAGCAGGGCCCCGGCGACGCTGGCCGCCGCGGCCAGGAGGGGGAGGAGCGCCGGAAGGAGCCCCCCGAAGACGAGCAGCAGGATCACCAGCGCGATCGGCAGCGCCACCAGTTCGCCGCGCTGCAGGTCGCGCGCCGCGGCCTGCTGGGAGTCCCGGTCCATGAGCACCGAGCCACCGGCGAGCACCTGCGGATCGGGGACCTGCCGGAAGCGGGCCTCGGTTGCGGTGGCTAGGGCTGCGGCGGCCTTGCCCGCGAGGTTCTTGTGCAGCGTCACCGTCACGACCGTGAGATCGCCCGGATGCGTCGTCGTGCCGGGGAGCACCTGCGCCGGGGACACCGATGCCACGCCGTGCAGCCGGGACACGTCGCCGACGGCTGCGGCCAGGGGTTCCCGCAGGCCCGGAACGTCCGCCGCGCTGCCGGCGAAGGTCATCACGACCGTGCCGCCGGCCGGGCTCAGCGTGCCGAGCAGCCGCGAGCCGAGGGCGGCGTCGCCGTGGCCGCTGCTGGTCTGGTCGTGCAGGTTGCCGAAGACCGAGCTGCCGACGCTGAAGCCGGTCAGCAGCACGAGCAGCCAGGCGAGAAGGATCAGACGCGGACGGCGCGTGGTGGCCCGTGCGAGGCAGGAGAACAAGAGGCAGGGTCCCGGGGGGCAGGCGGCGGGTGTCCTCTACTTCTTCGGCATGATCCGTGGTTAGCCCGAGTGGCCTAACGGTGAGTTTTGCTGGGAATGTGCCTAGTGGCCGCCCGCCATCGCTGCTCCGCCGCGCCGGGTCCGGCCCTGGAGGCGCCATGGACGGACCCCGCGCGCTGGCCCGGCCCCTGCGGCACGACGCCGACCTCGGCCCGCTGCTCGACCGGATCGGTGACGCCCGCTGCGTCCTCATCGGAGAGGCCTCGCACGGCACTCACGACTACTACGACTGGCGTGCCCGGCTCACCCGGCGGCTGATCGCCGAGCGGGGGTTCTCGTTCGTCGGCGTCGAGGGCGACTGGCCCGACTGCTACCGGGTGACGACTGCGGTGACCGGCGTCAGTGGCGAGCCGCCGCTGGACGCGCTGCGGGCGTTCGCACGCTGGCCGACCTGGATGTGGGCCAACGCCGACGTCGCGGCGTTCACACAGTGGTTGGCCGAGTACAACGGCGGCCTGCCCGAGGACGACCGCGTCGGGTTCTACGGCCTCGACGTCTACTCGCTGTGGGAGTCGCTGCGGGCCGTCCTCGACTACCTGGCGGAGTACCGGCCCGACCAGGTGCAGGCGGCCCTCGCGGCGTACCAGTGCTTCGAGCCCTACGCGCAGGACCCGCAGGCGTACGCGCGCGCCACCCGGCTGGTGCCGACCTCGTGCGAGGACGAGGTCGTGAGCCTCCTGGAGCAGTTGCGCCCCGTTCCCCCCGGGGCGGGGCGCGCGCGGGATGCCGCGTTCGACGCCTCCCAGAACGCGCTGGTCGCGGAGGGCGCCGAGCGGTACTACCGGGCGATGGTCCGCGGCGGCCCCGACTCGTGGAACATCCGCGACCAGCACATGGCCGAGACGCTGGACCGGCTGCTGCAGGTTCACGGCCCGGGGGCGAAGGCGGTCGTCTGGGAGCACAACACCCACGTGGGCGACGCCCGGTACACGGACATGGCCGAGGCCGGCATGGTCAACGTGGGCCAGCTGGCCCGGGAGCGGTACGGCGAGGAGACGGTCGTGCTGGTGGGGTTCGCCGGGCACGCCGGGTCGGTGATCGCCGCCCCGGCCTGGGGCGCCCTGCAGCAACGGATGACGGTCCCGCGGGCGCGCGGCGGGAGCCTGGAGGACCTGCTGCGCCGGGAGCTCACCGACCCGACGGCGCTCTTCCTCATGCCCGGCGGCCGTGCTGCGGACTGGCCGGACTGGCTGGCGGGGGAGCTGGAACACCGGGCAATCGGGGTCGTCTACCACCCGGAGCGTGAGCGCTGGGGCAACTACGTGCCGAGCGTCGTGGGGCGCCGCTACGACGCGCTGCTCTGGATCCGGGACACCACGGCGCTGGAACCGCTGTCCGTGCGCCCCGGGGACACGCGCGAGGAGGAGACCTGGCCCTGGGCCGTCTGACACGATCTCGACGGACGACTCAGACCGGGGGAGCGCCATCCCAGACGACCAGGCCGTCGGGCCGCAGCCGCGCGCCGTCGGCCGGCCGGTGCGGCGCGCTCCGACCGTCGTGCCCCAGGTGCATGACGGTGGCCCGGCCGGTGACCACCACGACATCGGCGATGAGTCGACGGTGACAGCGCCACCAGACCGTCTCACTGCACAACACGGCCGCCCGGCGCGTCGCGGCCGCAGCCAGCAGGTCGTCCAGCGCGGCCCGGAACTCCGGCGTCCGGGTGTGGGCTGCGTAGGCACGGAACGGGTCGACGCTCCACCAGCGATCCTCGGCGGTCGTCCCGGCGGGCAACCGGCGGCGGCCACCGAGCCGTTCGTCCCAGCGGTACGCGACGCCGGCCGCCGGCAGGACCGTGTCCAGCGACGCTGCGGCCAGATCCGGGTGTGTGCGGCTCGCCGGGAACCGGCGCACGTCGACCAGCAGCTGGACGCCGGCTCCCGCCAGCAGCGAGGTGAGCGCGGCAGCGGTCAGCGTGCCGTGCCCGACGGTCAGCAGGGGTGGTCGCGCTGCCGCCGTCGGCTCGTCGGCCGTCACGCGCGCGGCGACAGCGGCTCGCCGCAGCTGCCACAGACCCCGGCCGACTCGTCGTCCGGGATCCGCCCGCAAGCGGCGCACACGCGCGCCATCCAGCAGGCCGGATCACCGCCGTCGGTGCCGTCGTCGCGGCGGACAGCGTCGTCGGTCATGGTCGGCAGGGTTCCCGCCCGCTTCCCGGGTAACCGATCGACCGGTAGCGGGGCACGTTCAACAGGGCGGAGTAGGCACGACGTGGCACGATTGCGCAGGTGACCAGCAGACCCGCCGCGGCACAGCACCTGCGCGACCTCGCGCGGCTGCGCCGGGTCCGCGACCGGATCGACCGTGACTACGCGCAGCCGCTGGACGTCGAGGCGCTCGCCCGCGGCGCGCACATGTCGGCCGGGCACCTCAGCCGC
>JAOPWU010000032.1 GCA_025965515.1 Mycobacterium sp.
CCCTGGTGACCGGCGGCGGCGCCGGCATCGGCCGGGGCATCGCCCGCCGGTTCATCCGGGAGGGCGCGACCGTCGTCGTCGCCGAGTACGACCCGGAGCGCTGCGCGACGATCGAGAAGGAGCTCACCCAGGAGCTCCGCGGCCGCGCGGTCGTCCTGCAGACCGACGTCCGCGAGAAGGACCAGGTGCTGGCGGCGGTGCAGGCAGCGGTCGACGCCGGCGGCGTCGACATCCTCGTCAACAATGCGTTCACGCTCAGCCCGAAGGTCCTGCTGGAGCAGAAGACCGACGAGATGCTCGACGCCACCCTGCACTCGGGGCTGTGGGCCAGCTGGTGGGCCATGCAGGCCGTGCGCCCCGTCATGGCCGCGCGCGGCGGCGGCTCGATCGTGAACTTCTCCTCCATCGACGTGGAGACCGCAGCCTGGCTGAACTCCGACTACATCATCACGAAGTCGGCGCTGCGCGGCCTCACCCGCAGCGCGGCCCACGAGTGGGGCCGCTTCAACATCCGGGTGAATGCCATCGCGCCGACCGCCATGGGCACCGTGTTCCAGCAGATGGCCGCGGCGATGCCCGGGTTCGCCGAGCGCGCCGCGGCGCGCAAGCCGCTGGGGCGCAACGGCGACCCGGAGGAGGACATCGCGCCCGTCGTCGTGTTCCTGGCCTCGGAGATGTCGCGGTACGTCACCGGGGAGCTGATCAACGTCGACGGTGGCCTGCACATGCCGGGGTACGAGTCGCGGCCGCCGAACCTCGAGGAGCTCGAGCAACAGGGCTGACGCCCCTCACAGTTCCCAGTCGTCCAGCAGGCCGGCCCACTCCGGCGGCTCGTCCCGCGGCGTCCGCGGCCGGGCCGCCGGGCGGTCGGCCGGCGCCGGGGACCGGAGCCCCTGCTCCGCGAGCCACGCCCGGTGGCGGTCGACGTGGCCGTCGTCCACCGCCGTCAGCACGGCCTCGGCCGTCGCGAGCGGAATGTCGGGCGCGGCGGCCAGCGCCAGGTCCCCCACCACGCGGCTGTTCCGGCCGTCCCGGCCCACGACGGCCGCGCGCACCACCACGGGCAGCTCGGTCGGCACGGGCCTGCGGAAGTGCACGTGCAGCTCGGCCGTGACCGCCCGCTCGCCGAGCAGGTTCGGGAGCCGCCCCAGCACGTCGTCGAAGACCGCCGCCGTCCAGCCGCCGTGCGCGATCTGCGGGCCGCCGGCGTGCGAGGCCGGGCACGTCGCCGTCGCCGAGACGCTGGCCGTGCGCTCGTCCACCACCCACGTGCGGATGCCGAGGCGGCAGCTGCCGGTCGGGCGGCACCCGCCACAGAGCTCCGCCATCAGTCCCCTCCAGGGCTCGGCGCGCTCACGCGTCGCCGACCCGCCGGCCGTCCGCGTCGTAGGTGTAGATGCCCTGCCCGGTCTTGCGACCCAACCGGCCGGCCGCCACGAGGTTCCGCAGCGTCACGGTCGGCTTGAACCGCTCCCCCAGGGTCTGCTCGAGCGAGCCCAGGATGTGCAGGTAGGTGTCGAGCCCGTTGAAGTCGCCCAGCTCGAGCGGCCCCATGGGCCAGTTGAACCCGATCTTCAGCGCCTTGTCGATGTCCGCTGCGCTGGCGACGCCCTCCTCCAGCATCCGCAGGCACTCCAGCCGGACCAGCGCCGAGATGCGGGACGTGAGGAAGCCGGGGCTGTCCTTGCGGCAGACCACGGACTCCTTGCCGAGCCCCTCGCCGAAGGCCACGGCCTCCGCCAGCGTCTCCTCGCTCGTCTGCAGGCCGGCCACCACCTCGACCAACCGCATCAGCACCGGCGGGTTGAAGAAGTGGAGGCCGACGACTCGGGACGCGTGGTCCGGTACGGCCGAGGCGAGCTGCGTGATGGACAGCTGGCTGGTGTTGGTCCCCAGCAACGCGCCCGGCGCGGCGGTCGCCACCGTGCGCAGCACCTCCTGCTTCACCGACAGCACCTCGACGACCGACTCGACCACCACGTCGACGCCGGCCGCCGCGGCGGCGAGGTCGGTCCCGAAGACCAGCCGGCCGAGCGCCTCCTTGGCCGCCGCCTCGGTGAGCGTCTCCTTGCGGACGAACCGCTCGAGGCTCTTCTCCGCCGCGGCCCGGGCGCGCCCCAACTGGGCCTCGTCGAGGTCGACGAGGGCGGTCTCGTGCCCCGCCATGGCGGTGAGCTGGGCGATGCCCGCGCCCATCGTTCCTGCACCGACGACCGCTACGCGCATCCCGGCCTCCTCCTGGTCAGCGGTTCCGGCCCCCGCGGTCGCGGTCCGGGCCTCGTCCGGGGCGTCACCCGCGGACGTCGAGCAGCACCTTGGCGTGGGGGCTCGCGGCCTGCTGGGCCCACGCCTCGCCCGCCCGCTCCAGCGGGTACCGCACCAGGTCGACCTCCAGCTTCGCGTCGCGCGCGAGGCCGAGCAGCCGCAGCCAGATCGCGCGCCGGTCCTCCGGCGACCGCTGGCCCGTGCCGACCGTGCCGTGCGTACGGAACAGCAGGTCCCCGGCCGGCACCTCGGCCGTGGCGCCGGCGAGCGTGCCGATGGTGACGATCCGGGAGCCCCACCGGGTGGCCTTCAGCGCGGCGAGGAAGGGCGCGCCGTAGACCATGTCCAGCACGACGTCGAACCCCTCGCCGGCCGCGGCCCGCAGCGCTTCGGCGTCGGTGGCAACATCCGCACCGCCGAGTTGCACGGCCGCGTCGGCGATCCCGCGCTCCAGCACCCGGTCGAGCCCGCCCCGGCCGCGCGCGGCGGCCACCACTCGCCCGGCGCCCAGCACGCGCGCGAGCTGCAGCGCCAGCTGCCCCAGCGTCCCCGTACCGCCCAGAACCAGGACGCTCTCGCCCGGCCGGATCGCCGCCTGCTCCAGGGGCACGAGCGCCCCGGTGCCCGCGATGCCCATCGTGATGGCGGTGGCGTCGTCGACGCCTTCGGGCACGTTCCACACCTCGGCCGCCGGCACGACGGTCCGCTCGGCGACGGCGCCGAACGGCCGCACGGAGCGTTCGCCGAAGTAGACGCGGCGGCCGTCCCTCGTCCGGCCGACGCCCTCACCGCGGATCACGCAGGGGTAGCCGGTCGGCAGCCGGTACGCGCCGACGACGTCCCAGCCGCCGAGCCCGGCGACCTCGACGTCGACCAGGACGTCGTCACCGGACGCC
>JAOPWU010000004.1 GCA_025965515.1 Mycobacterium sp.
GTCGTCGTCGCGAACAACTACTGGGCGCAGCCGCTCCTGCCGACCCTCGCACGGGACCTGTCCGTCAGCGAGGGCACGGCCGGCATCGTCGTGACGACGACCCAGCTCGGCTACGCGCTCGGGCTGGCCTTCATCGTCCCGCTCGGGGACCTGCTCGAGCGCCGACGGCTCGTGACCGTCGTCCTCGCGGTGACCGCCGCCGCGCTGGTCGGCTCCGCGCTGGCCCCGAACCTGCCGGCCCTGGCCGCGTTCGGGCTCCTCGTCGGGGCCACCTCGGTCGTCGCCATGATCCTCGTGCCGTTCGCCGCCAACCTCGCCGGCGACGAGGAGCGCGGTGCCGTCGTCGGCACGGTGATGAGCGGCCTGCTGATCGGCGTGCTGCTGTCCCGCACCGTGTCCGGGCTCGTCGCCCAGGCCGCGGGGTGGCGGGCGGTGTTCGGCCTCGCGGCGGTCCTGATGGTGGGGCTGGCCGGGCTGCTGCGCGCGGAGCTGCCACCGGCCGCGCCGAGCACCGACCTGCGGTACCCCCAGCTGCTCCGCAGCGTCCTCACGCTGGTCCGCGACGAGCCGCTGCTGCGGCACCGGATGGCGTACGGGGCCGCCGTCTTCGCCACCTTCAGCGTGCTGTGGACGGCGCTGTCGCTGGTGCTGGCGACCTCGCCGTACCACTACGGGGCCGCCGTGACGGGGTTGTTCGGCCTGCTCGGCGCGGGCGGCGCGCTGGCCGCTTCGTTCGCCGGGCGGCTGGCCGACCGGGGCCTGCAGCGGTGGCTCACCGTCGGGTTCGTGATGGCCATCCTGGCGGCCTGGGCGCTGCTGTCGCAGGCCCGCGCGGGGCTGCTGCCGCTGATCCTCGGCATCCTGCTGCTGGACCTCGGCGTGCAGGGCACCCACATCACCAACCAGAGCCTGGTCTACTCGCTGGCGCCGGAGGCGCGCTCCCGGCTCACCACCGGGTACATGGTGGCGTACTTCCTGGGCGGCGCGATCGGCTCGCTGGCCGCGTCGCTCGCGTGGGCGGTCGGAGGCTGGAGCACCGTTGTGATCGTCGGCGCCGTGCCACCGGCGCTGGCGCTGCTCCTCTGGGCCGTGGAGGGCGTGCTCGGAGTCCGGGGGGCTGGTGCCGCTGAGGAGTGGGGACGATCATCCGGGGCAGGAGCGGTGTAGCAGCACTGGCGCGGGGCAGGGCATCCGACGAGCGCCGTCGTCGGCCGACGCTGCCCACCGGTTCCGGCCGAAGGTCACGTCGAGGTGACCACCCGTCTCGCAGGAGGTTCCGCATGCGCCCCGCCTACGCCCTGGCACGCCCGATGATCGCTGGCATGTTCGTGAAGGGCGGTCTGGACGCCGTCCGTGCCCCCGGCGCACGGGTGGCGCAGGCTGCCAAGCTGGGTCTGCCCGCCCCCGAGGTCACCGTCCGCGTGAACGGCGCGGCCATGGTGCTGGGCGGCACCGCCCTGGCCCTCGGCGTGAAGAAGCGCCGCGCCGCCCTGCTGCTGGCCGCCTCGCTCGTCCCCTCGACGTACGCCGGGCACCCCTTCTGGGAGGCCCCGCCCGAGACCCGGCAGATGCAGACCATGCAGTTCCTCAAGAACCTCGCGGCGCTCGGCGGGCTGGTCCTCGTCGCGACCGAGCCCACCCCCCACCACACGCCGCGGGCCGCCCGCAAGGCCGCGCGCCGCGTCGAGAAGGCGTCCACCAGGGCGGCACGCAAGGCCGAGAAGGGCCAGGCGAAGGCCGAGGCGCGGCTGTCCCGCAAGGCCGTGGCCGCGCAGGAGAAGGCCGGCGCCAAGGCCGCCGCCCGGGCGGCGAAGCTCGCCGCGAAGGCCTCCCACCTCGAGGCCGCCGCGCTGAAGAAGGCGCAGAAGGTCGAGGCCAAGGCCGCCGTCGCGGGCGGCGCCATGGCCGCGAAGCACACGGTCAAGGCCTACGGGAAGAAGGCCGGGCGCGGTGGCGAGGCCGTCGGCCGGTCGACGAAGCTGGCCGCCGGCAAGGCCGCGAAGGCCGCCCACGACCTGGCGGCCTGACCGGCCCGAACCCCGGGGGGCCCGGCGACGGCGGCGCGTCCCTTCCCCGTCGGTGTGGTTGATCGCCCGTCCGGGTCCCCGCGGGGTCCGGCGCGGATAGGCTCCGCCAGCCATGACCGACCGAACGCTGAGCCCCCTGGCGGCCCGGGCGGCGTTGCCGCTCGCCTGGGCTGTCACCCGGCTGGGGCTGCTCGTCGCCCCGGCCCTCATCGGCGCGAGCTACCACCGCCAGATCACGTCCGACGTGCGCCTGTACGACCGCTGGGCCGGCGTCATCACCGCGGGCGGCTGGCCCCGTCACGACCTGAAGTGGCAGTACCCGCCCGCCGTCGGGGGGCTGCTGGCGCTGCCGCGCCTCGGCCCGAGCAGCCTCGGCTACCTGGTGTGCTTCGACCTCCTCATGCTGCTCGTCGACGGCCTGATCGTCCTGCTCCTCCTGCGGGCCGGCGCCCGGCGCCCGGACGGTCCCTCGCGGGCCGGGGCCTGGTTCTGGGTCGTCGGCCTGGTCTGCGTCGGCCCCATCGCCCTGCAGCGGTTCGACCTGGTCCCCGCCGCCCTGGCCGTCGCAGGGCTGCTCGTGGCCGGCCGGGTGGCCACGGGGCGGCGGGCCGCACTGGCCGGAGCGCTGCTGGGGCTGGGCGCGCTCGTGAAGGTGTGGCCCGGACTGCTGCTGATCGCCGTGCGGGGGGCCGCCGCGCGCCGCACCCGGGCCAGCGTGGCCGCGGTTCTCGGGGCGGCCGCCGCGGGCCTGGCCGTCCTCGCCGGGGTCGCCGCATCCGGCCACCTGGGCGCCTCCTTCAGCTTCCTCGGGCACGAGAAGCACCGCGGCCTGCAGATCGAGGCGCCGCTCGCCTGGCCGTTCCTGCTGGCCCACGAGTTCGGCTCCGGCTACGTCATCGAATTCCGCTACGGCGCCGCGGAGGTGCTCGGCCCCGGGGTCGGCGCCATGCTGGCGGTGAGCAGCGCGCTGACCGCCCTCGGCCTGGCGACCGTCGCGCTGCTGGAGGTGCGGGCCCGGCTGCGGCGCGGCCCGGCGGGTCCCGGGAGCGCCGAGCCTGCCGTCATGGCGCTCGCCGTGCTGCTCGTGGCGACCGTGTTCTCGCGGGTGGTGAGCCCGCAGTACCTGGTGTGGCTCGTCGCACTCGCGGCCCTGGTCTGGGCGGTGACGCCCGAGCTGTCCCGCTCTCTGCGCACCGCGCTGCTGCTGCTGGCCGTGGCGGCGCTGCTCGGCCAGGAGTTCTACCCGCTCGGCTACGCGGGGCTGCGGACCGGTGCGGTCCTGCAGACGGCGGTGCTCGGGCTGCGCAACGTGCTGCTGCTCGCGGCCACCGCGCTGGTCGTGCGCGCAGCCTGGCGGGGCAGCCCGGTTCACCCGTTCGGCCCTTCAGGCCTCAACTCCGGCGGATCCGGCCCGACAGTAGACGAAGGGACGCCTACCGCCGCCCCGCTCGCACCTGCTGCCCAGGAGCCCGCCACGTGACCGCCCCGACCCAGACCGTCGCCCTCCCGCAGCAGCGGTCGGCGCCCAAGCGCCTGGGCGAGGTACTGGTCGAGGCCGAGGTCATCACCGAGGCGCAGCTGCAGTACTACCTCGCGCTGCAGGAGCCCCCGGGCCAGCCGAACCGGCGGAAGCTCGGCCGCATCATCGCCGAGGAGGGTGGGGCCACCGAGGAGGAGATCGCCACCGCGCTCGCCACGGTGCTGCAGCTGCCGCGTGTGAACATCGACGCCTACCAGCCGGACCGGACCCTGCTCGACTCGTTCCCCCGCGACGCGGCGATCCGGCTGGGCGCCGCCCCGCTCATGCGCAACCACACCGGCGTCCTGGTCGCGCTGGTGGACCCCACCGACACCGCCGCGCTGCAGCAGCTGCGGAAGATCCTCGCCGCCCCGATCCGCGTCGCGGTGGTCGCGCCGAGCGATCTCGGCACCTTCATCGACCGGGCGTACGCGCCGCGGCCGCACTACCAGCTCACGTCGTCGGACGCCGTCCGCGTCGTCGACTACATCCTCACCGACGCCGTCCGCTCGGGCGCCTCGGACATCCACCTGGAACCCGCACCGGACCGGCTCCTCGTGCGGATGCGGATCGACGGCATGCTGCGCGCCGCGGCGGAGCTGCCCGCCTCGATGATCGCGCCCGTGACGGGCCGGCTGAAGGTGCTCTTCGAGCTACGGCTGGAGGAGCGCCGGCTGCCCCAGGACGGCCGGCTCACCCTGGGGCGCGGCGCGACCGCGGTGGACGCCCGGATCAGCACGATGCCGTCGCTCTACGGCGAGAAGATCGTCATCCGGCTGCTCGGCCGGGCCATCGACGTCCCCAGCGTCGCGCACCTCGGCCTGCAGCCGGAGGCGCTGCACGTGCTGCGCCGCGCCGTGTCCGCCTCGCAGGGCCTCGTGCTGGTCACCGGTCCGACGGGCTCGGGCAAGACCACGACGCTGTACAGCCTCCTGATGGCGGCGGCCGACGACACCCGCAACATGGTGGCGCTCGAGGACCCTGTCGAGGGGCGTCTGCCGCACGTGGTGCAGACGCAGGTGGACCCGCGCATCGGGCTGACGTTCGCCGTCGGGCTGCGGTCGATCCTGCGCCAGGACCCGGACGTGGTGCTGGTCGGCGAGATCCGCGACGCCGAGACCGCCGAGCTGGCCTCGCAGGCCGCGGCGACCGGCCACCTCGTGCTCTCGTCCCTGCACACCACGTCCGCGGTCGCGGCGATCTCCCGGCTCGTCAACCTCGACGTCGACATGGCGACGCTCGGCGGGGCGCTCACCGCGGTCGTCGGGCAGCGGCTGCTGCGGCGCGTCTGCCGGGCCTGCGCCGCGCCGTACACCCCGGCCCCCGACGTCATCGAGCTGCTGGACCTCACCGGCCTGCCGGCGGACGCGCAGCCGCGCCGCGGCAAGGGCTGCGCAGCCTGCAACAACACCGGCTACCTGGGCCGGAACGCCGTGTTCGAGGTGGCGCCCGTCGTGGGCCGCCTGCGGGCCGCGCTGGTGCGCGGCGCGGACGAGCTGGAGCTGCTCACGGCCGCCAAGGCGTTGGGCATGCAGACCATGCGGCAGGCCGGCCTCGCGCTGGCCGCCCGCGGGCTCACCACCTACGACGAGGTCATGCGGGCCACGCCGGCCGACCTCGACGCCTGATCCCGACGCCTGACTAGCGGATTCCGTCCAGCAGGTACGCCGCCACCGGCGCGTACAGGTGCGGCGCCACGTTGTCGTCGATGGGGACGACCACGTCCACCAGCTGCTCCGCCTCCCCGACGAACAGCCCGGGGTCGTTGCAGTCGGCGAACGCGACGGTCGTGATGCCTGACTGCCCCGCGGCGCCGGCGAAACCGTGGTCGGCGACGACCAGGTCGGGCAGCGGGCGGCGGTCCTCACCCAGCGCGGTCAGCATCGCGCGCATCGGGGTCGCGGAGTGCGTGTGCTCCAGCGAGCTGCCGTCGGTCAGGCAGGCGACGCCCGCGAGGTAGGCGATCTCCCGGTGCCCTGCGGAGCTGGCGTAGGAGAACCCGCAGGCGGGCGTGGCGATGGCGCAGCCGCGGGCCGCGAGCGCCGGGGCCACCTCCAGTGCGACGGCCATCATGCCGGACGGATGGCCGCTCGCCAGCAGCACGCAGCCCTGGTCCGCCACCACCCGGCGCAGCTGCTCGCGCACCGCGTCGAGGGCGTCCAGCGTCCGGTCGACGTCGATGGTGTCCGGGCCGTCGGTGCGGCGGAGATCCGGGTCGATCCCCACGCGGTCGGCCATGAGCGCGACGACGCGCGGGTAGTCCCAGCCGCCGTCCCAGTCGAGCCCGAACGTGAAGTGCTCGTCGCGGTCGGCACAGCGGCGGGCGTTGCCGAGGTTGCTCGCGCGGGAGGTCGCCACATCGCCGGCCAGCCGCCCCGCCAACAGGTGCCGCCGCAGCTGGTCGCGGGTGGGGGTGGGCTGCCCGATGTCCGCCGGCAGCACCTCCGACCCGTCGGGAGGCCCCTGGGCGTCCACGTCAGCTGCCCGCGAGTTCGGCGCTGCGCCGGCTGGCCGCTTCGAGCGCCGTCGCGACGGTGGCCCGCAGGCCGCCCGCCTCGAACGCCCGCAGCGCCGCCGCCGTGGTCCCGCCGGGTGAGGTGACGGCCTCCCGGAGCACCGCGGGGTGCTCGCCGGAGTCCCGGAGCATCAGCGCCGCCCCCACCGCGGTCTGCGCCACCAGCTCGGTCGCGACCGGCCGGGGGAGCCCCAGCAGGACGCCCCCCTCGATCATCGCCTCGGCGACCAGGAACAGGTAGGCCGGCCCGGAGCCGGACACGGCCGTGACCGCGTCGAACTGGTACTCGGGGAGTCGCAGCACGCGGCCGGCCGTGGCGAGCAGCGCCTCGACCAGGTCGAGGTGCGCTTCGTGGGCCGAGGTCCCCGCGCAGATCACGGACATCCCCTCCCGCACCAGCAGGGGGGTGTTCGCCATGACCCGGACGACGGGGACGCCCGGCGGCAGGGAGGCCTCCAGCGCGGCGGTGCTCAGCCCCGCGGCGAGCGAGGCGACGACCGTGTGGCGGCCGAGCGAGCGGCCGAGCTCGGTCAGCACCCCGGCGACGTCCTGCGGCTTGACCACGACGACGACGACGTCGGCCGTCGCGGCCGTGGCCAGGTCGGTCGGGGTGACGCCGTAGGTGTCGGCCAGCTCCGCGGCGCGCACGGCGTTCCGCTCCACGACGCGGACGTCCGCGGCGGGCGTCCCGGCGGCGAGCAGCCCTGCGAGCAGCGCCTCGCCCATCTTCCCGGCGCCCAGCAGCGCGACGGTCACCGTGCCTCCTCGGGGGTGTCGGCGGGATCCGGCTCCAGGGCCGCCGCCAGGTGCAGGCGGGTGTAGGCGAGCGCCTCGGCGATCTCGGCCTCCCGGTCGAACCGCGTCTCCGCCTTGCGGGTGTTGATCTCCAGTTGCACCTGCCCGGCGAATCCCGTCCGCGCGAGCAGCTCGAGCAGCTCGGCACAGGGCTGCGTCCCCCGGCCGGGGACCAGGTGCTCGTCGCGGTTGCTGCCCACGCCGTCGGCCATGTGGACGTGCGCGAGGCGGTCTCCCAGCAGCGTCGCCATCTCGAGCGCGTCGGACTGGCTGACGCTGGTGTGCGACAGGTCCAGCGTCACGTCGGCGTACTCCTGCTCCACCGGCGACCAGTCGGGCGCGTACGGCACGACCTGCCGGCCGCGGGCCCGCAGCGGGAACATGTTCTCGACCGCGAACCGGACCGCGGTCTCGTTGCGCATCCGCTCGATCCCGGCGACGAAGTCGCGGGCGTAGTCGCGCTGCCAGCGGAACGGCGGGTGCACCACCACGGTGCTGGCCCCGAGCCGCTCGGCGGCCTTGCGGGCGCGCACCAGCTTGGCCCACGGGTCGGTGCCCCAGACGCGCTGCGTGATGATCAGGCAGGGCGCGTGGATCGCCAGGATGGGCACCTGGTGCTGGTCGGACAGCCGCTCCAGCTCGTCGACGTCCTGGCTGATCGGGTCGGTCCAGACCATGACCTCGACGCCGTCGTAGCCCAGCCGCGCCGCCATCTCGAACGCGGTGGCAGTGCTGTCGGGGTAGGTCGACGCGGTCGACAGCCCCACCAGCGCCCGCGGCACCCGCACGGCCGACCGTGGTGGCTGGCGCGGCTCGGTGCGCGCAGACTCCGTCACGGCCCCGACCCTACGTTGTCCCGATCACGCCGTCAGGGAGCGCGTCAGCCGCTGGCCAGCCAGTCGAGCCGCCGCAGGATGAGCCCCTCGCGCAGCGCCCACGGGCAGATCTCCAGCTCGGGCAGGTCGAGCAGGTCCAGGACGGCCTCGGCGACCATCGCCCCGGCCAGCAGCTGGCGGGCGCGGCCCGGCGAGACGCCGTCCAGGCGGGCGCGCTGCGCCGCCGTCATCCCGCCGATCATGCCCAGCACCTGGTCGATGCCGTTCCGGGTCAGCATCCGCCGGACCCGCGGCCCCTGCGCGGACGGCGCCGCCCCGGCCAGCCGGGCGAGGGAGCGGAAGGTCTTCGAGGTGGCCACCACCCGGTCCGGATCGGGGTGCTTCGCGAGGAGCGGCAGCAGCCCCGCGACCTCCGCGCGGACGTACTTGCGGGTGGCGGCGACGTCCTTGCTGCGCGGGGGGTCGCCGGGCAGCCTGTCGCGGGTCAGCCGGCCGGCGCCGAGCGGCAGGCTGACGGCCAGCGACGGTTCCTCGTCGGCGCCGTACGCCACCTCCAGCGAGCCGCCCCCGATGTCGAAGGACAGCAGCCGCCCCGCCGACCAGCCGAGCCAGCGGCGGACCGCGAGGAACGTCAGCCGGGCCTCGTCCGCGCCGGACAGGACGTTGAGCTCCACGCCCGTTTCGGCGCGCACGCGCGCCAGGACCTCGGGGCTGTTGGTCGCGTCCCGCACCGCGGACGTGGCGAAGGCGACGAGGTCGTCCACGTCGAGCCGCTCGGCCTCCGCCGCGGCGTGGGCGACGGTGGCGACCAGCGCGTCGGCGCCGCGGGGGGTCAGCGCGCCCTCGGCGTCGAGCAGTTCGGCCAGCCGCAGTTCGTCCTTCACGGAGGCCTGGGGCACCGGGGCGCCGCCGTGCCGGGCGTCGACGACCAGCAGGTGCACCGTGTTCGATCCGACGTCGAGCACACCCAGCCGCAGGGTCGGCGAAACGCCGTCGGGGTCGGGCACCGCACGGGCCGGGGTGCCGGTGATGAGGGTGCGGGGCGCGGGCACGGCGTCGCCGGGCCGCGGGGCAGCCGTCATGGCCCGAGGCTAGCGTGAGAGGCATGTCCCGAACGTCCCCTCCGCCAAGGTCGTTCCCGCGGGATTGGGTGAGCTTCCGCGATCCGGCAGATCCGGAGCGGCACGAGATCCGCGCCGACCTGACGTGGCTGCTGTCCCGCTGGGGCTGCATCTTCGGGGCGGGCTGCCACGGGATCGTCGCGGGGCGGGCCGGCGACGGCTGCTGCTCGCACGGCGCGTTCTTCTCCGACGCCGCCGACGAGGCGCGGGTCCGGGCGGCGGCGAGCGAGCTGACCCCCGAGCTGTGGGCGCGCCACGGGCTGCGCGGCATGGTCGCGAACGACGAGCTGGACGGCGAGAAGGCCCGCCGCACCCGCACCCTGGGCGGGGTGTGCGTGTTCGCGAACCCCCCGGGCTTCCCGGGCGGGGCGGGGTGCGCGCTGCACGCGCTGGCGCTGGCGACGGGGCGCAATCCGCTGGAGACCAAGCCCGACGTCTGCTGGCAGCTCCCGATCCGGCGGCTGGAGGAGTACGACGACACGGGGGTCCTGGTCACGACGCTGACGGAGTACGACCGCCCGGGCTGGGGCGAGGGTGGCGCGGATCTGCACTGGTGGTGCACGGAGTCGCCGGAGGCGCACACCCGCCCGGCGGCGCTGTACCGCGAGGCCGCGGCCGAGCTGACCGCGCTGATCGGCGAGCCGGGGTATGCGGAGCTGGCGCGGCTGTGCGCGCAGCGCGAGGGGCGGCTGCTGGCGGTGCACCCGGCGACGGCGGCTGCTGGGGCTGCGGCGGCGCGCACCGCGGGGACCGGGGAGTCTCCCCAGGGCCTTCAGCGAGAAATCTGATTCTCTGATCTTCGGCCGAGAGACCTCGGAAATGAGGACCCCCGGTCGCCCGGCCTGTGGACGGCGCGCAGTCCGACGGCGCTGTCCACCGATGGCTCCCGAACCCGGTCCGGCAGGGGTGTGGCCGGCAACGTGGCGGCATGCGCAGCCTCACGGCCACCCAGGCGAGTCGTCAGTTCGCTGCTCTGCTCGACGCCGTGCAGCAGGGCGAGAGCGTGGTCGTGACCCGGGCCGGCCATCGGATCGCGGTCGTTGGCCCGGTCAACGCGCCGAACGGCGCCGCGCTGGCCGTCCTCCTGCAGCGGGTTCTGCCGGACGCGGGCTTCGGCGAGGAGCTCCTTCTCGTCCGGTCCGAGGGCCGGGGGGCAGGAGTGTCGTGCGCCGCCGGCTGATCCTCGACGGCTGCGTGCTGGGGGCGACCCCGGGCCAGCGGTCCCGCGCGAGGATCCAGATCCATCCGGACGACGACGCAGTGGTCGCGGCGATCACGGTGGCCGAGCTCTACCGCAGCGTCGACGCTGCGGACGCCCCCAGCCGACGGCTGCGCGGGGCCCTGCTCGCGGAGGTCCTCACCCTGCTGCCGGTGGAGCCGTTCGATGCGGAGGCGGCACGCGTGCTCGGCAGATTTCTGGAGCGCGAGCCGGGCCTGGCGCTGTACGACCTCATGGTTGCGGCGACCGCGGTGAGCACGGACCGGTTCGTGCTCACGACAGATCGCCGCGCCCTCTTCGAACGCCTCCCGGGCGTCCGCTGCGTGCCGCTCCCAGAACCCCCTCCGTCGGCAGCGCGAGCGCGTTCCAGGCGTCGAGCGGCTCCTGGGACGGCGCGCAGCTGACGCTGTCGTGGTACGGCGTCAGGCCTCGAACTTGTAGCCGAGCCCCCGGACGGTCAAGAGGTACTTCGGCGAGCCCGGCTCTGGCTCGATCTTGGCCCGCAGCCGCTTCACGTGGACGTCGAGCGTCTTGGTGTCGCCGACGTAGTCGTTGCCCCAGACCCGGTCGATGAGCTGGCCACGCGTCAGCACGCGGCCGGTGTTGCGCAGCAGCATCTCCAGCAGCTCGAACTCCTTGAGCGGCAGCTGCACCCCGGCGCCCTCCACCGTCACGGTGTGGCGCTGCACGTCCATCCGGACCGGCCCCGACTCGAGGATGCCCGGCAGCAGCTCCTCCTCGTGCTCGGCGCCGCGCCGGCGGAGCACCGCCTTGATCCGGGCCACGAGCTCGCGGCTGGAGAAGGGCTTGGTGACGTAGTCGTCGGCCCCCAGCTCCAGCCCGACGACCTTGTCGATCTCGCTGTCACGGGCCGTCAACATGATCACGGGCACGGTGCTGGTCTGCCGGATGGCGCGGCACACCTCGGTGCCGGACAGCCCGGGCAGCATGAGGTCCAGCAGCACCAGGTCGGCGCCGGTGCGCTCGAACGCCGCCAGCCCCGCTGGCCCGGTGCCGGCGACCTCGACCTCGTAGCCCTCGCGGGTGAGCATGTACGACAGCGCGTCGGAGAACGACTCCTCGTCCTCGACCACAAGCAGCCGCGTCACGGCGATCCTCCTTCGTTGGTCGCCCCGGCTTCGTCGGTGGCGGTGTCCTGTGGGCGCGGCGCCCGGGGCAGGGTGAGCGAGAAGGTGGAGCCTGCGCCCTCCGCGCTCCACACCCGCACCCGGCCCCCGTGGTTCTGAGCGACGTGCTTCACGATGGCGAGCCCCAGCCCGGTGCCGCCGGTGGCGCGGGACCGCGCGGGGTCGGCCCGGTAGAAGCGCTCGAAGATGCGCTCCTGATCGGCCCGCGCGATGCCGATGCCCTCGTCCTGCACGCTGATGGTGACCTCGTCGCGCGCCGCGCGGACGCCGACGACGACGCCCGTACCGGACGGCGAGTAGTGCACCGCGTTGGCCACGAGGTTGCTCACCGCGGTCGCGAGCTGCCGCCCGTCGCCGAGCGTGGTGAGGCCACGCTGCCCGACCATCGCGAGCCGGATGCCGGCGGTCTCCGCCGCGAGCCGGGTCCGCTCGACCGCCTCCGCCACGACGGCGTCGACGCTGACGGGCAGCGGCGCAGGCAGCGCCTCGGCGCCCTGCAGCCGGGACAGGTCGATGAGCTCCTGCACGAGGCTGCCCAGCCGGGTGGCCTCGGCGGCCATCCGCCGGGCGAAGTGCTGCACAGCGACGGGATCGTCGCTCGCGCCCTCGATCGTCTCGGCCAGCAGCGCGATCGCTCCGACGGGCGTCTTCAGCTCGTGGCTGACGTTCGCGACGAAGTCGCGGCGGACGGCCTCGACGCGGCGCTCCTCGGTGACGTCCTCGAGGAAGGCGCAGACGGTCCCGTCGCCGAGCGGCTCCAGCCGGGCCCGCAGCGCGAGGGGTTCGGCGCCGGGGCGGGGGCGGCGCAGCGGCGGCACGGCCTGCGGCGGCACGGCCAGTGCGAGCGTGTGTTCCTGGCCGCTCCGCCGGCAGTCGCGGACGCCGGCGGCGAGCGTGGGCAGCGTCAGGCGGTCGTTGCGGACGATCCCCAGCGCGCACGCGGCGGGGTTGGCCAGTAGGACGGTGTCGTCGGCGGCGATGGCGAACGCCGCGACCGGCAGGGCCCGTAGCAGGGCCTCCGCCAGGGTCGCCGGTCCGGCCTCGGACGTCACGACGCGATCGTAGGTCCCCCGTGGGCCGTGCCTCGACGAGAACCGGACGAATCGGACAACCGGATCAGCTGTTCATGCTTCGGATGCTCGGCATTCACGCTCCCGGCCTGTCGCCGCCCCCTCCGCGACTACGGTGGCAGGACGGGCCTTGAGGGGCGCGCCCGAGCCGACAGTGGGGAACTTCCGATGCGCGACGAGTACCACGATGAACTGCAGGCGGTCACCGACTCCCTGGTCGAGATGACCCGGCTCGTCGGGTCCGCCATGAGCCGCGCGACCCGCGCGCTGCTCGACGCGGATCTGACGCTGGCGGAGTCCGTCATCACCGCCGACGAGACGGTCGACCTGCTCTACCGCGAGGTGGAGGACCGGGCCCTGGAGCTGCTCGCCCGGCAGGCACCCGTCGCGTCCGACCTGCGGACGATCGTGACGTCGCTGCGCATGGTGGCGGACCTGGAGCGGATGGGCGACCTCGCGCTCCACGTGGCGAAGGTGGCCCGGCGGCGCTACCCCGGTTCGGCCATCCCGCCGGAGCTGCGGGCCGTCATCCTCGAGATGGGGCAGATCGCCGAGCGGATCGTCGCGAAGGCCGGCGTGGTCATCGCCACCCGGGACATCCAGCAGGCCGCGGAGCTCGAGCGCGACGACGACGTGATGGACGGGCTGCACCGGCAGCTCTTCGCCGAGCTGCTGGAGGACTGGCAGCACGGGATGGAGTGCGCCGTCGACGTCACGCTGTGCGGGCGGTACTACGAGCGGTTCGCCGACCACGCGGTCTCGGTCGCGCGCCGCGTGGTCTACCTGGTCACGGGGGAGCACGCCGTCGCGTCCTGACGGCGCCGGACGCACGGACGGGCGGGGACCCTGGGGTCCCCGCCCGTCGGCGTCTGCCGGTGCGCTCAGCCCAGGTGCTCGTGCAGGAAGGCGACCGTGGCCTTCCATGCCTTGTCCGCCTCCGCGGCGTTGTACGTGCCGAGGAGGTTCTCGTCGTTGAGGAACGCGTGCCCCGCCGGGTGGTACTGGAAGTCGGGGGTCGTCCCGGACTGCTCCGCGATGGCCGCGGCCAGCGCGTGCGCCTTCTCGGTCGGGATGAACGCGTCCTCGGTGCCGAAGTGCCCCTGGACCGCGGCGGTCAGCCCACTGAAGTCCGGCAGCTCGTCGCCCAGCACGCCGTAGAACGCCACGGCGGCGGCGATGCGGTCGCCCTGCTGCGCGGCCAGCGTCAGCACGAAGCCGCCGCCCATGCAGAAGCCGACGGCGCCGACCTTGTCGCCCGTGACGGCCTCGTGGTTCAGCAGGAAGTCCACCGCGCCGGCGAGGTCGCGCGCGGCGCGCTCGGGGGGCAGCTGCTGCATGAGCCGGCCGGCCTCCTCCGCGTCGTGGGTGGTGGTGCCGCCGTAGAGGTCCGGGGCCAGGACCACGAAGCCCTCGGCGGCGAAGCGGTTGGCCAGATCGGCGATGTGGGACGTGAGCCCCCACCACTCCTGGATGAGCACGAGCCCGGGCCCGCTGCCGGACTGCGGGAGGGCGAGGTACCCGTAGGCGGTGTCGCCGTTGCTCGGGAAGCTGACGTTCTGACGGGGATTGGTGTTCTCGGTGTCGACCACGTGCTCATGCAACCACTGCCGCGACGTTGGTGCAGCACGGGCGTTGCTCCAGGGAGACGGCAGTCGCCCCGGGCTCAGGATCCGCCTAGGGTGACCGGCGACACAGGTGCGGCAGGGGCGCGCACCGGAACCCGCAGGAGGCCGTCGTGACCCGCTACCTCGTCACCGGAGCGACGGGCTTCCTCGGCTCCGCGCTCGTCGAGCGGCTGCTGCGCCGGCCCGACGCCGAGGTGTTCGCGCTGGTGCGCAAGGGGTCGCGCGAGCGGCTGCGGCGGCTGGCCGCGGGCCTCGAGGGCGGCCAGCGGCTGACCCCCGTCACCGGGGACCTGTCCCAGGAGGGCCTCGGCCTGACGGACGCGGCGGTCCGCAAGCTCGGCCACGTCGACCACCTGGTCCACCTGGCCGCGCTGTACGACATGACGGCCTCCGACGAGCGCAACCACGAGACCAACGTCGAGGGCACGCACCGCGTCGTCGACCTCGCCGCGCGGCTGGGGGTGGGCGTGCTCCACCACGTCAGCTCGGTGGCGGTCGCCGGGGACCACCGCGGCCTGTTCGACGAGACCATGTTCGACGTCGGCCAGCGGCTGCCGTCGCCCTACCACCGGACGAAGTTCGAGGCGGAGCAGCTCGTCCGCAGCCAGGACGCCGTGCCGTGGCGGGTCTACCGGCCCGCCATCGTCGTGGGGGACTCCCGCACCGGCGCCATCGACAAGGTCGACGGGCCGTACTACTTCTTCCCGACGTTGGCCGCACTGGCGGCGACGGCGGGCGCCGGCCGGCTGCCCATCGTGCTGCCGGACCTCGGGGCGACGAACGTCGTCCCGGTCGACTACGTGGCGGACGCCCTCGACGCGCTGATCCATCGGCCCGGCCTCGACGGCCGGGCGTTCCACCTGGTGCACCCCCGGCCGCAGTCGCTCAGCGAGGTCTACAACGCGTTCGCCGCGGCGGCGGGTGCGCCGCCGATCACCGTCACGCTGCCGCGGCTGCCGGGTCACCCGCTGGACCGGCTGCCCGGCCTGCTCGGCCGGATCCCCGGGGCGCGGACGGCCGCCGAGGTGACCTTCGCCCGGCTCGGCATCCCGATGTCCGTGGTGCCGCACCTGACGTTCCCGTCGACGTTCGGCAGTGCCGCGACCCGGCTGGAGCTCGACGCCGCGGACGTCGCCGAGCCCCCGGAGCTGGCGGCGTACGCGCCGGTGCTCTGGCGGTACTGGGCCGAGCGGCTCGACCCGGTCCGCGCGCGGCGGCCGCGTCCCGGCGGCCCGCTGGTCGGCCGCACCGTAGCGGTGACCGGCGCCTCGTCCGGCATCGGCCGGGCGGCGGCCCTGCAGATCGCCGCGAAGGGCGGCATCCCGCTGCTGCTGGCGCGGCGCATCGAGGAGCTCGAGAAGGTGAAGGCGGAGATCGAGGCCACCGGCGGCCGGGCCGACGTGTACTCGGTCGACCTCACCTCGCAGGAGTCGGTCGACGCCGCCGTGAAGCAGATGCTGGCCGACCACGACGCCGTCGACATGCTCGTGAACAACGCGGGCCGCTCGATCCGGCGGTCCGTGACGCTGTCCTACGACCGGTTCCACGACTACGAGCGCACGATGGCGCTCAACTACTTCGGGCCGCTGCGGCTGATGCTCGCGCTGCTGCCGTCCATGACGCGGCGGCGGTTCGGCCACATCGTGAACGTCAGCTCGATCGGCGTGCAGACCAGCCCGCCGCGGTTCGGCGCGTACGTCGCGAGCAAGGCGGCGCTGGACGCGTTCAGCCGGGTGGTGGCGAGCGAGCTGGTCGGCGCGGGCGTCAGCTTCACGACCATCCACATGCCGCTCGTGCGCACCCCGATGATCGCCCCGACGAAGATCTACGACCGGTTCCCCACGCTGACCCCGGAGGAGGCCGGCGGCCTCATCGTCCGGGCCCTCGAGAAGCGCCCCACCCACATCGGCACCAAGGTCGGGCTGCTCGGGGCCGTCGCGGGTGCGGTCACGCCGAAGATCGCCGACGCGGTGCTGCACACCGCGTACCTGGTCTTCCCGGACTCGGCGGCCGCCGGGGGCTCGGGC
>JAOPWU010000012.1 GCA_025965515.1 Mycobacterium sp.
GGGAACCACTGCGTGAACTGCGTCAGGTAGTCGAAGACCAGGGCGGAGCCCGTGTGGAAGATGTGGGCCCCGTACCGCTGCACCAGGACCCCGTGGGCGTCGGGCTCGTCGTAGACGTTGCCGCCGACGTGGTCCCGCTCGTCGACCACCAGGACCCGCAGGTCGGCGGCCTCGGCCAGCCGACGGGCGAAGGTGACCCCCGTCAGACCCGCACCCACAACGACCCAGTCGTATCCCATGGGCACCCATCGGCCGGCCCCGGACAGTCCTGAGCCGGACCCGTCCGACGACCCGGGGACGCCGCTGCCGAGCGACCCGGCCTGGCCGGGGGGAACCGTGTACTCGGCCGCCCGGCCGGTCGCGGCGGACGGGGCGGCGGCCGCCTGGTGGGCGGTCCGGCCGCTGCTGCCCGCGGTCTCGCGCACATGACCGGCACCGGGGCGGCCAGAATGGGAGCCGTGGAACCCAACCTGTACGACGCCGTGGGCGGCCACGAGGTGTTTCGCCGGCTCGTCGCCCGGTTCTACGCCGGCGTGGCCGGCGACCCCCGGCTGCGTCCGCTGTACCCGGAGGAGGACCTGTCCGCCGCCGAGGAGCGGCTGCGGATGTTCCTCGAGCAGTACTGGGGCGGCCCGAACACCTACTCCGAGCGGCGGGGGCATCCGCGGCTGCGGATGCGGCACGCGCCGTTCGCCGTCGGGCCGGTCGAGCGGGACGCCTGGCTGGAGCACATGCTCGGCGCGCTGGACTCGCTGGAGCTGGACCCGGAGCGCGATGCCGCGCTGCGGGAGTACCTGACGCGGGCGGCGCACTCCCTGGTGAACCAGCCCTAGCGGCGGCCCGTCAGGCGGTCCGGGCGCGGAACTGGCACGCGCGGGCGGCGACGAGCGTGGCGGCCATGCGGTCCAGCGGCACGACCTCCCGCGCCAGCCCGGCCCGGGCGATGAGCCCCGGCATGCCCCAGACGACGGACGTCGCCTCGTCCTGGGCGAAGACGGTGCCCCCGGCGGCGACGATGGCCTCGCTGCCGGCGAACCCGTCGGCCCCCATCCCGGTCAGGATCGCCCCGACCACGCGGGACCCGCACGCGGCGGCGGCCGAGCGGAACAGGACGTCGACGGCCGGTCGGCAGGAGTTCTCCGGCGGGTTCTGGTCGAGCCGGGCGCGCAGCTCGCCGGGGGAACCGGCCACGGAGAGGTGGAAGTCCCCCGGCGCGAGGTACACCGTCCCGGGCAGCAACGGCACGCCGTGCTGCGCCTCGACGACGTGGAGAGCACTGCGGCCGTCGAGCCGCTCCGCGAGCATGCGGGTGAAGACCGGCGGCATGTGCTGCACGACGAGGACGGGGACGCCGAGGTCCCTGGGCAGCGCGGGGATGACCTCCGCGAGCGCGTTGGGGCCGCCGGTGGACACCCCCAGCACGATCAGCTGGGCGCCGCCGGTGCGCGCGGGGGCCGGCGCTGCAGGCGCGGCGGGGCCGGGCGGTGCGGCGAGTGCAGGGAGCGCGGGGCGCGACGCGGTGAGGGCGCCGCCCGGCGCGGGGACCGCGGGCCCGGACCGCTGCGGCGGGAGCGGGGCCGTGGGGCGCGTCGGCCGGAACATGCCGAGCCCGGCCGGACGGGGGTGCGGCGCGCCGTGTGCGGCTCCGGACTCCGGCGCGGGGACGGCCGGCCAGAACGGCGCGGACGGGGCGTGTGCCGGTGCCGTCGGCGCCGCGTCGGCGCCGCGCGGGGCGGTGAGCGCGCGCACCTTCGGCAGCAGCTGCTCGCGGAGGTTGGCCAGCTGCTCGGTCAGCGAGGCGCCGGTGCCGCCGCTGGGCTTGGTGACGTAGTCGGACGCGCCGGAGCTCAGCGCCTCGAGGGTCGTGCGGGCGCCACCCTCCGTCAGCGTGGAACACATGATCACGGGTAGCCGGGGCCACCGGGAGCGCAACGCCTTGATGGTCATGAGCCCGTCCAGGACGGGCATCTCCACATCGAGGGTGACGAGGTCGGGGCGCACCACACCGACGATGTCGAGCGCCTCCCGGCCGTTGGCGGCCTCGCCGGCCACCTCGATGTCCGGGGCCGCGTCGAGCACGCGGGCGATGAGCTTGCGGATCACGGCGCTGTCGTCCACGACGAGCACCCGGACGACCCGCTGGGGGCGGGCGGAACCCGGGCCGGGCACGGCGGACAGCAAGGAAGGACCCCCAGCGCTCTGCTAGCCGGAGGGCGGTCAGGCTGCGCCACCCTCGCCGATCCGGCGACCGGCCCTGTGTTCATCGGCGGGGCCTCCGGCCCGTTGAGCCGCCGTTCTTTGGCAGCCCTGATGCCCCTTCCGTTGGGGCGTCACTCGGCCAGGGGGAGCGACCGAAACCACCCGCGGCCACCTCAATTTGCGACGCCCCCCGCCGATGCATCCCCTGCCGGACAACCACGGCGCCGCACATCGGAGGTCACAGGTGAACGAGCTGGACGGGCTCGACGAAATCGTCAGCGAGTTCTTGCTGGAGAGCAACGAGAACCTGGACCAGCTCGACCAGGACCTCGTGGCGCTCGAGTCGGACCCCACGTCGAAGGAACTGCTCGGACGCATCTTCCGCAGCATCCACACGGTGAAGGGGACGTCCGGCTTCCTCGGCCTGCACCGCCTCGAGAAGGTGGCCCACGCCGGCGAGAACCTGCTGGCCAAGCTCCGCGACGGCGACCTCGTGCTGCACGCCGGGCTGTCGGACCTGCTGCTGCAGACCGTCGACATCATGCGGGCCATCCTCACCGGGCTCGAGGCGACCAACGCCGAGCCGCAGGGCGACGACTCCACCCTGCTCGCCGACCTCACCGCGGCGTGCGCCGGCGAGTCCCCCGCCCCGCCGGCGGGCGAACTTCCCACCCAGCGCACCCGCGAGAGCGCCGACGAGGTCGCGCCGATCACGGCCGCCGACCCGGCGCCCGAGGCGCCGACCGCCGAGGCCGGCCACGACGGCCGCCGCAGCGTCTCCGAGAGCAGCGTCCGGGTCGACATCACCGTGCTCGACCAGCTCATGACGCTGGTCGGCGAGCTCGTCCTCACCCGCAACCAGGTGCTGCAGCAGACCGGCAGCAAGCGCGACGCCGCCGTCGGCCGCACCCTCGGCCGGCTCGACCAGCTCACCGCGGACCTGCAGGACGCGGTCCTCAAGACGCGCATGCAGCCCATCGAGCACGTGTGGAGCAAGGTCCCGCGGGTCGTCCGCGACCTCGCCCGCCAGCTGAACAAGGACGTCGCCGTCCACCTGCACGGCGGGGAGACCGAGCTCGACCGGGCGGTGCTCGAGTCCGTCAAGGACCCGCTGACGCACCTGGTCCGCAACGCGATCGACCACGGCATCGAGACCCCGGACGACCGCGTCGCCGCCGGCAAGCCGCGGCAGGGCAACCTGACGCTGCGCGCCTACCACGACGCCGGCCAGGTCACCGTCGAGATCACCGACGACGGCAACGGCATCGACCCGGAGGTCGTGCGGACCCGTGCCCTCGAGCGCGGCCTCATCGACGCCCGCGTCGCCGCCACCATGAGCCGCGACCAGCTCATCGACCTGGTCTTCGCCCCCGGCTTCTCCACCGCCGCCGCGGTCACGAACGTCAGCGGCCGTGGCGTCGGTATGGACGTCGTGCGCAGCAACATCCAGCAGATCGGCGGCAGCGTCGACATCAGCTCCACCGTCGGCAAGGGCTCGTCGTTCCGCATCACGATCCCGCTGACCCTCGCGATCATCCCGACGCTCGCGGTCACCTCGATGGACGAGGTCTACGCGATCCCGCAGGCGAGCCTCGTGGAGCTGGTCCGGCTGGACCCGGCCCACACGGCCAGCCGCGTCGAGAACGTGTCCGGCTCCCCCGTCTTCCGGCTGCGCGGCCGGCTGCTGCCGCTGCTGGACCTCCGCGACGTGCTCGGCGAGCCGGCCCGGCCGGCGGACCAGCCGACCTCGATCGCCGTGCTCGTGAGCGACGGCCAGCAGCTCGGCCTCGTGGTGGACCGCGTGTCCGCCATCGAGGACACCGTGGTGAAGCCGCTCGGGGCACACCTGCGCGGCCTGCCGGTCTACTCCGGCGCGGCCGTCATGGGTGACGGCGGCGTGTCCCTCATCCTCGACGTGGCGGCGCTGGCCGCCCGCGCCGGCATGACCAGCCGGGCCGGCTCGACGGACACCGAGGAGGAGACCTTCGAGGGCGACACCCTCGAGCGCCTGCTGCTGCTGTCCACGAGCAACGGCGGCCAGGTCGCCCTGCCGCTGTCGGCGGTCGACCGCCTCGAGGAGATCGCCGCGGACCGCCTCGAGCGGATCGGTGGCCACGAGGTCGTCCAGTACCGCGACCGCATCCTGCCGCTCGTGCGGCTGGTCGACTCGCTGCTCGGCGCGAGCGGGCCCACGTGGGGCGCCGACGAGGACCCGAACAAGCCGCTCACGGTCGTCGTCTGCGCCCGCGACGGGCACCTCATCGGCCTCGTCGCCGAGCAGGTGCTCGACATCGTCCACGCGGAGCTCTCGATCCGCAGCCCGCTGGACTCCTCCGGCCGGCTCGGGAGCGCCGTCATCTCCGGCCGCGTCACCGAACTGGTCGACCTCGATCCCATCATCGGCCCCATGGCGTCGCTGCTCGGCGCCCACGCAGCGGCAGGAGTGTGAGCGCCATGGACAACGCCCAGTACTGCACCTTCGAGCTCGACCAGCACGTCTTCGGGATCCCCGTCGGCGACGTCCAGGAGGTCCTCGCCAGCCAGCGGGTGCGCCGGGTCCCCGGGGCCACGTCCGAGGTCGCCGGCCTGCTGAACCTGCGCGGCGAGATCGTCACCCGGCTCGACCTGCGGCCCCGGCTGCAGCTCGCGGCCACGTCCACGAGCGAAGCGCCCCGGCTCGACATGGTCGTCCGCACCGCGGACGGCCCGGTCAGCCTGGTCGTCGACGCGGTCGGCGACGTGCTCTCGCTCGGCGTCGAGGACCTCGACGAGGTGCCGGACACCGTCCCCCAGGCGCTGCGCTCCGTGGTGCGGGCCGTCCACCAGGCCCCCGACCGGCTCCTGCTGATCCTGGACACGGCGACCGCGACCTGCATCGTCTCCGCCGCCTGACCGTCCGCGCCCCGGCCCCGGGTCCGCCCGCGTCCTCCCGACCCAAGAAGCGAGTAGCCGTGCACGCCCTCGTCGTCGACGACTCCCGCACCATGCGGACGATCCTCACCCGGACCCTCGTCGGGCTCGGTTTCACCGTGACCACCGCCGAGGACGGCCAGGACGGCCTCGACAAGCTGGCCGCGGGGCCGAGCCCCGAGGTCGTGCTCGTGGACTGGAACATGCCCGTGATGAACGGCATCGAGTTCCTGACGCACGTCCGCCGGAGCCGGCTGTACCCGAACACCGCGCTGCTCATGGTGACCAGCGAGAGCGAGCAGTCGCAGATCGTGCGCGCCCTCGCCGCCGGTGCCCACGAGTACGTGATCAAGCCGTTCCAGCCCGAGGCCATCGCAGACAAGCTGTCGATGCTCGGGGTGCTGTAGGCGATCGTGACCCTCGCGCCGACAGACTTTGACCTCGTCCGCCGACTCGCCCAGGAACGCTCCGCCCTCGTCCTCGACCCGGGCAAGGAGTACCTGGTCTCGTCCCGCCTCGCCACGCTGGCCGCCAGCCGTGGCACGACCCTGCCGGAACTGTTCGCGGCGCTGCGCAGCAAGCGCGACCCGGACCTCGCGACCCTCGTGGTCGAGGCCCTCACCACCAACGAGACGCTGTTCTTCCGCGACGGGCACCCGTTCCACGCCCTGCGCGAGACCATCCTCCCCGAGCTCCTGGAGCGCCGGGGCGGCCGCGGCGTCACCGTCTGGTCGGCGGCGTGCAGCTCCGGCCAGGAGCCGTACACCGTCGCCATGATCGCCGAGGAGGCGGGCGTCCTGCGGGACGTGCGCATCCTCGCGACCGACCTGAACCGCGCGATGGTGGACCGCACCCGGGCGGGCGTGTACTCGCCGCTGGAGGTGAACCGGGGGCTGCCCGCGTCGCACCTGGTGAAGTACTTCTCCCGCGTCGCGGGGGGGTACCTCGTCGACGCCCGGCTGCGCGCGGCGGTCACCGCCCGCACGGCCAACCTCGTCGACGACCGGGAGCCCTTCCCCCAGGCCGACGTCGTGCTGCTGCGCAACGTGCTGATCTACTTCGACGCCGCGACGAAGATGCGCGTGCTCGAGCGGGTCCGCCGCTGCCTGGCACCCGACGGGTACCTGCTCCTCGGCACCGCGGAGACGACGATCGGGCTCGGCGACAGCTGGGCCCGGGTGCCGCTCGGCAAGGCGCTGGGGTACCGGCCGGCCGACGCATCGGCGGCCCGTCCGCCGGTCGCCGCCGCCGTGCCCGCGCCCCGGCAGACGCCACCGGCGACCTCGGGTCACGCCCCGGTGCGGTTCCCCGCGCTGGCCCCCGCCCGCCCCGCCGTTCAAGCGAACCGCCCTGCCGCCGATATCTCTCCCACGCCGTTCCGCTTCAGCCAGCCGCGCTGAAGCCCCACACCCCCGCCCGACCGGGCCCGCCAGGGCCCCGATCCCGGCCGTCGCCATCCGTCGGCCGTCCCTCGCAGAAAGGTGGACCCGGTGTCCATCACCGTCGACGTGCCGCTGTTGGACAGCGACGCACTCGAAGGCATCGTCGCCGTGTGCGTCGACTCCTTCGACCTGGAGCTGGCCCCGGCGGCACCGACTGTGCTGGCCGGCACCCCGGACGTCCGCTCGTCCAGCGTCGACCTCACCGGTGCGTGGCCCGGGCGCGTGCTGGTGCAGTGCCCGCAGCCGCTGGCCGTCCGCATGGCCGGCGTGCTCTTCCAGCTCGACGACGCCGCGGTCAACGAGGACGACGTGGTCGACACGCTCGCCGAGCTGGCCAACGTCATCGGCGGCAACGTGAAGAGCCTGCTGCCGGCGCCGAGCCAGCTGGGGCTCCCCTCCTCCCCCGCCGGGACGCTCGCCGGCTTCACGGCGGCCTTCGCCATCGCCGCCTTCGCGGGCGCCGACGGCCTCCCGATCGTGGTCACCGTCCACCCCGCCACCGCCTGACCGGGATTCCCGCCCGGCTCGATACGCCCGAGGCGCCCCCGCGCGCCGTACCCGGTACACGCACCTAGGAGAGAAGAACGATGACCGTCCTCATCGTGGATGACAGCCGCGTCATGCGACAGCTGGTGACCCGCGTCCTGCGCCAGGCGGGCTTCGGGGACCACACCATCGTGGAGGCCGGCAACGGCCTCGAGGGCCTCGAGGCCGTCGCGGCCCACCGCCCCGACGTCGTCCTGTCGGACTGGAACATGCCCGAGTGCGACGGCGAGAGCTTCCTGCTCAAGCTCCGCGCCAGCGGTGACCAGACCCCCTTCGGGTTCATCACCTCGGAGGCGACCAGCGGCATGTACGAGCGGGCCATGGAGGGCGGCGCCGCCTTCCTCGTGACCAAGCCGTTCACCGCCGACAGCATCAAGGCCGCCCTGACCGGGGTGCTGGCATGACCGCCCCCGCCCAGCCGGTGCGCGCCCACCTGCCGGAGCCGCACGCGGTCCGCCTGCTGCTGGAGGACCTGACCGGGCGGGACACCGACCTGTCGGTGTCGACGCCCATCGACGTGTCCGCCGGCGCGGTCGTGGCCGCGGAGATGCGCGCCGACGACGGCGTGCTGGCGGGTCTCATGATCATGGACCTGAGCGCCGCGGCCTGCCTCGGCGCCGCCATCGCGCTGCTGCCGAAGGGCATCGCCCAGGAGTGCGTGAAGGACGGCGAGCTGACGCCGGTCCTGCTGGAGAACCTGGGCGAGGTCTGCAACGTCGTCTCCGGCCTCTTCAACAAGGACGGGTCCCCGCACGTGCGGCTCGGCGCCGTCGTGCCGACGCCGAAGGGCGGCGCCCTGCCCGCCGAGCTCGCGGCGTTCGCCGCCGGCAGCATCCGCTCCGTCGACGTCTCCATCGAGGTCAAGGGCTACCTGAGCGGCCGCATCTCGCTGCTCCACTGACCCACCCGCGGGCGCACCGCCCACACCCGCCGAAGGCGCGTCCCGACCCCGGGCGCGCCTTCGCGCGTTCGTCCACCGCCGTCCGGCGGCAGCCCGCGGGCAGCCGGGTGACACCGGGCCGGACGGCTTCATGCCTTCGACGGCGCTGCCGATAGGAGCGGGTACGCAGAGACGCCCGTCCTGCCGGCAGGAAGGAAGAGCACCCATGGAGGAGCTGGCGCGCCTGTTGTCGCGGGAGCAGCTGCTGCTGGAACTGCTGCTGTACAAGCTGGTGTCGTTGCGCCAGCTGCTGACCGCCGGCGAGGGACGCTTCCTGCACTGGGCTGCCGAGGAGGTCGAGCGGGCGACCGAGAAGGTCCGCACCGCCGAGATCAACCGCAGCCTGCACGTCGCGGCGCTCGCCGCCGAGCGGGGCCTGCAGGCCGACGGCCTGAGCCTGTCGCTGCTGGCCGAGGACGCCCCCGCCCCCTGGAACATGGTCCTGACCGACCACCGCCGCGACTTCCTGCGGATCGCCGCCGAGACGGAGGCGACCCTGTCG
The DNA here is from genome assembly GCA_025965515.1 of Mycobacterium sp. Lineage (GTDB taxonomy): Bacteria > Actinomycetota > Actinomycetes > RYN-182 > RYN-182 > RYN-182. The sequence goes on from JAOPWU010000012.1 coordinate 8,540, forward strand.
GCCTGCCGTCGGCTGGCCAACGCCGGTGCGTCCGGTGTCGCCGACATGCTCGATCGCCTCGCCGGCCCGCGGGCCGAGGTGCACGCCGGCGCGGGCGCCAGCACGTACGGGCCGTCGGCGCAGTGGGACGAGCCGTCCGCCGCCGCCCGCATCTCCTGGCACCTCTAGGTCCCGGATCCGCCCGGCCTGCTGACCTTCCCCGGCCCGACCGACACCGACGAGGCACACCGTGACCTTCAATCTCCTGAACATCAGCTCGAGCGCCGTGTTCGTGGCACAGCGCGCCACCGAGGTGATCGGCCAGAATGTCTCGAACTCAGGGACAGAGGGCTACACCCGGCAGCGCCTGGAGACCACCGCCGGCGTCCCGACGCCCGGCGTGCCCGGCATGCGCGGCACCGGGATGCTCGGCACCGGCGTCGTGGCCACGAACATCACGCGCATCCGCGACGACCTGTCGGACCTGGCCTACCGCACCCAGGCGGCCGCGAACGGCTCGGCCACCGCGCAGAGCTCGGTGCTCGATCGGGCGCAGCAGGTCATGGGCCCGATCGACACCGGCACCCCGATGTCGCTCAACGCCTTCTGGAACAGCTGGAACACGCTGTCCGTCTCGCCGGCCGACCCGGCGGCCCGCAGCGGGGTCATCGACGCCGGTAACACGGTCGCCGCGGGCATCCGTGATGCCGCCACGCAGCTGGACCAGATCACCGCCGACACGGTCCTGAAGATCGGGACCGACGTCACGACGGTCAACACCCTGCTGACCCACGTCGCGCAGCTGAACAAGCAGGTGCTCGAGGCGACCTCGGCGGGCAGCTCCCCCAACGACCTGCTGGACGAGCGCGACCGCGCGCTGGACTCGCTGTCGTCGATGACGGGCGCGACGTTCCGCAAGGACAGCCTCGGCTCGGTGACGGTCAGCGTCGGCAGCATCCCGCTGGTCCAGGGCCAGGACGCCGCCACCCTCACGGCGGGCACCAGCGCCGCCGGCACCCCGATCGTGACCCTGCAGGGCGACAACACCCCGCTGTCGATGAGCGGCGAGCTGGGCGGCTACGTGGCCGTCACGACGCTGACGATCCCGGCGCTGCGCGGCCAGCTCGACACGGTGGCGCAGGGGCTGATCAGCACGGTCAACGCCGCCCACCAGGCCGGCTACGACGCCTCCGGTGCCCCGGGCATCGCGTTCTTCACGGGCAGCGGCGCCGCGAACATCACGGTGAACCCGCAGCTGACCGCCCCCAAGGTGGCCGCCGCGAAGGGCGACAGCAGCTCCGGGTCCCTCGTGGTCAACCAGAACGACGGCAACAACGCGCTCGCCATGTCGCAGCTGCGGGCCGCCAAGACCGTCGGCTCCCCCGGGATCACCGTCTCCGACGCGCTCAACGCGTTCGCCTCGCAGCTGGGCTCCGACGCGGCCGCGGCCGCGACGAGCGTGACCGCGACCTCGGCGTCGCTGTCCGGCGCGACGAAGCAGCGGGCCTCGGCCGACGGCGTCAGCGTCGACGAGGAAATGGTCGACATGCTCAAGTGGCAGCGGACCTACGAGGCGGCCGCCAAGTGCGTGAGCATCGCCGACGCCATGCTCGACAAGATCATCAACGGCATGGGGGCCGGCCACTGATGAGCGCCCCGACCCCTGTCCCGGACGTCCGCAGCTGCGGCGTCCTCCCCCGTTCGGAGGGCTGACCCGTGCGCGTCACCTCGACCACCACCTACCTGACCATGCGCGACGGCCTCACGTCGTCACTGTCGCTGGTGGCCGGGCTGCAGGAGCAGCTGTCCAGCGGCCACAAGATCGTCCGGTACTCGGACGACCCGAGCGGCGCCGGCGCCGTGCTGCGGTACGCCAGCGAGCAGTCGGCCCAGACCTCCTACCAGCTCGCGGCGAACGACGCCTCGGCCCGGCTCGGCGTCACGGACACCACGCTGCAGTCCGCGAACTCCCTGCTGCAGCGCGCCCAGGACCTCGCGACCGGCTCGGTGAACGGCGCGCTCGGCGCGGACGCCCGCACCGCGAACGCGCAGGAGATCCGCCAGCTGCGCGATCAGCTGGTGGACATGGCGAACACCCAGCATCTCGGGACCTCGCTGTTCGGCGGGTTCTCCGGCACCGCGGTCACCCAGGACCCGACGACCGGGGTGGTGACGTTCACCGGTGACGGGGGAGCGCTCAACCGCCAGGTGGGCTCCGACGTGACGCTGCAGGTCAACCTGCCGGGCACCCAGGTCTTCGGTTTCGACCAGCCCCCCGGCAAGGACGTCTTCTCGGTCCTGCAGCAGCTGGCCATCGACGTGGCCGCCGGCAACACGGCAGGCATCCAGACCGGGTCGGCGAACCTCACCGTCAACGGCAAGACCGTCCTGCAGGCGCTGGGCACGGTCGGCGCGCTGACGAACCGCGTGGAGGCGGCGACCAGCACCTCGAACGCCACGTCGGACCGGCTGACCGCCCAGCGCAGCGACCTCGAGGACCTGGACTACGCCGACGGCGTGCTCCGGCTCTCGCAGGCCCAGACCGGCTACCAGGCAGCCCTGGCAGCGTCCGCCAAGGCCAACCTCCCCAGTCTCGCCGACTTCCTCAAGTAGCCGGCGCGCACCACCGAAACACCCGCCAGACCGTTCCACCCGCTAGGCCCGAACCACCCCGGTCGTCACCCGAAAGAGGCTTAAAAGCCCCCGGGACGCGACCGATGGAACACAGCAAGCCGGTACGGATGCCGGTGAATGCTCCCGATCACGCCCGTCTAGGAGAGACACCATGCGGATCAACAACAACGTTGCGGCTTACAACACCTACCGCAACCTCACCACCAACGAGGCCAACCAGCAGAAGTCGCTCGAGCGGCTCTCCAGCGGCCTCCGCATCAACCGGGCGGCGGACGACGCTTCCGGCCTGGTCACGAGCGAGTCGCTCCGCAGCCAGATCGGTGGCCTCACGGTCGCCACCCGGAACGCGCAGGACGGCATCAGCGTCGTGCAGACCGCTGAAGGCGGCCTGAACGAGGTCACCACGATGCTCCAGCGCATGCGCGACCTGGCGATGCACGCCGGCGGTGACGGTGCCGCCGACAGCACCTCCCAGGGCGCCGACGACGCCGAGTTCCAGTCGCTCTCCGCGGAGATCGACCGGATCGCGGGCAACACCAACTTCGGCGGTCAGAACCTGCTCAGCGGTGGCTTCAAGGGCTCCTTCACCGTGGGCAGCGACGCGGCGAGCGGCAACATCATCACCGTGAACATCCAGTCGGACGCCACGGTCGCGTCTGCCGGTACCTCCGGCTTCTCGACCACCGACCTGGGCCTGAGCGGCCTGAGCCTGTCCGGCACCTCCGGCGCGCAGGCTGCTCTCAGCGCGATCGACACGGCCATCAAGACGGTCTCGTCCGCTCGTGGCCTCCTGGGCGCCACCCAGAACCGGTTCGAGCACGCGATCGCCAACCTGCAGGTCACCACCGAGAACCTGACCGCGTCGGAGAGCCGCATCCGCGACACCGACATGGCCAAGGAGATGACCAACTTCACGAAGAACCAGGTCCTCACGCAGGCCAGCCAGGCCATGCTCGCGCAGGCCAACTCGGCCCCGCAGCAGGTCCTGCAGCTGCTCCGCGGCTAGTCAGTCGCCGGGTAGCACCGGAACCACGGGACGGCCGGTCACCCCACAAGGGTGGCCGGCCGTCCGCATCTCCGCCCCGCGTTCCCCGCGACCCTCCCCCGGGCCGCACCCCGCACCACCGACCCCTGAGGAGGGGCCATGGCTTCCGTCGGCGCCGTTTCCGGCCTCGTCTCGGGGCTCGACACCCAGACGATCATCACCCAGCTCCTGCAGGTGGACGCCCTGCCGCAGCAGGCCCTGCAGACGAAGAAGTCGGACGTCGACAGCGCCGAAGCCGCGTGGAAGGACATCGCCTCCCGGATCGCCAACATCCGGACAGCGGCGACCGCGGTCACCGACGCCGTGGCCCGCAACACCATGGCCAGCACCTCGTCGAACACCGGTATCGCCGGCGTCACCGTGAGCACGACCACGACCCCGTCCGCCGGCTCCTTCACCTTCCAGGTCAGCCAGCTCGCCAGCGCTGGCCAGGTGGCCAGCACCGGCTTCCCGTCGGCCTCGGCCCCCATCGCCCCCGCCGCCGGCACCTTCGTCATCGGCAGCGGGCTGACCGCCCTGGGGATCGCCCACGTCCACGCCGGCGACCTCCCGGCCGGGGCCCACACCATCACCGTCGGCCAGGCCTCCACCGCGGCCAGCCTCTCGGGCACGCAGCTCGCCTCGGCCTCCGTCGTGGTCCCGCCCAACGGCGCCGACCTCTCCGTGACCGTCAACGGCGCCGTCGTGACCGCCCACCTCACCGCCGGCACCTACACGGCCGGCCAGCTCGCCACCGCGCTCACCACCGGCTTCGGCGGCGGAGTCCAGGCCGTCGTCGCCGACGGCGCGCTCAGCCTCCGGACCACCGCCGACGGGGCCAGCCAGTCCCTCTCCGGCATCAACGGCACCGCCGCCGCCCTGCTGGGGCTCGACGCGGCCACCGGCTCGGCCACGGGGAGCAACGCGTCGGTGTCCGTCGACGGCGGCGCGGCCACCAGCGTGGACCCGTCCGCCGGCGGCACCGTCAGCGTCAGCGGCAACACGCTCGCGCTGTCCGGCGGTCACATGGCCGCCGGGACCGCGCGCCTGCAGGTGCTCGCGGTCGCCGCCGGCAGCAGTCTCACGGACCTCGTCGCCCAGGTGAACGCCGCCGGCACCGCCGCGGGCTCGGCTGCCGCCGCCGCCGACGCCACGGGCAAGACGCCGAACGCCCCGACGTTCACGGCGACCACGCTCGACACCGGCTCCGGGACCACCCCCGTACGGCTGGTGCTCAACGCCACCGGTACCGGGGGCGGCAACGACGTCTCCTTCGACAGCGACCTGGCCGGCCTCGGGACCAGCGTGACGCTGCGCAAGGCGACCGACGCCGTGCTCACCGTCGGCTCCGGCGCCAACGCCGTCACGATCACCCGCGGGAGCAACACGGTCTCCGACGCGATCAAGGGTGTCTCGCTGAACCTCCTCCAGGCCGCCCCGGGCACGGACGTCACCGTCACGACGGCTCCCGACGACAACGGGCTCGTGTCGAAGGTGCAGGCCATGGTGTCGGCGTACAACAGCCTGGCGACGGCGATGACCCGGTACACCAGCTACACGCCGGGCGCCACCGCCACCAGCGCGGGCACGGCGGGCACCCTGCTGGGCGACAGCCAGGCCGCGGCGCTGCTGTCCTCGCTGCGTACCTCCCTCCAGACGATGGCCGGGGGCAAGGCCCTCAGCCAGGTCGGCGTCCAGGTGCAGCGGGACGGCAGCTACGCCGTCGACACCGCGGCGCTGACGTCCGCCCTCAAGACGAACCGCGTCGCGACCGACCAGCTGCTGTCGACCACCGGCGCGGTCGGGGCCTTCGCCAAGGCCCTCACCTCCTCGGTCGGCACCAACGGGGTCGTCTCCTCGCAGACGAAGTCGCTCGACAAGCAGTCCCGGGACCTGGCGACCCAGATCAGCAACTGGGACCTCAAGCTGGCCCTGCTGAAGACGCAGTACACGACGCAGTTCACCGCGATGGAGACGGCCCTCGCGGGCTTCAAGTCCGTGCAGAGCCAGCTGACCAGTTTCACGTCGTCCCTCACCGGGACGACGACCGGCTGACAGTCGGCGCACGACCACGATCCGACCCGAGGACAGGACGTCCCGGAACGATCCGGCGCCAGGAAGGCACCCCGACCATGACCGCCCGACCCGACCCACCACCCCTCGGCGCCGTGCTCATCGCCCGCGACGAGGCCCGCGTCCTGCGCCGGGCGCTCCCGTCCGTGACCGCCGTGACCCGCCTGCTGCACCTGCACGACACCGGCTCGGCGGACGGGACCGTCGCCGTGGCCCGGGCCGCAGGGGCGACCATCAGCTCGGCGCCCTGGCCGGACGACTTCGCGGCGGCGCGCAACGCCGCCCTCGCCGGCGCCGCCCAGGCGTGGGGCTCGCTGCCCGGGTGGGTCCTGTCGGTCGATGCCGACAACATCGTCGAGGCGGACACCGACGCGCTGGTCGCCGCCCTCGCCTCCTCGCCGCACAGCGTCCTCACGGTGGACGTCGACAACGCGGCCGACCCCCGGGACCCGGGCACGTCCGCCTACACCTGCACCGAGGCCCGGCTGTTCCGCCCCGCCGTCGTCGTCTGGCAGGGTCGCGTGCACGAGCGCCTGGTCCCGCCGGCCGGCGGCTGGGTGGGCGTCGGGCATCTCCCCCGGACCGTGCTGCGGCTGCGCCACGACGGGTACGACACCGTGGAGCGGCGCGCCGCCAAGTGCGCCCGCAACGTACTGCTCGCCTTCGCCGAGCTGGCGGACCCGGCGGTGCAGGCGGACCCCGTCCGCCGGGTGCGCACGCAGCTCGACGCGGCGCGCAGCCTCGTCGGGGCCGGTCGGCGCGACGACGCGGTCACGCTGCTCGAGACCATCCGCCGGGAGTCCCCCGGCACCCGGCAGGCGCTGTACGCCACCGACCAACTGGCCCGCCTCTGCCTCGGTGCGGGCGACGACGCGACGGCGCTCGAGCTCGTGGGGGATATGCGACGCCGGGGAGCCCGCCCGGACTACTGCGCGTGGCTCGAGTGCCAGGCGCTCGTCCAGCTCGGCTACGTCGACCAGGCCGTGCGCCTGCTCGCCGTCGTCGACGAGGTGGTCGACACGGCCGGACGCCGGTACGGCGACGCCCGGGTGCGCGAGATGCGGGAGCTGTTCCGGCAGCTGCAGGCGGCCCTCGCGGCCTGATCCGGGCCGCGGCCCCCGGACCACTGACGATTTGCCCGGAGCTGCCGATGGGAAAGCAGGCCATGGATCGGCCCGCACCGAGTCTGGAGGACCCGTGACCACGCAGACCACCTGGACCCACCCCGGCGAGACCGGTTGGGCTCGACCCGGCGGGCTGCTCGGCACCGCACCCGCTCCGGCGGGGAGCGGGAAGGAGAACCGCGTGACGCACGCCTGGCCCGGCTCGGCACCGTTGCTGACGGGCTTCCCGGGCACCGGCTTCCCCGGACAGCAGTCCGCGGCGCAGCAGGCCGGTGACCACTACCTCAGCGAGCGCGTCGCCACGGCGACGCCCGCGCAGCTGACCAGCATGCTCTACGACGCGGCCGTCGCCGCCTGCCTGCGGGCCTCGACCGCCCTCGCGGCGGGCGACGTCGAGGCGCTGCGCGCCCCGCTCGCGAAGGTGCAGGGCATCGTGCTGGAGCTGCGCGCGTCGCTGGACCACGCCGCCGGCGGCACCGTCGCGGCCAACCTGGACCGCCTCTACGACTACGCGTACCGCCAGCTGCTCGCGGTGACCCCGCGCCGGGACGCCGACGCCCTGGCCGAGGTGACCGGCATCCTCTCCGAGCTGCGCGACGCCTGGCGGGAAGCCTCCCGTGCCGCCGGCTGAGCCGGACCGCACCCGCACCAGCGCCTGGGGCCGCCGCCCCGGGACCACGCCCGCCCCGCTGCCCCACGAGGCCGCGGCGCAGGACGCCGACGCGCTGACCGCGCTCGCCGCGCTCGACGCCTGGGCGGACCAGGTGGAGGCGGCGCTTGCGTTCACCGGGGATCCGGGGGCCGACCCGGCCGCCGGGCTCCCCGCCGTCCCGCCCGTGGCGTTCCCACCGGCCGACGCGCCCGACCCCGTCCTGCTGCTGCGGGTGCAGGTACTGCAGGCGCGGCTCGCCGGGCTCGAGGACCGGCTCGGCGCTGCCCTGGCCGCGGCCCGGGCGCAGGCCCGCTACGCCGCCCCGACCTCGGTGGTCGGCAGCGCAACCCATCTGTAGGCTTTTCCCTTCCAACCCCCCGTTCGTGCGGTCAAGCAGGCCGTGGAGAGGTCGATGCACCGCCCATCGTTCGGCGTTCCCGGCCGCCGGACAGGTGACCACCAGGGGGATACGTGACCACGCACCTGCGCGGGGCCCGCGGCCGGCCGGCACCGGCCGGCGTCCTGGCGGGCATGCCCGGCCCCTCGCCGGCCGACCTGCTGGCGGGCGCTCCTCCGCTGTCGTCGGAGGAGTTCCGCGTGGCGTACGCGCAGGCGCGGGCGATCCTCACGACAGGCTGGCCCCGCAAGGTGCGCCCGCTGCTGCGGGACGCCCGCCGCAGCCGTGACCTGCTGCACTTCGTCCGCGAGCTGCCCCTCCTGATGCTGCCCGCCGCCCCCCGGACCGCCGCCCTCGCCGAGGCCCTGGCGGAGCCGGACGCGGGGTGGCACCGCCGCGGCGTCGCGCTGGCCCAGTCCGCGCTGCTCCTCGCCGAGGAGGCCGACAGCACCGTGGGCTCGGGGAACAGCGCGAAGTCGCTGCGCAAGCAGCTGAACCGGGCGCACCGGGCCGGCCTGCGGGTGGACGTGCTCCCCGGGGCGGCGCCCGGGGCGGCGCTCGACCGGATCTGGGCGGGGCACACCGCCGAGCCTCTGGAGGCGCCCCGCCGGCGCCGGGTGCTCGGCTCCCCCGCCTGCTGGGTCGCCGTCCGCGATGCCGACGGGGAACTCCTGAACCTAGGGGCCGTGCTCCTGGGCGACGGCCGGGTCGGGCGCTGGGAATTCTCCGTGTCCCTCCCGGACCACCCGCTCCGCAAGGAGGCGCGCTTCCTCGCCCACCGGAGCGTCACCGAGCAGCTGCGCGAGCAGCGGTTCACCGCGCTGCTCGCGGGTTCGGCGCTGCACCTCAATGAGGGCGTCCTCAACTTCCAGCGGGTGTTCGGCTACCGAACCTGCTCCGTCGCCGTGTCCGGGGAGCCACGGCAGACCGTGCCGGGCGGGCCGGGCGTACCGGCCCAGCGGGTGCCGGGCGGCGCCGAGATTCACCCGGTCCACTAGCCCGAACGGGGCATAAAGCCCCACGGCCGACCGCCGATGTCTCCTGTGCGTCAGGACGTACGCACCGCACGTGTTCAGGGAAGAACCGACCTGCCCCTCCCGGGCAGGCCGCGACTGCTTCTGCCCACGTGACGGAGGATCGACATGACGCTGTTCGCCGATGGGGTGACCAGCAGCCTGCAGACCGCGCTCGGAGCGTTGTCGTACCGGCAGCAGGTCACGAGCCAGAACATCGCCAACAGTGCGACCCCCGGCTACCACGCGAAGCGGGTCTCGTTCGAGGACTCCCTCGCGGCGGCCCAGGCCACCGGCGCCGACCCGATGGCCGCCACCCAGGTCGCCTCCTACGAAGCGGGCACCCCGGCCGACGCCACCGGCAACACCGTGGCGATGGACGCCGAGACGATCGACCTGCAGCAGGAGAGCCTGCAGTACTCCTCCGTGGCGCAGGCACTGACCTACAAGTTCTCCGTGATGCGCGCCGCCATCGGGAACGCGTGATGTCGGGCATGTTCGGCGCGATCGACGCCGCCGCCAGCGGTGTGGCCCTGGGCCGCACCTGGATGGACACCATCAGCGACAACATGGCGAACGTGAACACGATCCGGCCCGCCGGGCAGGAGCCGTTCCGCGCCAAGTACGTCGTCGCCCAGGCCGCAACCGGAACCGACGGGGTCACCGTCGCCGGCTACGCCGAGGACACCGGCGCGCCGGTGGTCACGTACGACCCGCAGAACCCGCTCGCGGACGCCCAGGGCTACGTGACCCAGCCCAAGGTCGACATGACCGAGCAGATGACCAACATGCTCGTCGCCAGCCGGCTCTACCAGGCAAACCTCTCCGTCATCTCCACGGCCCGGGACACGTACCAGGCCGCCCTCCAGATCGGACACTGACGTGATAGCCGCCATCGGCGCAGTCGCCGGCACGGGGTCCGCGGGCCCCATCGCCCCCATCGCCGCCACGACGGGCACCACCCCGACCTCCGGGACCGGGAGCTTCGCGAGCGGGCTGAACCAGGTCCAGGGCCTGCTCGACACCACCGACTCGCTCGCGTCCCAGCTCGCCACCGGCAAGCTGCAGGACATCGGGCAGTACACGGCCGCCGCCGCCCAGAGCTCGCTCGCGGTGCAGTTCACCGCTGCCCTGCGCGACAAGGCGATCGCCGCGTACAACTCGATCATGACCATGCAGGTCTGACGTGGCCGCTGTCGACGTCGAGAGCCTCAAGCGCAAGGCGGTCGCCGCCTACAAGGCGTTCACCCCTGCGCAGCTCATCATCATCGGTCTGCTCGCTGCCATCGGCGTGGGCGGCGTGCTGTTCTTCGCCAGCTGGGCCGCCAAGCCGTCCTACAACGTGCTCTTCACCGGCCTGCAGGCGAAGGACGCCGCCGCGATCACGCAGAAGCTGACGGCGGACGGGGTCAAGTACCAGCTGGCCTCCAACGGCACCACGGTCCTGGTCCCCGCCGCGGACGTGCCCAAGGAGCGCATCGCGCTCTCGGCCTCCGGCCTGCCCAGCGGCGGCAGCCAGGGCTGGTCGATCATGGACTCGCAGGGCCTGACCAGCTCGTCGTTCCAGCAGCAGGTGGCCTACCAGCGTGCCCTCGAGGGCGAGATCGACAAGACGCTGAACGGCATCACCGGCGTGCAGAACGCCCAGGTCCACCTCGTCATGCCGACCGACAGCGTCTTCACGACGCAGCAGCAGCCGGCCCGCGCCTCGGTCATGCTCGACACCACCGGCAGCTTCAGCACCTCCCAGGTGCAGTCGGTCGTGGCGCTCGTCTCCGGCGCCGTCCCGAACCTGGACCCGGCCGCCGTCACCGTCACCGACGCGAACGGCAAGCTGCTGAGCAAGAAGTCGGACGTCAACTCCACCGCGGGCGACGCCAAGACGGCCATCGAGGACACGAACACCACCGCGGCGCAGACGATGCTCGACCAGCTGCTCGGCGCGGGGCACTCGATCGTGCGGGTCACGGCCGACGTCAACACGGACCAGCAGACGATCGACAGCGAGACGTACGACAAGAACAGCGCCGTCCCGCTGGCGCAGCAGTCCACCAGTGAGCTCTACGGCCAGGGCAGCACCGCGCCCGGGGGGACGGTCACCGTCACCTCCACCACCGCGGCGACCGCCTCCCCCGCACCGGGCAACTACAACCAGACCTCGACCACCACGCAGTACGGCGTCAACCGGACCGTCAACCACTCGGTGGTGGCCCCCGGCGGGCTCAAGCGGCTGTCGGTCGCCGTCGCGGTCGACAGCAACAGCAAGAACCTGCCGCCGTCCGCGCAGGTCCAGCAGCTCGTCGCGGCCGCCGTCGGCGCCGACCCGGCGCGGGGCGACAGCGTGGTCGTGACGAGCACGGCCTTCGACACGTCGACCCAGGCCACCACCGCGACGAAGAAGGCGACCTCCGGCCTGACCAGCGGCGCCCTGCTGCCGACCGGTGTCGGGGTGGCCGTGCTGCTCCTCGTCCTCGGCCTGCTGGCCCGGGCGCTGCGCAAGCCGAAGGTGACCGAGATCGACCTGCCCGAGCACCTGACCGGCTCGGCCCTCTCCGCCGGCGACCGGCCGGCGCTGGTCCCGGCGCAGCGCTCCGCGCTCGGCGGCGCCGACTCCCCGGCCGGCCTGCTCGACGCGGTCGAGAACAGCCCCGATGACGTCGCCGCCCTGCTCAAGGGCTGGCTGTCCGAGAGCGGAAGCAACCGATGACCCTGGCGCCCGTCTCGCGCCCCGGCTCCGCCCGCCGCAAGGCGGCCGTCGCGATCGTCGCCCTCGGGCCCGAGCGCAGCGTGACCCTGCTGCGCGGGCTGGACGAGGATTCCGTGCGGGCCCTCGCCCACGAGGTCGCCGCGCTCGGCCCCGTCGAACCGGCGGAGGTCCGGGCGGCACTGTTCGACCTGGAGGCGGCCCTCGCGGCGGCCACGTCCCTGCGGGCGCCCGACAACGACTACACCCGCAACCTGCTGGTGCAGGCGCTGGGCGAGCGCGGCGAGCGCATCGCGGACGAGGTCAACCGGCCGGCGCCGTTCACCTGGCTCGCCGAGGCGGACGTCGAGCAGGCGTCCGTCGCGCTGGCGGAGGAGTCCGCCGCCACCGTCGCGCTGGCGCTGGCACACCTGCCGGCCAAGCCCGCCGCCCGGCTGCTCTCCCGGCTGCCGGAGGCGCTGCGCCGCAAGGTCGCGACGCGCGTCGCCCAGCTCACGACGCTGCACCCGGCCACCGTCTCGGCGGTGGAGGAGGCGCTGCAGGCCAGCGTCACCGCAGTGCTGACGCCGTCCGTGCAGCCGGTCCCCGGCCCGGACGTCCTCGCCTCGATGCTGCAGTTCACGCCGAAGGGCGACGAGAAGGACCTGGTGGCGAGCCTCGCCGCGGTCGACCCGGAGCTCGCCGACAGGGTGAAGGCCGCGCTGTTCACGTTCGACGACCTGGCCGTGCTCGAGGCCCGCGCGCTGCAGACCCTCATCAAGGCCTGCGACACCCGCGACCTCGCCCTGGCGCTCAAGTCGGCGGAGGCCGCGTTCCGCGACAACATCCTCTCCAACATGTCCGAGCGTGCCCGCGAGGGCCTGCTCGAGGAGATGGACCTGATGCTCACGGTCAAGCCCGCCGAGACCGCCGGCGCCCGCAAGGCGATCGTGGCCACGGCGCGCCAGCTCGAGGAGGAGGGCACCATCGTGATCGCCCGGCCCGACGAGGACGCCGCAGCGTGACCCTCGCCGACCTGGACCCCACCACCATCGGCGGGGCCCCGTCCCGTATCGCCCGGGCCGCCTCGCTGCCGCAGCAGCGGACGACCGCCCCGGCCGCCCCGGTCCCGACCCGCGTCGCCCACCTGCCGCTCCCCGAGCAGACCGAGCCGGCCCCCACCGTGGGCCCGCCGTCGCGGCTGCTCAAGGCCGGGACCGTGCGGTCGATCAATGCGGCCCAGCAGCACGCCGCCGCCGCCCGCGCGGCGTCGGACGCGGAGCTGGACCGCGTGCGCCAGGCCGGCTTCGACGCCGGCTGGGACGCCGCCCAGGCCGACGCCCGCCGCCGCGGCCTGCTCGCCGCGGAGAGCGCCGGCGCGGCGCTGCAGGCGCTCGTCGCCACCGTCCGCAGCCAGGGCACGGCCGTCGCCGCCGCGGAACGCGAGGACGTCCTCGCCTGCGCGCTGGAGATCGCCACGTGGGTGGTGCAGGCGGAGCTGGCCGACCCCGGCCGCGTACTGCTGTCCCGGCTGCGCGCAGCCCTGGGCACCCTCGACCCCGGGGCAGGTACCGCGACGCTCGCCGTCGGCCCGGCCGACGCGGACGCCGTGCGGGCCGCCGCCACCGACCCGGTCACCGGGTTCGCCGGTGCCGTGACCGTGACGGTCGACCCCCGCCTGGCGCCCGGCGAGGCGCGCCTGCTCGCCGGTGGCGCGCACAGCGACCTGGGGATCGCCGACGCCCTCGCCCGCGCGGCGTCCGCCCTCGGTCTCGCCGGCGGGTCCGCCGCGTGACGCTGCTCGCCTCGCAGGTCCGGGCGCAGCTCGACGGCCTGTCCCCCGTCCGGCTGACCGGCCGGCTCACCCGTGTCGTCGGCCTCGAGGCCGAGTGCCAGGGGCTGCCGGGCGCGCTCGGCGACACGGTCTCGATCCTCACCGCACGCGGGCCCGTACCGGCCGAGGTGGTGGGCGTCCGCGGCGACGCGGCCGCCCCCGTCCTTCTGCTCGCCCCCTACGGCACCCTCGACGGTGTCCGCCCCGGCACGCCGGTGCAGGCGGCGGGCGGCGCCCTCACCATGCGCGTCGGCCTCGGCCTGCGCGGCCGCGTGCTCGACGCGCTGGGCCGCCCGATCGACGGCGGCCCCGCCATCGAGGGCGAGCTCGTCCCGCTCGAGGGCCAGCCGCCGCACCCGCTGCAGCGGCGGCGGATCGCCGAGCCGCTCCCGCTGGGCGTCCGGGCCGTCGACACCGTCCTGCCGATGGGCCGCGGCCAGCGCGTCGGCATCTTCGCGGGGTCCGGCGTCGGCAAGTCGACCCTGCTCGGCATGCTCGCCCGCGGCGGCCAGGCCGACGTCGTGGTCGTCGGGCTCGTCGGCGAGCGTGGCCGCGAGGTGCGCGAGTTCCTCGAGGACGACCTCGGCGTCCACGGCCGCGAGAAGGTCTGCGCCGTCGTGGCGACCTCCGACGAGCCGCCGCTGCTGCGGCTGCGGGCCGCGTACACCGCCACCCGGATCGCCGAGTACTTCAGCGCGCAGGGGCTCGACGTGCTCCTGCTCGTCGACAGCCTCACCCGCTTCGCCATGGCCAAGCGCGAGATCGGCCTGGCCGCCGGCGAGCCCCCCGCGACCCGCGGCTACCCGCCGAGCGTCTTCGCCGAGCTGCCCCGGCTGCTCGAGCGCGCCGGGCCGGGCACGAAGGGCACGATCACCGCGCTGTACACGGTGCTGGTCGAGGGCGACGACATGAACGACCCCGTCGCGGACCACGCCCGGTCGATCCTGGACGGCCACATCGTGCTGTCCCGCAAGCTCGCCGCCGCCGGGCACTACCCGACCATCGACGTGCTGGCGTCGGCGTCCCGGCTGGCCGGCAAGGTGTGCACCCCCGAGCAGCTGGCGCTCGCCGGCCGCGCGCGGCGGCTCCTCGCCGCGTACGAGGGCGCCAAGGAGCTCATCGAGATCGGGGCGTACTCCCCCGGCGCCGACCCGGACGTCGACGAGGCACTGCGGCTGCGGCCGGCGCTGCTCGGCTTCCTGCAGCAGGACGTCCACGAGATCAGCGACACCGGCGAGGCCTGGCAGCAGCTGGCGCAGGTGCTCGCGTGAGCGCCCTCGCCACCGTCGCCCGCGTCGCCGCGCTGCGCGAGAAGAGCGCCCGGGCGGCCGTCGCCGCCGCGAACCACCAGCTCAACGATGCCGTCGACGTGGCGGTGGAGGCGGTGCAGCACGCCGCCGACGAGATCCCCGGGGTCTCCGTGGAGCTCGCCCACCAGCTGGGCCTGCTCCGCGCCGGCGGCGCGCTGCAGGCGACCGCGGCGGTGGACGACGCCGAACGCGGCCGGCTCGCGGCGCTGGAACAGTGGCAGCGGGCCAGCGCCCGCGCCACCCAGCTCGACGACGTGCTGGCCCGGCACCTCGAGGAGGAGGCGCTGGCCCGTGAGGCCGCCGTGCAGCGGGAACTCGACGACCGCAGCCCCCGGCGCAGCCCTTCCGACGATGCCCCCTGGGAGGCCGGCGCATGACCATCTCCTCGATCCGCGACCTCGCGTCCGCCGCGCCGACCGCACCTGCGGCACCGGCTGCGCCGGCGCCCGCCGGCATGGCGGCGGTCCAGGCCCGCATCCAGGCGCTGCAGCAGAAGCTCGGCTACACGAGCTTCGCCGGCGCGCTCGGCCAGGCGACCGCCGCGGCAAACCCCGCAGGCAGCACCCTCGGCGCCCTCGGCGCCGCGACGGCCGCCGGTGCGGGCGGCGCGTCGGTGGCCGACGCCGTCATCGCCGACGCGAAGACCTACCTCGGCACCCCCTACGTCTGGGGCGGCGCCGCGCCCGGCGGCTTCGACTGCAGCGGGCTGGTCCAGTACGTCTACGGCAAGCAGGGCGTCTCCCTGCCGCGGACGTCGCAGGAGCAGCAGAACGCCGGCACGTCGGTGACGGCTGCGCAGGCCCAGCCCGGCGACCTCGTCTTCTTCGGCACCCCGGCCTACCACGAGGGCATCTACCTGGGGAACGGCCAGATGCTCGAGGCCCCCCACACCGGCGCCAACGTGCGGATCAGCGCCGTGGACCTCTCGACGGTCTCGTCGATCCGGCGGGTCATCCCACAGCCGGCGACCGCGGCGGCAGCGTCGGTCACGGGCGGCAGCACCACCTGGGCGGCCGGGCTGCCGGCCGCGGCACAGAAGTACGTGCCGCAGATCCAGGCGGCTGCCGACCGGAACGGCGTCGACCCCCGCCTGCTGGCCAGCCTGGTCTGGCAGGAGTCCGGCTTCAACCCGTCCGCCGGATCCCCGGCCGGGGCGCAGGGGCTCGTCCAGCTGATGCCCGCCACCGCTGCGGGGCTCGGGGTGAACCCGCTCGACCCGGCGCAGGCGCTGGACGGCGGGGCCAGGTACCTCAAGTCGCAGCTGACCAGCTTCGGCGGGCGCCCGGACCTCGCGCTGGCCGCCTACAACGCCGGCCCCACCGCTGTCCGCAACGCCGGGGGCGTCCCCCCGTACGCGGAGACCCAGAACTACGTCGCCACCGTGCTCGGGCACTACCGCGCGCTCGGCGGCACCGCCTGACGCACGCCGGTTCGGCTCGATTGCACGGTGCGGCTCACCCGTTCAGGCGGTCCAGCACCGTCCGACCGGCCCCGATCTCGATGGTGGGGAGCCCCACGGAGGCGGCTCCCCCTTCTCGCGGCGTCGAGTTCCTACGGACGGGGACCTCGATGCATCAGCAGTACGGACGTTCGGAGGATGCGTGAACACGCTGGCCAGCATCACGTCGTCGCGCGGTGGGTCCCCCACGGCGACGACCGCGGCCGTTCCCGCCGTTCCCGGTGACCTGTTCCAGCAGCTGCTGGCCACGGCACCGGGCGGGGGCACCAGCAGCACGCCGCTGACGGCGCGGGAGCGGCAGGCCCGTCCCGCCCCGCAGGACCGCCCCGCGGCCGACCCGTCCCCCGCCCTGCCGCGCGCCGCCACCCGGC
>JAOPWU010000040.1 GCA_025965515.1 Mycobacterium sp.
CGCTCGTCGAGACGTGGACGGCGAAGGTCAGGACTGCACCCAACGCCAGGAGAACGATGCCTGCGCCGATACCCACCGGGACCTCCTCGATCGTCGGCCGGTCGGCCGAGCTGGGTGATCTCTTCCCGCTCCGGGCGAACACAGACCTGGCGGAAGAGTGACGCAGCGCAACCCCACCGTGACCGGTCGCAGCCGAGCTCCATCCCGAGCAGCCGCACTACGTTCGGCGGCGGGGGGATCGGCGGCCGCCGGTAGGTGCCGCCGCTCGGCGGACGTCTGCCCGCCCGTGATCGCCGGTTCGCCCGCATGATCCGACGACGGCTGGCCAGAGGGCGGCCGTGCGAGGCAGTTGCGGGCGGGACTTCTGTCGTTCAACCGTCCTTGCGCCGGCTCCCAGCAAACGTGCAGCATCCGCAACTACCTCGCCACGCGCGGGGCGGATTTGCCCGCTTCGTCAACGCCGACGGAGCGGTACTGCCGTCCTGAGGAGGCCGTCATGTCCCAGGTTCCTCGCCCCCTGCGCCGCCACCGCCGGGGGTGGCGCCTCACCCGCAGGGGCGTCGCAACGGTCCTCGGCGCGGTGGCGGTGTCGCTGGTGGGCGCCACCTCTCCCGGCGCCGCAGCGACCACCCCCGGCGGGGTGACAACCGTCCCCGCGTACCTCAACCCGTCGCTCCCCACCGCCGCGCGGGTGCACGACCTCCTGGGCCGGATGACGCTCGAGGAGAAGGTCGGCCAGATGACGCAGGCCGAGCGCGGCGCCGTCGACGCCGACCGCAGCCAGATCACGACCTGGCACCTCGGGTCGCTGCTGTCGGGCGGCGGGTCCACGCCCCCGACGAACGACCCGGCGGCCTGGGCCGACATGGTCGACGCCTACCAGTCCCAGGCGCTGCAGACCCGGTTGCACATCCCGCTGCTCTACGGCATCGACTCGGTGCACGGGCACGGCAACCTGTACGGCTCGACGCTGATCCCCCACAACATCGGCCTGGGCTCGACGCGCGACCCGGCGCTCGTCCAGCAGGCCGAGCACATGGTGGCGACCGAGACGCGCGCGACCGGCATCCCCTGGGTGTTCGCCCCCTGCATCTGCGTCGCGCGCGACGACCGCTGGGGCCGGACCTACGAGTCGTTCGGCGAGGACCCGTCGCTGGTCATCTCGATGGAGACTGCGATCGACGGGTTCCAGGGCACCTCGCCGTCGCAGCTGTCCCAGAGCGACCACGTGCTGGCGACCGCGAAGCACTTCGCCGGTGACGGCGACACCACCTACGGCAGCGGCCGCGACGCGGCGGGCGCGCACAGCAGCAACTACCCGATCGACCAGGGCATCACCCAGCAGAGCCTGCAGCACTTCGCCACGGTCGACCTCGCGCCCTACGTCCCGGCCGTGCAGCAGCACCACGTCGGGTCGGTCATGCCGTCCTACTCCTCGGTCGACCTCACCGACGACGGCCTCGGCAACCCGCTCAAGATGCACGCCGACAAGCTGGCGCTGCAGAACTGGCTCAAGGACACCGTCGGCTTCGACGGGTTCGTGATCAGCGACTACAACGGGCTCGACCAGATCCCGCTCCCGACGTACGCGGAGAAGGTCGACGCGTACGTGAACGCGGGCGGCGACATGGCCATGGAGCCGTTCAGCTACCAGCAGTTCGAGACCACGCTCGTCAGTGAGGTGCACGCCGGCCACGTGGCGACGTCCCGCATCGACGACGCCGTCTCGCGCATTCTGACCGAGAAGTTCGCCCTCGGGCTGTTCGAGCACCCGTACGCGGACCGGACCCACGCGGGCGAGATCGGCGACGCGGCGCACCGCGCCGTGGCCCGCCAGGCCGCGGCCGAGTCGCAGGTGCTGCTGAAGAACTCCGGCAACGTGCTGCCGCTGGCGAAGAACGCGCACGTCTACGTCGCGGGCCGCAACGCCGACAACCTCGGCAACCAGGCCGGCGGCTGGACGATCACCTGGCAGGGCCAGTCGGGCACCCACACCCAGGGCACGACGATCCTGCAGGGCATGCGCCAGGTCGCGCCGGGCGCTGACATCACCTACAGCCAGGACGCCTCGGCCCCCACGGCCGGGTACGACGTGGGCGTCGTCGTCGTCGGCGAGACCCCGTACAGCGAGGGCTTCGGTGACGTCGGCGGCCCACTGTGGTCCGGCGACCCCGCCGACAACGGGGTGCCGCGCGAGCCGAAGACCATGGAGCTGAAGGCGCAGGACACCGCGGCCATCGACAAGGTCTGCTCGTCCCTGCCGAAGTGCGTGGTCCTCGTCGTCTCCGGGCGGCCGCAGGTCGTGACCCCGCAGCTCGGCGAGATGAGCGCGCTCGTCGCCTCCTGGCTGCCGGGTACGGAGGGCGCCGGCGTCGCGGACGTGCTGTTCGGCGACCGGCCGTTCACCGGGCAGCTCTCGCAGAGCTGGCCCCGGTCGGCCGACCAGGAGCCGATCAACGTGGGCGACGCGGCCTACAGCCCGCTGTTCCCGTTCGGCTGGGGCCTGACCACGCCGGGCGCACAGG
>JAOPWU010000082.1 GCA_025965515.1 Mycobacterium sp.
GCTGCTGGGCCTCGACGTGCTCGGCCCGCAGGTGCACCAGGATCGCGGGGATGTCGATCGCCACCGGACAGACGTCGTAGCAGGCCCCGCACAGCGACGAGGCGTACGGCAGCGACGCGTTGTCCTCCACCCCGGTCAGCAGCGGGGAGAGCACCGCGCCGATCGGGCCCGGGTAGACGGAGCCGTAGGCGTGCCCGCCGACCCGCTCGTAGACCGGGCAGACGTTGAGGCAGGCCGAGCAGCGGATGCAGTGCAGCGCCTGGCGCCCGACCTCGTCGGCGAGCACCCTGGTGCGGCCGTTGTCGAGGAGCACGAGGTGGAACGCGGCCGGTCCGTCGCCGGGGGCCACGCCCGCCCACAGCGACGTGTACGGGTTCATGCGCTCGCCGGTCGAGCTGCGGGGGAGGAGTTGCAGGAAGACCTCGAGGTCGCGCCAGGTCGGCACGACCTTCTCGATCCCCATGACCGTGATCAGGGTCTCCGGCAGGGTCAGACACATCCGGCCATTGCCCTCGCTCTCGACGACCGCGAGGGTGCCGGTCTCCGCGACGGCGAAGTTGGCGCCGCTGATCGCCACCCGCGCCCGGAGGAACCGCTCGCGCAGGTGCGCGCGGGCTGCCATCGCCAGCCGGCGCGGCTCGTCGGTGAGGTCCGGGTCGACCCCTGGCATCTCGCGCAGGAAGATCTCGCGGATCTCGGCCCGGTTCTTGTGGATCGCCGGTACCAGGATGTGGCTCGGCCTGTCGTGGCCGAGTTGCACGATCAGCTCCGCGAGGTCGGTCTCGTGCGCGGTGATGCCCGCGGCCTCGAGCGCCTCGTTCAGGCCGATCTCCTGGGTGGCCATCGACTTGACCTTGACCACTTCGTCGCTGCCGGTTGCCCGAACGAGCTCGGTGACGATGCGGTTGGCCTCAGCGGCGTCGCGGGCCCAGTGCACGGTGCCGCCCCGGGTGGTGACCTGGCGCTCCAGCTCCTCCAGGTGCTCGTCGAGCCGGGCCATGGTCGCCGCCTTGATCGCCGCACCCGCCGCACGCAGCTCCGCCCAGTCGGGGACCTCGGCGACCACGGCGGCCCGCTTCTCGCGGATCGTGGCCGTGGCGTGGCCGAGGTTGGCACGCAGCTGCCCGTCGCGCAGCGCGTCGCGGGCGGCGTCCGGAAACGGGCGGTCGCCCCGCAGGTTGCCGACCCCGCGCGGGGCGGCCGGCAGGCCCAGGAACGTGGCGCTCACGCCCGCTCCCCCCGGCCGGTGGCGAACACCCGCGTCGCCCGGCGCGTCGCCCGGCGTGGGGGTACCGCCGACTCGGTGGCCGCGAGGATCTCGGCCAGGTGCACCGTCCGGGTGCCCGACCGCAGCCGCGAGAGCCCGCCGCCGATGTGCAGCAGGCACGAGGCGTCCCCGGCGGTGCAGACCTCCGCGTGCGTCGCGAACACGTTGCTCATCTTGTCGGCGAGCATCGCGGTCGACGTGTCGGCGTTCTTCACCGCGAAGGTGCCGCCGAAGCCGCAGCACTGGTCGGCGCCGGGCAGCTCCACGAGCTCCAGGCCCCGCACGGCGCGCAGCAGCCGCAGCGGCCGGTCGCCCACCCGCAGCAGCCGCAGGGCGTGGCAGGTCGGGTGGTAGGTGACCCGGTGCGGGTAGTACGCGCCCACGTCGGTCACGCCCAGGACGTCGACCAGGAACTGCGACAGCTCGTAGGTCCGCCCGGCCAGCGCGGCCGCCTCGTCGGCGAGGGCCCGCTCGCCGGCCCGCCGGGCCACCGCGGCCTGCTGGTGGTGCACCGAGGCGACGCACGAGCCGGATGGCGCGACGATCGCCTCGGCCCCGGCGAAGGCGCGCACGTGGTTGGCGACGACCGGGACGGCTTCCCGCCGGTAGCCGGTATTGACGTGCAGCTGCCCGCAGCACGCCTGCCCGGGCGGGACGACCACCTCGTGACCCAGCCGCTCCAGCAGCGCGGCCGTCGCCCACGCCACCTGCGGCACCATCGTGTCCACCAGGCAGGTGGCGAACAGCGCGACCCTCATGCACCAGCCCCCTCACGGCGCGCTCGGCAAACCCGAGGCTGGCGGATGTCTACCCGCTACGCCGCGCAGGGTCGAGCCGCGACCCCCTCGGTGGGCTAGTAGGCGCCGACGACCGTGAAGCCCTGGTCGACGAAGATGTGGTGCGGCCAGTTCACGCCGATGTAGTGCACCTCGTACTCGCCGTTGCTCAACTGCACGACACGGTCGACGACGCCCCCGGGGTAGGCAGCGAGCGCAGCCTCCGTGGCCCCGTTCGCGGCCGTCCCGCCCACGATCGTCCCCGAGCCCTCGCTGTAGTTCGCCGGGATCTGACCGACCGTCTTGGACGCGCTCGGGCTACCGCTCTGGAAGGGGATCACCCCCGCCGCCGCGGAGGCAGCGGCTCCGCCGCCGTTGGTCGGTAGCACGGTGACCTGCGTGGCCGTGATGGTCGTTCCGCTGGTCGTCCCCAGGACGAGCACGGTCTCGCCTGTCGTGACCGCACTCGCCGAGGCCGGGACGGTCCCGTTCTGGAAGGCGGTGGCGGACCCCTCGTCGACGGTCACGCCCTGGCCCGCCGCCGTCGTCAGGGTGAAGCCCGAGGAGGAAACCGTGCCGACCGTGCCGGATGCGCCCCCGGCGGCCGGTCCGGAGCGGGCGTTGGACCCCCCGCCGGGCGCGGCGCTGCCGGCGGGCGCGGGGCTCGGAGCCGGGGACGCTGCCGGCGCCGCGGAGGCCGTCGTGAGGGCGACGGTCAGTCCTGCCACCGCACCCGCCAGGCCGACCGCCACGGCCCAGCGACGTGGTCGGCTGGCCAGCAGACGCCGAATCTGCTCGGGGCGGGTGTTCGTCCCCTGGGGGCTCGTGGAGTCGTTCTCGCTCATGACGGCGCTCCTCTTACTCCTGACGCCTGCACCCCGCGCACGACGCCGTCCGGGGCGCTTCCCACGATGCCCGCGCCTGCTGCCCTTGGGATCCACGCCAGCCGAACACCTGCTGTGGCAGCCAGCCCCGCCAGTCGATTCCTGCTGGCCGGGATGGGCGAAAAACGCGCGGCGGCCGCAGACTGCAGCGCAGCAGCGCGGCACCCGGGCCTAGCTCGACGCGCGGCCGGGTCAGCGGTTGAGTGGGTGCTCTAGCCCCTCGAGCGAAAGGGCAGCCATGAGCAACCCAGGCGACACGGGCGTCGGTCGGGCCAACATCGGCGTGGTGGGCCTGGCGGTGATGGGGTCCAACCTCGCCCGCAACCTCGCCAGCCGGGAGGGCAACACGGTCGCGGTCTACAACCGGTCGCCGCAACGCACCCGGACCCTCGTCGAGGAGCACCCCGAAGCGGGGTTCGTGGCGTCGGAGTCGGTCGACGACTTCGTGGCCTCGCTCGCGCAGCCGCGGACGGCAATCGTGATGGTGCAGGCCGGCCGCGGTACCGACGCCGTCATCGAGCAGCTCGCCGAGCGGTTCGAGCCGGGCGACATCATCGTCGACGGCGGCAACGCCAACTTCCTCGACACCATCCGCCGTGAGCGCGACCTGCGGGAGAAGGGGCTCAACTTCGTCGGCGCCGGCATTTCCGGCGGGGAGGAGGGTGCCCTCCACGGTCCCTCGATCATGCCCGGCGGGTCCGCCGAGGCGTACGAGACCCTCGGCCCCATCCTGGCCTCGATCGCCGCGGTGGTGGACGGCGAGCCGTGCGTCACGCATGTCGGCACCGACGGGGCAGGCCACTTCGTCAAGATGATTCACAACGGCATCGAGTACGCGGACATGCAGCTGATCGCCGAGGCCTACGACCTGCTGCGCCGCGTCGCCGGCCACGACGTGGAGGCCGTCGCCGACGTGTTCGCCACCTGGAACCAGGGCGACCTCGAGTCCTACCTGATCGAGATCACGGCCGAGGTGCTCCGGCAGCGGGACGCGCGGACGGGGGGGCCGCTGGTCGACGTCATCGTCGACCAGGCCGGCTCCAAGGGGACCGGCGTGTGGACGGTGCAGAACGCCGTCGGCCTCGGCGTGCCGGTCTCCGGGATCGGGGAGGCCGTCTTCGCCCGCGCGGTGTCGAGCAAGCCCGAGCAGCGGGCGGCAGTGCAGCGGGTGGTGCGCCAGCGCCCCAAGGTGCAGTCGGCGTACGACGGCTTCGAGGACGACGTGCGCGCCGCTCTCTACGCCTCGAAGGTGGTCGCCTACGCCCAGGGCTTCGACGCCATCGTGGCCGGGGCCAAGGAGTACGGCTGGGACATCGACAAGGGGGCGATCGCCAGGATCTGGCGCGGCGGCTGCATCATCCGGGCCCGGTTCCTCAACCGCATCGTCGACGCGTACCAGAACAATCCCGATCTCGAGACGCTGCTCGAGGACGAATACTTCGCGGACGCGGTCGCCCGGGGCGAGGACGCGTGGCGCCGGATCGTCTCGATCGCAGCGCTGTCGGGGATCCCTGTGCCGGGGTTCGCGTCGGCGCTCTCGTACTACGACTCGCTCGCCTCGGAGCGCCTGCCCGCCGCACTCATCCAGGCGCAGCGGGACTTCTTCGGGGCCCACACCTACCGCCGCGTCGACGCCGACGGGGTATTCCACACGCTGTGGTCGGGCGACCGGAGCGAGATCAGGACCGACACGACACCCTGACCGCCGACCGTCACGACGTCGGAGCGGAGGCCTCCGAGGGTTGCGCCGACGAACCGGCATGGCTGGCGTCCCGGAGCGTGCGTCGGCAGTTCCCTACGAGGACGTTTCCTCGTCCTCCGACAGGCCGATCAGGGCGAGGAAACCGCGAGCGATGTCGTCCGGCGTGGACGGTCCGTCGGGGCGGTACCACCAGTACGTCCACGACAGCATCCCGAGGATGCCCTGGGTGACGATCTCGGTGGGCTGGTCGGCGGGGAGCACGCCCAGTTCCTGCACCTGCGTGACGAGCCGGCTGACCTGCTCGATGAACGTACGCTGGTGGGCGGTGACGGACCTCGCCACCTCGGGTGGGATGGCGCGGTACTCCTTCCAGTACACCGCGAACGATCGCCGGTTGCGGCTCAGCGCCCGCATGAAGGAGTACACGACGCCGCGCAGTTGCGTGACCGGGTCGGTCCCGGACGCCAGCGCCTCGGCGATGGCGGCCGAGAAGTCGGCATCCACCTGCCGCGCGATCTCAATCATGAGGTCCTGCTTGCTACCCACGTAGTGGTAGATCGCGGGCTGGGTCAGGCCGACCCGGGCGGCCACCTCCTTGGTGGTCCCACGGTCGAAACCGCGCTGGAAGAACACCTCGGCCGCCGCTTCGAGGATCTCGCGGCGCCGCTTCTCCCACTCGGAGTCGTCGTCCCCGTCGGCGGCCCGCCTGCGGTCGCCCGCCCGACCGGTGGATGCCTGCTCTGTCACCGAAATCCTCTGCGATACGCGGGACCGGCGGCGTCCGCCCTGCCGGCTGCCGAGCGTATCCCGCACCTTCCCCGGTACCGGCGCGATCCGGCGATCGGGTCTGGGCCGATGTCGTTGACACACCGCTACCGCCGCCTTAACGTGCAGACGCCAGCCGATTTATCAATCAATCAATCGATCACGGAGGCGACGTGGCTTCTCTCGGCGCGGATGCAGTGACGGGCCGGACCGTCGACGCCGCCGGTCACCGGACCAACTACCACGACAGCGGGTCCGGGAGCCCTCTCGTGCTGCTGCACGGCTCGGGGCCCGGGGTCAGCGCGTACAGCAACTGGGGGCCGGTCATCCCGGCGCTCGCCGCCGACTTCCGCGTCGTGGCGCCCGACATCGCGGGGTACGGGCTGACGGAGTTCAAGGAGGACGGCCGCTACGACATGCGGCTCTGGGTCGCGCACCTGGTGGCGTTCCTCGACGCCGTCGGCGTGGAGCGTGCGGTCCTCGTGGGCAACAGCTTCGGCGGCGCCCTCTCGCTTGCGACCGCCGTGTTCCACCCCGACCGGGTGGCGGGTCTGATCCTGCTCGGTACGCCGGCCGGTGACTTCCCGCTGACGGACGGACTCCGTTCGGGCTGGTCGTACGAGCCGAGCCCGGAGAACATGCGCGAGTCGCTCCTGCGGTTCCCGTACGACCCCGCGATCGTCACCGACGAGATGGTGGCGCAGCGCCACGCACTCTCGGCGCGCGCGGGCGCCCAGCAGGCGTTCCGACGACTGGTCCCGGAGCCCACCGGCGCCCCGGACGAACTCGTGCACGGCCCGAGCGCCGGCTTCCTGGCCAAGGTGACCGTGCCCGCGGTGGTCCTCCACGGGCGGGAGGACCGGGTCGTGCCGCCGCAGGCGGCGCTGTTCTCGAGCACGCACCTCCCGGACGCGGACCTGCACGTGTACGGCAAGTGCGGCCACTGGGTGCAGCTCGAGCGGCCCGACGCCTTCGTGCGCGAGGTCGGGCTCCTCGCGGAGCGCTGCCGATGAGCCTCACGATGCTGGAGAAGGTCCTCTACGACCTCGGTGTCGACCGCGGCGCCAAGAAGGCGTTCCGGGAGGACGCCGACGCGCTGCTGGCGCGGTACCGGCTGACCGCCGACGAGGTCCGCCTGCTGCGCGACTTCGACCTGTACGAGCTCGCCGCGCGCGGCGTGAACCCGATGCTGCTCATGGGCTACTGGCGCCTGTCCGGCGAGAGCATCCCGGCGTACCTGGGCCGGATCGCCGCGCCGCTGCAGCCGGCCGACCCGGCGCGCGACGCCACCACCAAGGAACGGGTGAGCTGACGATGGGAACGATCGTCGGGGGCTTCCTGGTCCCACACGACCCACTGATGTTCGCGGCCGCCGAGGCTGTCCCGGCGGAGCGCCGGGACGCCGTCTTCGCGGCCTACGAGGAAGCCTCGCGCCGCCTCCGGGACCTGCACGCGGACGTCGTCGTGGTGTTCGGCACCGATCACTACATCCTGTTCGGGCCGGGCTGTCTTCCCCAGGCGCTCCTGGGGATCGGAGAGCTCGACGGCCCGATCGACCGCATGCCGGGGCTGGACCGCCGCGAGATCCCGCACCACCCCGCGCTGGCCGAGCACATCCTGCGTCACGTCCTCGCGAACGACTTCGACTTGGCCTGCGCCAAGGTGCTGACGGTCGACCACAGCGTGGCGGTCCCGCAGCAGCTCATCGTCGCCCCGGCCGGGGACGCCCCGGTCATCCCGTTCTACCTCGCCTGCGGCGTCGATCCGGTCATCCCGATGCGCCGGGCCGCCCGGCTCGGCCGGCTCCTGAGGGACGCCGTCGAGGCGTGGCCGGGTGGTGAGCGCGTCGCGGTCATCGGCAGCGGCGGCATCAGCCACTCGGTCGGCGCGGCCGACATGGGGCGGATCAACAGCGACTTCGACCGGATGGTCCTCGACCACGTCGTCCGCGGCGACGTCGAGGGACTCTGCGCGATGCCGGACGAGACCGTCCTGCGGGAGGGCGGCAACGGGGCCCTCGAGATCCGCAACTTCGTCGCCGCGATGTCGGCCGTGCCGGGCGCCCGCGGCGAGGTCATCGCCTACTACGCCGTCCCCGAGTGGATCACTGGACTCGGGTTCCTTCAGGTGCACGCCACCGGGGAGACGGCGGAGGTGGCGGCGTGAGCGACGGCGCCCGGACCGAGGTGTGCCCCGCCGCGGAGTTCCCGCCCGGCGAGATGCGGCGCGTCGAGGTGCCGGGGGGCGCCCCGATCGCGGTCTACAACGTCGACGGCCGGTACCACGCGACCGCCGACACCTGCACCCACGCGCTGGCCAGCCTGGTCGAGGGAGACCTCGAGGGCGACGAGGTGAGCTGCCCGGTGCACTGGGCGCGCTTCAACGTCCGTACCGGCCAACCGCTGTGCTTCCCCGCCACCGTGGCGCTGGCCGTGTACGGCGTCGAGGTCGTCGACGGCGTCGTCACCGTGCTGCTCAACGAAAAAGAGGAGAACGTCGCATGACCGCCCCGACCGCCGTCGACATCAGCCGCCTGGTCGACACCGAGGAGGGTTCGGTGGACCGGTCCATCTACTGGGACCCGGACCTCTACGCCCAGGAGCTCGAACAGATCTTCGCGCGCTGCTGGCTCTTCCTCGCGCACGAGTCGCAGCTGGCGAAGCCGGGCGACTACGTGACGACGACGATGGGCCAGGACCGGGTCATCGTCACGCGCAAGCGGGACGGCTCGATCGGCGCCTTCCTCAACAGCTGCCCCCACCGCGGCAACGTGGTCTGCCACGCGGAGGCCGGCAACGCCCGCGGATTCGTCTGCAACTACCACGGCTGGTCGTTCGGCCTGGACGGCTCGCTGGTCGGCATGCACGAGCAGGCCGCGTTCGACCGAAGTCCCGGATTCGACCGCACCAAACTCGGGCTTACTCCGGTCGCCCAGGTCGCCACGTACAAGGGCCTGGTGTTCGGCACGTTCGACCCGGGCGCGCCGTCGCTGACCGAGTACTTCGGCGACTTCACCTACTACCTCGACGTCCTGCTGGACAACGACGAGGGGGGGACCGAGTTCCTGCCCGGCTGCATCAGCTCGGTACTGAATTGCAACTGGAAGATCGCGGCCGAGAACTTCGCCGGCGACGCGCTGCACGCGGGCTGGACGCACGACTCCGGCGCGCGGGCGATGCTCGGCAAGAGCGTGCCGTCCGCCACGGATGGTGAGAGCTACCAGGCCAACGTCAACGGCCACTGCTGGGAGTTCAACCTCGACCTCGTCGGGAACGCGGCCACGCTCGGGGACCGGGCGATCCTCCGGTACCTGCGTGGGCGCGAGCCGGCCATGGCGGAGCGGCTGGGCCCCACCCGGGCGCGCATGGTCGGCTCGATGGCATCGGTCAACGTCTTCCCGAACTTCTCGTTCCTGCCGGGCCAGAACACCTTCCGGGTGTGGCAGCCCCGCGGGCCGCAGCAGATCGAGTTGCAGACCTGGATCCTCGTCAACCGCAACGCCCCGCAGGAGATCAAGGACGCCTACCGCAAGGGCGTGATGATGACGTTCGCGCCTTCCGGGGTGTTCGAGATGGACGACGGCGAGAACTGGGAGTACGCGACGCGGGCGAACGACGGCGTCGTCACCCGGCGCCAGCGGCTGTACTACGGCCTCGGCCTCGGTACCGCAACGACTCATCCCGAGCTGCCGGGCAACCTCTACCACGGGCAGGTCAACGACGCGAACCAGCGGGCGTTCCTGAGCCGGTGGGCCCAGCTCATGCAGGCCGACTCCTGGGACCAGGTGCCGTCGTGACCACTGGCACCGCGCTGGAGACGCTGGCGCTGCACCACGAGATCAGCGGGTTCCTGTACCGCGAGGCGCGACTGTTGGACGAGGAGCGCTACGACGACTGGCTGTCCCTGTTCACCGACGACGTGCACTACTGGGTCCCGGGCGTCACCAACCGGCAGCGCCGCGATCCGATCGGCAGCATCCGCCCCGAGCAGATGTCGTACTTCGACGACAACCTCCAGGACTTGTCCCGGCGCGTTGCGCGATACAACGCAGAGACCGCGTGGGCCGAGGACCCGGCGACCCGGCACTTCCACCTCGTCGCGAACATCGAGGTCGAGGACGCGGCCGGCGACGCCAGCGACGCCGTGGAGTACGTCGTTCACTCCCTGTTGCTGAACTACCGGAACCGGCACCGCGACGAACAGGACGTCCTGACCGCCCGTCGGCGGGACGTGCTGCGCCGGACCGGCGACGGGCTGCGCATCGCCCGACGCAGGGCGGTCCTGGGGCAGTCGCTGCTCCTGTCCAAGAACATCAACACGTTCCTGTGAGCGACATCGGTCGACTGGCGGGACAGGTAGCCCTCGTCGTCGGGGGCGGCGGCGGCATCGGGCGTGCGGTGGTCGAGCGGTTCCTCGCCGAGGGCGCGAGCGTGGGTGTGCTGGACCTGCACCCCGACGGCCTGGCCGACGTGGCCGCGGCCCGTCCCGACCGGGTGGTCGTGGTCGGCGGCGACGTGCGGGACCCCGAGGCGCACGAGCGGGCTGTGCGCACCACGGTGGACGCCTTCGGGCCGCTCGACACGTGCGTCGCCAACGCGGGCATCCACGACATGTGGGCGCGGATCGAGGACGCCCCCCTCCGTGACCTGCCGGGCGCGTTCCACGAGCTGTTCGACGTCGACGTGCTGGGCCACCTGCTGTGTGCGCGCACGGTGGCGGGGCACCTGCGGCGCACCCGCGGCAGCCTGATCTTCACCGCGTCCAGCAGCAGCCGGTACGCGGGCGGCGGGGGAGCGCTGTACGTGGCGGCCAAGCACGCCGTCGTGGGCCTGATGCGCCAGCTCGCCCATGAGCTCGCGCCGGACGTCCGGGTGAACGCGGTGGCCCCTGGTGCCACCGCGACCGGACTCCGGGGCCTGTCCGAGGGCACGTTCGGGAGCGGCGGGCTCGGCGACCGTCCGGACCTGCTCGAGCGGATCGCCGGGACCGTACCGCTGGGGTTCGTGTCCGAGCCCGCGGACCACGCGGCGCTGTACGTGCTCCTGGCCAGCAGGTCGGAGGCACCGTACGTCACCGGGGCGGTGTTCCCGAGCGACGGCGGGGTGGACGTGCGCCGCTCCGGACGACATCCCACGGCACCGCACCCCGCCCATGAGTCAGATCAAACGCGACCCCCGACACCGGTGGCGCGAGGAGAGGCGTGACATGAAGGTGGCAATTCTCGGGTCCGGCAACATCGGAGCCGACCTGATGCTCAAGATCGCCCGTGAGCCGGCGCTCGAGCTGGTGATGATGGCCGGGGTCGACCCGGCGTCGGAGGGCCTCGCGCTCGCCCGGTCCCGGGGGCACGCGACAACGGCGGATGGCATCGACGGCATCTTCGCGCACGACGACCGGCCGGAGCTCGTCTTCGACGCCACGACCGCGCGGGCGCACCTCGGCCACGCGGAGCGGCTGGCCGAGGCGGGCATCCGCGCCATCGACATGACGCCCGCCGCGGTCGGCCCGATGGTGATCCCGGCGGTGAACCTCGCCGAGCACCTCGACGCGCCGAACATCAACATGGTCAGCTGCGTCGCGCAGGCCACCGTCCCGATCGTGCATGCCCTTCACCGGGCTCTCGGCGAGGTGGGCTACGCCGAGATCGTCTCGACCATCGCCAGCCGGAGCGCTGGCCCGGGCACGCGGCAGAACATCGACGAGTTCACCCACAAGACTCGTGGAGCCATCGAGAAGCTCGGCGGCGCCCGGCGGGGTAAAGCGATCGTCGTCCTCAACCCGGCGGACCCGCCGCCGCTCATGCACAACACGGTGTACGCGCTGGCCGAGGGTGACATCGACCTCGACCGGGTGCGCGCAGAGGTCTCCACCGTCGCCGACCGTGTCCGGTCGTACGTGCCGGGATACCGGTTCCGAGGGCCGACGCTGAACGGGACCAAGCTCACCGTCTACACGGAGGTCGAGGGCGCCGGGGACTTCCTCCCGCCCTACGCCGGAAATCTCGACATCATGACCGCCGCCGCGATCGCGGTGGCCACGGCAATCGCCCGGCGCGCCCAGCCGGCCGCAGCCACCCTCGCCCCGCGGAACGGAGCCGTCACCTCATGACCGAATTCCAGTACGTCGACTCGACCCTGCGGGACGGCAGCCACGCCGTCGATCACCAGATCACGCCCGAGTTCTGCCGCGACGTCGTCGCCGGGCTGGTCGGCGCGGGCGTGCGCAACATCGAGGTCGGCCACGGTGCCGGGCTCGGCGGCTCGTCGCTGCTGCAGGGGTTCGCCCGGACGGAGAACGTGGACCTGTTCGACGCGGCCGCCTCCGTGCTCGGGGACGCGACGCTGTTCACGCTCCTCATCCCCGGTATCGGGGTCATGGACGAGCTGCGGGAGGCCGTCGACCACGGCGTCAGCGGTGTGCGGGTGGCGACACACGTCACCGAGGCGGACGTGTGCCTCCAGCACATCGAGCTGGGCCGGAAGCTCGGCATCAAGACCATGGGTTTCCTGATGATGACCCACATGGCGCCGCCGGAGGTCGTCGCGGAGCAGGCCCGGATGATGGCGGAGGCGGGCGCGGAGGCCGTGTACCTCGCGGACTCGGCGGGCCACATGCTCGAGTCGGAGGTCGCCGACCGGATCGCCGCGGTCCGTGCGGCGGTCTCGTGCGACATCGGCATCCACGCCCACAACAACCTCGGGCTCGCCGTCGCAGACAGCCTCTCCGCGATGCGGGCCGGCGCAACGTACATCGACGGCACGCTCGCAGGGCTCGGCGCCGGAGCCGGCAACAACCAGGGCGACGTGTTCGCGACGGTCGCCCGGCGGATGGGGATCGACCTCGGCATCGACGAGTTCGCGCTCATGGACGTCGCCGAGGACGTCGTGCGGCCGCAGATGACCTCCCCGCAGGTCATCGACCGCGCGAGTCTCACCCTCGGGTACGCCGGGATCTACTCGAGCTTCCTGCACAAGGCGATCGAGGTCGGGACGCGGTACGGGGTCGAACCGCGCGACCTGCTGCTCGAGGCGGGCCGGCGGGGTGCCGTCGGCGGCCAGGAGGACATGCTCGAGGAGCTGGCGCTCGAGTTCGTCGAGCGCGCCCCGGCCGGAGCGGCGCGATGACGGGGACCGTTCCGCCGCACAACGGTGACCAGATCGAGGTGGTGGCTGCCCGGCTGTGGGACGCCGAGCAGCGTGCCACACCGATCGACCCGCTGACGGCCACGCCCGGGGGCTTCGAGCCCACGGACGCGTACCCGGTGCAGTTGGCCGTGGTCGACATCCGGCGCGGCCTCGGCCACCGGGTCGTCGGCAAGAAGATCGGGCTGACCAGCAAGGCGATGCAGGACATGGCGGGTGTCGCCGAGCCGGACTACGGCCACCTGTTCGACACCATGTGGATCCCGGACGGCGGGTCGTTCCGCCGCGCGGACCTGGTGCACCCCAAGGTCGAACCGGAACTCGCCTTCGTGCTGGCCGCGGACCTCAGCGGTCCGGTGACCCCGGCGGCCGTCCTCGCCGCGACTGCGTTCGTCACGCCGGCGCTCGAGATCGTCGACAGCCGCATCGCCGACTGGCAGGTGCGCTGGGCGGACACGGTCGCCGACAACGGGTCTTCCGCGCGATTCGTCCTCGCCGAGCGGGGGTTCTCGCCCCTCGGCCTCGACCTCCGTACGACGGAGGTCACCCTCCGGCGCAACGGCGAGGTGGTGGGCGCAGCGCCGATGTCCGAAGTCCTGGGCAGCCCGCTCCGAGCGATCTGCTGGCTCGCACAGAAGCTGAACGACTATGGCATCGGCCTGCACGCCGGTGACGTCGTCCTACCCGGGTCGCCCTGCCGGGCGGTCGACGCCCACGCCGGCGACGAGTTCGTCGCCGAGTTCACCGGCATGGGCCCCGTCGGCGTGACCGTCGAGTGAGCCGTTCCACGTCGTAGCAGTTCGACAATCCATCGACCGACCCCGCCCGGAAGGAACGGCAGCATGCGCGTACTCGGGGACATCGTCACCAGACAGAGTCGGATGCTGTCCGGCCGGACAGCACTGATCGACGACACCGCCTCGCGGCGGTACTCGTTCGCGGAACTCGCCGACCGCTCCGCACGGATCGCGAACGGCCTCGCCGAGCTGGGCGTGCGACCCGGGGACCGCGTCGCGATGCTGCTCGGGAACTGCCTGACCTGCGCCGAGCTGCCCTTCGGCATCACGATGGCCGGCGCGATCATGGTCAACGTCAACGAGAAGCTCAAGCAGGAGGAGGTGGCGTACGTCCTGGAGGACTCCGGGGCGTCGGTCGTCATCACCTCCGACGACCTACTCGGGGTCCTCGACGCGGCCCGGGACACCCTGCCGGCGCTGCGCCACATCGTCACGGTCAGTGGGAACGCGCCGGGCACCGTGGACTACGAGACGATGCTCGCCGCGGCGTCCGCGGCGTCGCCCGCGGTCGAGGTCGACCCCGCCAGCACCGCCATGCTGATCTACACGAGCGGCACGACCGGCCGTCCCAAGGGCGTGCAGCTCACGCACACGAACCTCCTGTCCAGCGCGACGAACTGGCTGATGGAGTGCTACACGAACCCGGAGGGCGTGTACCTCGCGTGCGGCCCGTACTACCACTCCGGGTGCATCTCGCACCTCGCCGCCCTGATGCGGGGCATGACCGTCATACCGGTGCCCTTCGAGGCCGGGCGGGTCCTCACCCTGGTGGAGCGGTACGGCGTCACGGACATGCTGCTCGTGCCGACGATGATCGCCCTGCTCCTCGAGCGGGAGGACCTGCTGGCCACGCTGGACCTGTCGAGCCTGCACGGCGTCTTCTACGCGGCCGCGCCGATCCCCGAGCCCGTCCTGCGGCGGGCGCTCGAGCGGTTCGGGCCGATCTTCGTCCAGATGTACGGGCTGACCGAGAGCTCGACGCTGACCACGATCCTGCGCCACCACGAGCACAGCCTCGACGACGGCCACCGCCGCCTGACGTCCTGCGGGCGCGAGGTGACGCTCGTCGACGTCCGGGTCGGGTCCGTCGAGGAGGGCGAGGCCCCGCCGGGTGAGCGCGGGGAGATCCTGATCCGCGGCGCGAACGTCACGCCCGGCTACTGGGGACGCCCGGAGGCCACTGCCGAGGCGATCCGCGAGGGCTGGCTGCACACCGGCGACATCGGGATGCGGGACGCCGACGGCTACATCTACATCGTCGACCGCAAGACCGACATGATCATCGTGGGCGGGGCGAACGTGTACCCGCGTGAGATCGAAGACGTCCTGCACGCCCACCCCGCCATCGCCGAGGCGTCGGTCATCGGGATCCCGCACGAGACGTACGGGGAGACGGTCGTCGCCGTCGTCGCCCTCCACCCGAAGCAGTCGCTGACCGACCGTGAGGTGATCGCCCACTGCGCCGCGCGGCTGGCGAAGTTCAAGACGCCGCGCCAGGTCGTCTTCGTCGATGCCCTGCCGAAGACCCCGATCGGGAAGATCGACAAGGCGACGCTGCGGAAGCGGGGCCCGGAGCTCGCGGGGCAGCGATGACCGGCGGGCAGCCGGCGCTGGCGGTGTCACTCGGGCTGTGGCAGGACCGGCCACCCGAGGAGGCACTGGAGACGGCGCGGACGGCGGACGCGCTCGGATTCTCCGAGCTGTGGATCGGCGAGATGGCCACCTACGACGCGTTCGCGCTGGCGACAGCGATCGGCCTCGCGACCGAGCGGATCTCGCTCACCATCGGGCCGCTGGCCGTCACCGTGCGGGACCCGATGACGATCGCGGTCGGCGCCGCGTCGGTGGCGGCCGTCACCGGCCGGCGGGTCGACATCGCGCTCGGCACGTCCAGCCCGGTCGTGGTGGAGGAGTGGCACGGCCGCGACCGCGCCCGGTCCGTCACCGGGCTTCGGGAGTCCGCGACAGCGCTCCGGCCGCTGCTGGCCGGGGGGAAGTCGGACGGGGACGGCAGCGTCGTGCGGTCGCGGGGGTATCAACTCCGGCTGCCCGCGCCCCGCTCGACGGTGACCGTGGCCGCGTTCGGTCCCGCCGCGGTGGAGGTCGCGGCGCGGCACGGCGACCGGATGGTGGTGTCGCTCGTGACGGTCGCCGCCGCTGAGACACTCGCCGCCCAGCTGGCCGCTGCGGCGCGGAAGGCTGACCGTGCCACGCCCCGGCTCGCGGCCTGGGTACCGGTCGCCGTGGGCGGCGTGGAGCTGGCCCGGGAACAGGTCCGGCGCACGCTCGTCGGGTACCTCGCCGCCCCCGGGTACGCGGACATGTTCCGGCAGGCGGGGTTCGGGGAGGTCGTCGCCTACGCGCTGGGCCGCCCGCACCCCCGCGACCTCCTCGCCGCCATACCGGACGACCTGGTGGACACCATGTCCGTCCTCGGCGACGAGGCCGCGGTGTGCGACCGGCTGGCGCAGTACGGCGCGCACGTGGACGAGG
Organism: Mycobacterium sp.; assembly: GCA_025965515.1. GTDB lineage: Bacteria > Actinomycetota > Actinomycetes > RYN-182 > RYN-182 > RYN-182. Next base: position 15,827 of record JAOPWU010000082.1, read on the forward strand.
TCGTCGTGCTGCCCTGCTGCACCGACGAGGACCCCGCCGGCGCGCGGACCCTGCGCGCGCTGGCCGCCTGGGCCGCCGGCGCGGAGCAGGTCGCGTGAGCGCCCCGCAACGGGTGGTCGTGGTCGGTGGCGGGCTCGCCGGGCACGCCGCGGTGACGACGCTGCGGCAGGACGGGTACAGCGGCGCGATCACCCTGCTCACCGAGGAGGAGCACCGGCCGTACGACCGGCCCCCGCTGTCCAAGGAGGTACTCCGGGGCGACATCGACACGACGACGCTCGAGGCCGACTACGACGCCCTCGGGGTGGAGGTGCACACGGCCTCCGCGGCGGAGCGCCTGCGTCCCGGCGAGGTCGTCACCGCGGCGGGGACGCACGCCTACGACGGGCTCGTCGTGGCCACCGGCTCCGAGCCGCTGCGGCTACCGGGGCAGGCCGCCGCGGACGTCTTCGAGCTCCGGACGCTCGGCGACGCGCTCCGGCTTCGGACCGCGCTCGACGGCGCGCGCGCCGTCGCCGTGGTCGGCGCCGGCTGGATCGGCGCGGAGGTCGCGACGATCGCCGCCGCGCGCGGCTGCGCGGTGACCGTGGTGGACGCCGCCTCGACGCCGCTCGCCGGGGCGCTGCCCGCGGAGGTGGGACGGCACACCGTGCCCTGGTACGCCGAGCATGGCATCGACCTGCGCCTGAACTCCGCCGTCACCGGGATCGACCCGGGCGGGGTGGACCTGGCCGGGGGCGACCGGATCGACGCCGACGTGGTCGTCGTCGGCATCGGCGCCCGGCCCCGGACCGCGTGGCTGGCCGACAGCGGCCTGACCCTGGCCCGGGACGGCGCCCTCGTCGTGGACTCCCACCTCGCCGCCGGACCTGCGGGCGTCTACGGTGCCGGCGACATCGTCCGCTTCCCGTCGGAGCGCTCCGGAGGCGAGCTCCGGGTCGAGCACTGGGAGCACGCCGCCGCGTCCGGCCGGGCCGCCGCGCGGAACCTCCTCGGCGCCGCGGAGCCGTACGACCCCGTGCCCTACTTCTGGTCGGACCAGCTCGGCCACCGGCTGCAGTACGTGGGCCATCACGCACCGGGGGATCGGCTGGTCTACCGCGGGCGGCCGGACGGCGGGGAACCGTGGGCAGCCATGTGGCTCCGCGGGGACGCACTGCGCGCGGTCCTCGCAGTCGACCGCCCCCGAGACGTCCTGGACGCGCGCCGCCTCCTCGGTCGCGGCGGGGCGGTCCGGCCCGAGGTCGCCGCGGACCCCGCGGTCCGGCTGGCCGAGGCAGCCGTCCCGGCGGGCTGACCCGGACCCGGAACCGGGGCGCTGAGGTGCGGTCGAGCTGCTCGCGGACAAGCGAGCAGGCCCGCTCGCCGGGCAGCGGACCGCCGCCGTGGCTCCGGTAGGCCCGATGACCTGGGGGCCAGCCGCAGGCCCACGAGCCACGGCTCGAGGT